>JAFVYB010000090.1 GCA_017500825.1 Myxococcaceae bacterium | reverse complement strand
TCGCCACCGCAGGCGCCGAAGGCGATCAGGCTCATCGCGGCCAGACCAGCGATCAAAAGATTTCTCATGTTCTTCTCCTCAATCCGCGGCGGGATGCCGCGCAATTTGGCGTTCAAGGGTTCGCGACAAAATCGCCGACGAAACCGCTGTTGGGACCGCCTCCCGCTCGCGCCTGAAGGCGCGCTTGTCTGTGGCGACGGCCATTTCAGCGGCGCGCCCCCTACTCTCGAATGTCGCGACTGGCAAGCGAAAAATTCAGCGCCTTTATGCATGAACGCTCTATAAAAAACGCCCGCTCGGCCGACTGCATACAAAAAATTTTATGCACTTCCGCCTACGGGATGGGGGCATAGCGGCCCCGACTAATCCTCCAGTTCCGGCGATTGGGCCAGCATGCCCTGACCGTCCGCGCCGAGGAGCGATTGTTCGGCCCGCGACATGGCGCGCGCCTCTTCGGGCGTCTGGTGGTCGTGGCCCAAAAGGTGGAGCAGGCCGTGCGCGAGGTAGCGCGAGAGCTCACTGGCCAGCGTCACGCCTTCTTCGCGGGCGCGGCGGCGGGCGGTGTCGAGCGAGATGACCACGTCGCCCAAAGGGCGCGGCAGACCGGGGACGGGCGGCAGTTCACCAGCGGGGAACGAGAGCACGTCGGTCGGCTGGGGCTTGTGGCGCCACTCGGCGTTGAGCTGGGCGATGGCCGTATCGTCGACGAGCGAAATCGACAGCTCCACGTCCTGGAGGTCGAGGGCTGTGAGAAAGGCGCCGGCGCGCTGTCGCAAAAGGCGCGCGGCATAGTCGGACTGGGGGTGATCGCGGCGAATGTAGATGGCGTTGGGCATGGCGATGGCCTGGGAGCGGAGGCGTTCGGGCACTGGCCCAAAGCGCTCTGAAAAGCGGACAAATCAGCGGCGCGAGGGCAGAGAAGGCGCCAGGCGGGCGAACAGAGGGGACAGGCGCACATAAAAACGCCCCCCGCCAGACGGCGAGGGGCGAGGGCGAAACCGGCAGGGCCAAAGGCGATTGAACGCTCAGCGACCCCGCGAATCAGGCCGCGGACTTCAGGCCTTGACCACGTTGACGGCGTTTCCGTTGACGAGGAAGTCGACCATCTGCTCGGCGATCTGCAGCGCGACTTTTTCCTGCGCCTCGACCGAAGAGGCGCCCAAGTGCGGGGTGCAGATGAAGTTGGGCTCGTTCAGGAGCGGGTTGTCGCCCTGGGCCGCGTCGCCCGACTCGAAGACATCGAGCGCGGCGCCAGCGAGGTGGCCATCCTGAAGCGCCTTGGCCAGCGCTGCCTCGTCGACCACACCGCCGCGGGCGCAGTTGATGAGGTAGGCGCCCTTCTTCATTTTGGCGATCATGTCGGCGTTGACCATGTGCTTCGTCGAGTCGTTGAGCGGCAGGTGGAAGCTGAGGAAATCGGCCGCGGCCACCACGTCGTCGAGGCTCATCATCGTCACGTTCTCGGCGGCGGCGCGCTCGGCGGTGACGAACGGGTCGTAGGCGATGACCTTCATGCTCAGGCCCTGCGCGCGGCGCGCCAGCTCATGGCCGATGCGACCGTAACCGACGATGCCCAGCGTCTTGCCGGTCAGCTCGTGGCCCTTGAATTTCTTCTTCTCCCACTTGCCGGCCTTGGTGGAGGCCGTGGCCTGGGGGATCGAGCGGGCCATGGCGAACATCATGCCCAAAGTCAGCTCGGCGACGGCGACCGAGTTGCCGCCCGGCGTGTTCATGACGATGGCGCCCTTGGCGGCGGCGGCCTTGACATCGATGTTGTCCACACCCGCGCCCGCGCGACCGATGACCTTCATCTTGTCGGCGGCGCTGAGGATGTCGGCGGTGACCTTGGTGGCGCTGCGCACGACGAGGCCGTCGTAATCGCCGATGATGGCCTTGAGCTCCTCGGGCTTGAGACCGACCTTGGTGTCGACCTCGACGCCGCCTTTTTTGAAGATGTCCGCGCACTCGGGCGCCAAATCATCGGAAATGAGAACTTTCATGGGGAAACACTCCTGATTCGCCGCCATGAAGCGAGCGAGGAAAAAAGGGATGGGTGCCTTGCGGCGCGGCGGCCTCTAACAGCCCGGATCAGGGAGTTCAACGCCTTCTTGCCCCATGAAAAAGCGGCCGAACGGGCGCTGTTGTCGCGGGCAATTTGTTTATTTATTCAAAATTCCATCATTCTGACGCCCATTTTTGACTCCCCACTTCGGGGACACCCGGAGGGTTCGGGTTTATTGTTGATCAAAAGAATCAATTCACACGGGATCATTCAAAACAGGCAATCAAAAAAAAACGGCGCTCCGCGCCAATAAAAACAACAACAATCATTCAAAACAAATCCCGGCGCGAACAGGCGGGCAAAACCTATCCAAACCAGCATTAACCTAATTATTCACAACCAATTCCGCCAGACCGCGCATTGATTGGACAAAAGGCGCCATCAAAAGCCCGCATCTTTGTTTGAAGGCCCAAGTGGCAGCTGCTAAAGCGCGCCGCCGCCATGCCCGAGACCAACCGACACCCACTCGCCCCTCAGACTTCCCCGCTCGCGCGCGCCGGCGTCACGCCAGAAACCCTCATCGAAGAGGCCCGCGCCGTCCTCAAGGCAGAAGCAGGCGCCATCGCGCGGCTCGCCGACAAGATCGACGCCCGTCTGGCCGAAGCCGTTGAGCTCCTGCTCTCCTGCGAAGGCCACATCGTCGTCACCGGCATCGGCAAACCCGGCTTTATCGCGCAAAA
The DNA here is from genome assembly GCA_017500825.1 of Myxococcaceae bacterium. GTDB lineage: Bacteria > Myxococcota > Myxococcia > Myxococcales > UBA5297 > UBA1203. Next base: position 45,757 of record JAFVYB010000090.1, on the reverse strand, counting down.
CCTCTCGGCCATCCTCGCCTCGACCGGCATGCCCTCGCTCTACCTGCACCCGGCGGAGGCGGCGCACGGCGATCTCGGGCGCGTCACGGGCCAGGACGTGGTGCTCGCGCTCTCAAACAGCGGCGCCAGCGAGGAAATCCTGCGGCTTTTGCCCTCTCTCAGACGCCTGGGCACGCGGATCATCGCCATCACCGGCGATACGCATTCACCGCTCTCGCGCGCGGCCGACATCGCCCTCGACATCGGCCAAAACGACGAAGCCGGCCCCTTTGGCATGGTCCCCACCACTTCGACGGCCGCCATGCACGCCATGTGCGACGCGCTGGCCATGACGGCGCTCAAGCACCGCGCCTTTGGCACCGACGAATACGCGCTGCTCCATCCGGGCGGGGCGCTGGGGCGCAGCATGATGCGCGTGGGCGAATTGATGCGCGTGGGCGAGGCCAACCCAATCCTCCGGGAGAGCGCCACCATCGCCGAGGCGGTGCGCGTGATGACAAACACCGTGGGGCGGCCGGGCGCGGCTTCGCTCGTCGACGCGGAGGGCAGGCTCAGCGGCATCTTCACCGACGGCGACCTGCGGCGCGTCATCGAGCATGGACATCGCGATTTTTCGGCGCCGGTGTCGAGCGTGATGGGGCGCAGTCCAAAGACGGCCCGCGCTGAGGAAAAGGTCGGCGACGCGGCGGCCCGAATGCGAGCGGGGGGCATCGATCAATTGCCGGTCATCGACGCGGACAGGCGCCCGATTGGCCTCCTCGACATCCAGGACCTCCTGGCGGCGCGGTTTTTCTGAACCACCCCAGCGCGCCCAAGGCCCTGCCTGCCCCTGTGCTGCCATCGCCCCCGCGAGGCCTTACGTTCAGAAGTGGACGTGACGCGTGTTGAAGAGGTCACGCGAGGGGGCTCGATGAAATCTTCGCTGCGAACGGATGGCCTGCCGCTTTTGACACCACGGCAGATTTACGACGAGCTGGGGCGCTATGTGATTGGCCAGGAGGCAGCCCGGCGCGCCGTGGCCATCGCCGCCTACAACCATCTCAAGCGCTGCGCCCTGCGCCGACGGCGGCGGACGACGGTGCTCAAGAAGTCGAACATCCTGCTGATCGGGCCGACGGGCAGCGGCAAAACGCACCTTGCCTCACATCTGGCCGCCATCCTCAAGGTCCCCTTCACCATCGCCGACGCGACCGAATACACGGAGGCCGGTTACTACGGCAAAGACGTCGAATCGATGATCGAGGGATTGCTCGCCAAGGCGGACCAGTCGGTCGAGGAAGCAGAGCGCGGCATCGTCTTCATCGACGAAATCGACAAGATCGCGCGGCGCAGCCAAGGCGGAAGCACGGGCGCGGGCAGTCGCGACATCGGCGGCGAAGGCGTGCAACAGGCGCTGCTCAAGCTGCTCGAAGGGCGCGAGGTCAAGGTGCAGCTCAACCTCCCGATGGCTCAAAGCTGGGTCAAGGGCGACAGCGTGCAGGTCAACACGCAGGACATCCTCTTCATCTGCGCCGGAACGTTCTCCGATCTCTTCGCGCACAGGGCGCGGCATCGGCCGATTGGCTTTGGCGGCGGGCGCGCGGAGGCAGGAACGCGACAGATGGCGGTCATGGGCGGCGAGGAGCGGGCGCACGCGATGGAAGCAGGCGCGCGGGAGCGCCGGGGGCGAGAGGGTGGTCAGCGGACGCGTTCAATGGGCGGCGCGATCAACCCCGTTGCCTTGCCACCGAGAGAGGATCCGGTGCGCGTCGAGGAATTGAGCGACTATGGCCTGCTCGCCGAACTGCTCGGCCGCCTGCCGGTCATCGTCGAATTGGAAAAACTCGACCGCGAGGCGCTCTATCAGGTCCTCACCCGACCGCCGGACGCCCTCTACCGCGAGTATCGCGAGCTCTTTTCGAGCGAAAACATCGACTTCTCGATGAGTGAGGCGGCACTGCGCGAAATCGCCAAATTCGCCTTTGACAAAGACCTGGGCGCCCGCGGGTTGCGCTCCATCTTCGAGGAAGTCATGGCCGAACTCCTCTTCACCGCCCCAGAGCGGCGTGGCGAACGCATCAGCCTCGACGCGGGCTGGGTCAGGCGCAGATTGAGCAACGTTTCGACGGCCGTGGCTCGTTTCAAGCGCTGATCCTAGGGCAACGGTCCCAACAAGGCGCCTTCGCGGACTGACACGCTTCAGAAAAACGCATCGCGGGCGACGCGTTGCCAAAGACGGGCCGCAAGCTCGCCAAGACGGGCTGCGCGCTCCCTGAGGAGGGGCCTGCGTCGTGAATGTCACAGGGGCGATCTAAAATGTCGGCCGGGGGAGCCGAATCAACGATGTCACAGGGGCGAGCTAGAGTGGCGCCGGGGGCGGCCTGAACAAGCTCGATTTCAATTTCAGCGCTTCTGGTGACTGGGGGACAATCGCGCGACTGTCTGGAGAGAGGCTTTGTCAGGCGATGGCAATGGTCTCTGACAGAAGATGTTTCAGGGGCGAATGCCGGAGGGACAAAGAGAGCAAAAGCCCGATTCCCCGCCCAAAGGCGCAAACGCAGGCAGCTCGGCACAAAAAAAGCGCGGAACCATGACGCCCAAAGGCGTTCGATTCCGCGCTCTTCTTGTTTATCCGGTCGACAGCTTTCGCGTTCCGCGCGTCCTGTTCACACTTTCAGTCGCGTGAAGGACGACAGGGCCATCAGCTCTCGCTGGCAGCCGTCTCCTTGGCCGCCTCTTCAGTCGCCGGAGTGGCGGCGGGCGCCTCTTCCTTCGCGGGCTTGGCCTTGGGGACGTAATCGACCAGCTGAATGATGGCCATGGGTGCCGCGTCGCTGGCGCGCAGACCAGTCTTGACGATGCGTGTGTAACCACCCTGGCGATCCTTCATGCGCGGGCCAATGTCCGAGAAGAGCTTCTTGAGCACGTCCTTCTGGCGCACAGTCCTGAAGGCCATGCGGCGGGCGTGGACCGAGTCGTCCTTGCTCAGCGTGATCAACTTCTCAACCAAGGGGCGGACCTCCTTGGCCTTGGGCAGCGTGGTGGTGATCGACTCGTGCTTGAGCAAAGAGGCGATCAGGTTGTCCATCAGCGCGTGGTAGTGCGAGCGCGTGCGCCCGAGCTTTCTTCCGACGATTCCGTGACGCATTGTTTCCTGCCTTCCATCTTGGAGAGGCCCCGGCTTCCTCCGAGGCGCTCCTGGCTTTAATGATTTGAATGTTGTGGCGAACGGCGCTCCATCCGATGGCGGATCGGACAAGCGATTGGTCCGAACACCGTGAATCAGAGCTCCTCGTCCGCTTCGTCCGCCTCATCCACCTCGTCGGCGCCTCCGGTCTCAAACACCTCTTCGGTGTAGGCTTCCTCGGACGGATTCGAAGGCATCATGATCGGCTGCGCCGGAGCGACGACGGTGGTCTTGAGAGGCCACTGTTCGAGCTTCATGCCGAGCGAAAGCCCCATCTCGGCCAGGATCTCCTTGATCTCCTTGAGGCTCTTGCGACCGAAATTCTTTGTCTTGAGCATCTCGGTCTCGGTGCGCTGCACCAAATCGCCGATCGTGCGGATATTCGCCTGCTGCAGACAATTGGCCGAGCGGACCGACAGCTCCAGCTCCTCAACCGAACGGAAGAGGTTCTCGTTGAGCTTCTCCTCTGCCTCGGGCTGCTGCACGACAATTGGCTCCTCGGTCTCATCGAAGTTGATGAAGACCTGCAGCTGCTCCTTGAGGATTTTGGCCGCATAGGCGACCGCGTCTGTCGGCGCGACCGAACCATTCGTCCACACTTCGAGCGTCAGCTTGTCGTAGTCCGTCTGCTGACCGACGCGGGCGTTCGTCACCTGATAGTTGACCTTCTTGATGGGCGAAAACAGCGCGTCGATGGGAATGGTGCCGATGGGGTTGTTCGGCAATTTATTCTTTTCAGCCGGGATATAGCCGCGGCCGCGACGACAGGTCATCTCCATGCGGACATGGCCACGCGCGCCAAGCGTCATCAGATGCAGATCGGGATTGAGCACCTCGACATCCTGATCGGTCTTGATGTCGCCAGCTGTCACCTCCTTGGGGCCCTTGACATCGATGACAAGCGTCTTCGTTTCGCCCGAGTGCTGCCGAAGGAGGACTTCCTTGAGGTTGAGGATGATGTCGGTGACATCCTCGGTCACCTCGGGAATGGTGCTGAACTCGTGGTCCACCTCGTCGATCTTGACAGAGGTAATGGCCGCTCCCTGAAGCGACGAGAGCAGCACGCGCCGCAAGCTGTTACCGATGGTCGTGCCAAAACCGCGCTCAAGCGGCTCCGCGACAAACTTCCCGTAAGTGTCCGTCAGGGAATTCTGATCGATCGACAGGCCGCGCGGCTTGATCAGATCCCGCCAATTCTTCGCTGTGTTGGCGTCCGCCATGATTCTTCCTTCCCGTCGGGGGCGATGGGGCTAAAACCCAAAGCACTGCCCGACATCCTCGGTGCGGAGCGCACCCCGAACCTGAGGGTCAGTCAGATGACAGAGCGCATCGGTGGCCAGGCACCCCCAAGGACAAACCCTCGGGTGACCGACCATCGCGCCAAGCGTGAATCCACCCACAAGGCGCGCACCGTCGCTCGAAACAGCGCGACATCCGAGGCAGGCACCCCCACCCCGGACCCCGCTCAAGTCGAACCACGCTTACTTCGAATACAACTCGACAATGAGCTGCTCGTTGATCGGCATGGTGATATCTTCGCGCGTCGGCAGCGTCTTGATTGTCGCCTTGAACGCCTTCTTGTCAGTCTCAATCCAAGCGGGAATGCCGCGACGATCGACCGTCTCCAACGCTTCCGCGATGCGAACGATCTTACGGCTCTTTTCACGCACTTCGATCACATCACCCATGTTCACCTTATAGGAGGGGATGTTGACGCGATGACCGTTCACCACAAAGTGGCCGTGGCGAACCATCTGGCGCGCCTCGCTGCGCGTATCGGCAAAACCAGCGCGGAAAACGACGTTATCCAGTCGCAATTCGAGAGCCTGAAGCAGATTCTCACCAGGCTTGCCTTTTTTGGCAGCAGCACGCGCATAAAAAAGACCAAATTGTTTTTCCAAAAGGCCATACATACGCTTGACCTTCTGTTTTTCACGCAACTGCACGCCATATTCGCTGAATTTTGTACGTCCCTGCCCATGCTGACCGGGGGGATAAGGGCGGCGTTCAATAGCGCACTTGTCGGTATAACAACGATCACCCTTCAAATACATCTTGAGGTTTTCGCGCCGGCAAATACGGCAGGCGCTTTCAGTATAACGAGCCAAGGTTTCACTCCTCGCACAAAAAAGCGGCCGTCCTCGAAAGCCATAAAAGCGCGGGACGGCCCGTTTTCTTGAAGAAAAAGGAATCAGACGCGACGCCGCTTGGGAGGACGGCAGCCATTATGGGGAATGGGGGTCACATCGCGAACGAGCGTGATCTTGAGTCCTGCCGCTGACAGCGCACGCAACGCCGACTCACGACCAGATCCCGGTCCCTTGACGAGAACGACAACATTGCGCAGCCCATGCTCCATGGCCTTGGCCGCAGCATCACCCGCAGCGACCTGAGCCGCGAAAGGCGTGGACTTACGCGAGCCACGGAAACCACGCGCGCCAGACGTGGACCAAGAAATGACATTCCCAGACACGTCAGAGATCGTGATGATCGTGTTATTAAAAGAACTCTGAATATGAACAACGCCATTGAGAATATTTTTCTTCTGGCGCTTCTTACCCTTTTTGGGCGTGACCGCCGATGCGGTAATGACAGGCGCGGCATCCAAATTAGGGATGGAAGGCCCTGACTCCGCGGGCTTTGTCGCTTCCTTCTTCTCGTCAACCATGTGCTGCCTCATGAAATTGCGCACCCCCTACAAGAGGCGCGACGTGATCAGGACACCCCGCGACACATTCGCCGCGAGATTGAACCCAACAATTATGACGCCTCAGCGCCCGCCCTTGCGAGCCACACCACGCTTAGGCCCCTTGCGTGTCCGGGCATTGGTATGCGTACGCTGACCGCGAACAGGCAAACCGCGGCGATGACGCAATCCGCGATAACAACCGAGATCCATGAGCCGCTTGATATTCATAGAAATCTCTCGTCGCAAATCGCCTTCGACCTTATAGCCGGAATCAATCACCTCACGAATGCGACGCAACTCCTCTTCCGAGAGGGCATTCGCCCGCGTCTCAGCCGAGACATTGGCACTCTCGCAAATCTTTGAAGCCGAGGTGCGGCCAATCCCGAAAATATAAGTCAGCGCAATTCCAATCTTTTTGTCGCGCGGCAAATCGACGCCACTGATACGTGCCATGACTCTTGATACTCCTTATAAAAGGCGATGGGCGCCTTAAAATGATTACCCCTGACGCTGCTTATGGCGAGGGTTGGCCTTGCAAATCACCCGGACGACGCCACGCCGGCGGATAATCTTGCACTTTTCACAGACTTTCTTGATCGACGCTCTCACCTTCATGACTTTACACTCCAAATCGTCCTCTCCGGACGACAAAAACAATTCAAACCACCCTTGCGCGAACAACCGCGTCGGAGGGTTGTCATTTGGCGCGATAGGTAATGCGACCGCGCGTCAAATCGTAAGGCGACAACTCCAACTTCACCTTGTCGCCAGGCAGGATACGAATGAAGTGCATCCGCATCTTGCCGCTGATGTGAGCGAGCACCTTGTGCCCATTGCTCAGTTCCACCCGAAACATCGCATTGGGAAGCGGCTCAATAACCGTTCCCTCTACCTCTATCGAATCGTCTTTAGGCATGAGCTCTCGCGTTCTTCCTCTGTGGGCAAAAAAGCCGCGCGCCTCTAGCAAAAAACCAACCGCATTGCAAGCGCTCTCCTCAAAATTTCAACCACGCTCTTTGCAAGCGATTGACGTCTCTCTCGTGTCGTAACCCCAACACCTCTTTTGGGAACAGCCTCTGGCTCGCCCAGAGATCGCGCTCAAATCGCTTTGAGGGCTGCGGTCAACTCGTCATAGACGACCTGTGCGTCGCGTGTGCCATCGAGAGTGAGCAGACACCCCTTGGATGCGTAGTAATCAGCGAGCGGCATCGTCTTCTCCAGATACTGGCGATAACGCTCAACGATCTTCTCGGGCTTGTCGTCATCACGCTGAATGAGGGCCTCGCCACAACGATCACACTTACCAGTCTCGCGCGGGGGACGGTTTGTCGCATGATAGACCGCGCCATCTTTGGGACAGCTCCAACGGCCACCAATACGCTCGACCACTGTGGCTTCAGTCACCTGGATGGAGAGAACCGCATCGATGCGTCGACCAACCGCTGCCATCATCTCATCAAGGGCCTTGGCCTGAGCAACCGTGCGCGGGAATCCGTCAAAAACGATACCCTTGCCTGGGTCAGCAGCCTTGAGCCACTCCTGAATGATGCCGTTGACAATCTCATCCGGCACCAACTTGCCCGCATCCAAGAGCGGCTTAGCCAGCTTGCCGAGCTCCGTGCCATCGGCGATGGCCTTGCGCAGCATGTCACCTGTCGACACATGCACGACATCGAAATCGCGCAAAATCCATTGAGCCTGAGTGCCCTTACCCGCAGCAGGAGGTCCCAACAAGATTAGGTTCATCTCGACCTCATTCTAAAAAGACGACACACGCCGCCCAAAGAAAGTAAATCTCTACAAATGTTGGTACTTCGTCCCTTTAAAACAAGCACCGAGTACCAATTTCCATCACATCATGCCGCCATCCGCGTCGAGCGACCGCGAATACGTGGGCCTCGAGGACCAGTGAATCCCTCATAATTGCGCGTGATCAGGTGACCTTCGATTTGCTGAACTGTATCGAGCGCCACGCCCACGACAATAAGCAAACTCGTGCCACCAAAATAGAAGGGGACGCTGAAGTAATTCATAATAATTGTCGGCAAAACACAAACAACCGACAAATAAAGAGCGCCACCACAAGTAATCCGCGTTAAAACCTTGTCAATGTATTCCGCAGTCTTCTTGCCCGGACGAATGCCAGGGATATAGCCCCCATGCTTCTTCATATTATCGGCAACATCCACTGGATTAAAAGTCACCGCCGTATAGAAATAAGCAAAGAAGATAATCAGTGCGACGTAGAGCGAATTATAGATCCAGCCGCCCTGATCAAGCACTTCTGACACTTTCTGCAACGGAGGAATCCACGAGCCAACTGTCGCCGGAAACATGAGAATCGACGAAGCAAAAATCGGCGGAATAACACCAGAAGTATTCACCTTGAGCGGCAGATGGGTAGATTGTCCGCCATAAATTTTTCTACCGACGACACGCTTGGCGTATTGCACTGGAATACGTCGCTGACCGCGCTCAAAGAAAACAATAACGGCAATCGTTGCGATCATCAACACGCCCAAGATTAACATCTTGGTTGGATTCAGCTCTTCATTACCACTGCGGAACTGCATAAATGTCTGCACAACAGCATCTGGAAGACGCGCGACAATACCCGCAAAAATGATGAGCGAAATGCCATTTCCAATACCACGCTCGGTAATTTGCTCGCCGAGCCACATAATGAAGGCAGTGCCTGCCGTCAGCGTCAAGACGGTGAGGAGTCGAAATCCCCAGCCAGGCGTATGAACGACCTCAAGGCCCAATCCCATGCCACCCATGGCCGGATCAGTGCCTTTACCAATACTCTCCAAATAAAAAGCAATACTGAAGCCTTGAATCACTGAGAGCAGGATCGTCCCATAGCGCGTGTATTGGGTAATTTTACGACGGCCAAGCTCACCTTCTTTCTGGAGCTTTTCAATCGCGGGAATCACGACAGCGAGCAACTGCATAATAATGCTCGCAGAAATATAAGGTATAATTCCGAGAGCGAAAATCGACAACTGCTCAAGAGCGCCACCAGAGAAGAGGTTGAAAAGCGACAAAAGACCGCCCGCAGACTCCAGATAGCTCTTCATTGCCTGCCGGTCGACGCCGGGTGTCGTCACGAAAATGCCTAGACGATAAACAGCGAGCAGACCAAAGGTGAAGAACAGGCGTTTTCTGAGTTCCGCGATGCGGAACATGTTGGCAATGCCACGAACGAGCAAAGAAACCTCCTTGGAACCCATCTTTCGCACGCCTAAATCGCGCGAAAACGGCGCTCAATTCCTCTCGGCGCTTTTGACAGAAAAAAGAGCGCGCTCGTCCTTATTCCAGTTCTATCTCTGGTTTTGCTGAGCGAACGCGCTTCTGAATTTCTGTAGACCTAGATCAGGCCTTCTTGTGGGATGCGGCCTTGCGGAAGCGATACCCTTCGCCCCGCTTGGGCAGGTTGAGTTCCTTGTCGGCGATAAGCTCAACCGTTCCCCCGGCCTTTTCAACAGCAGCCTTGGCTGCCTCGCTAATGCGATGGACACTCAAGTTCAGGGCCTTGGTCAACTCGCCGCGCGCCAAGATCTTGATTCCACCCTTGAGGTCCTTAACCAGTCCCCGGCTGCGAAGAATTTCCGGATCGACCTTGTCGCCAGCCTCAAAGCAACGATCCAAAGTGCAGAGATTGACCTCAGCCCATTCACGACGAAATGGGTTGAAAAAGCCAAACTTGGGAAAGCGGCGCTGCATGGGCATCTGGCCACCTTCAAAGCCTTCAAACCCCATATTGCCTGTGCGGGCTTTCTGGCCCTTACCACCGCGGCCTGCAGTTTTACCCCAACCCGAACCCTGGCCACGCCCCACACGCTTCTTGGAATGGCGGGAACCCTTCGGAGCCTTTAAATTTGAAAGCGAATACATCGTGTTCTCCAAACTCTCTGATGACTAGCGAGGCTTAAAATCGCCCGCCGAGAGATAATCCATCACCGCATTCAACCAAGTGGACAATCCTCAGCATTGATTTACCAAGGACTGTCCACAAAGACACACGGCGCTTGATTAGGACTGAGTGGGCTCTTCCGCAACCTTTTCCCATTCGATCAGGTGCTGCAGCTTTTTACACATACCAATGGTGGCTGGCGTGTCGGGAAGAATCCTCTCCTGGTTCATCCGATAAAGACCAAGCCCCTTGAGGGTGGCCAATTGATCGTGCGAGCGTCCTGCGCGGCTGCGAACGAGCTTTACCTTAATACCTGGCATCGACTGACTCCTTCGTGCTGCTGTTGAGGCTTAGCCCTGCAGCTCTTGAACATTGCACCCACGCATGGCTGCAACTGACTCACGACTCTTAAGCGATTTGAGTCCCGCGACAACAGCCTTAACCACATTGTGTGGATTACGGCTTCCTTGGCACTTGGTGAGAATGTCGCGAATTCCGGCAGCCTCAATGACTGCGCGCACTGCACCACCCGCGATCACGCCCGTTCCTTCAAAGGCCGGCTTGAGCAACACACGCCCCGAACCAAAATGTCCGAGCACTTCATGGGGAATCGTGCTGCCTTCGAGTGGCACTGTGAACAGATTCTTTTTCGCCTGCTCGCCGCCCTTACGAATCGCCTCGGGAACCTCATTGGCCTTGCCAAGACCAATGCCGACATGACCGGCGCCATCGCCAACAACCACAAGCGCCGAGAACGAAAATCTGCGGCCACCTTTTACCACTTTGGCAACGCGGTTGATGTGAACCACGCGGTCGGTCAACTCCAAATCATTCGGATTAATCAGGTTTTCCAAAATCAATCTCCTTGCCTGAACGCGCACCGGACAAACCGAGGCGATCCTTCAGGATCTGAGGCTTAAAACTCCAAACCGGCCTTACGCGCGGCATCGGCGACCGCCGAAATCCGTCCGTGATAAGGATAACCATTGCGATCAAAGACAACGGTTTTAATCTGCTTCTCCAGGCAACGCTGTGCGACAAGCGCACCAACCTTTGAAGCGATATCCGTCTTCTTGATCTTCTCTTCCTTGAGCGACTCCCTCAGGGATTTATCGAGATCGCTAGCACTGGCCAGCGTTGTCCCTGAAAAATCATCGATCACCTGGGCATAAGTGTGCTTCGCACTTTTATAAACCGTCAGGCGGGGGCGATCCGGCGAACCAAAAACTTTTTTGCGAATGCGCGCCTTGCGCTTCAACCACTTATCTGTCGATTTTGTCGTCATGACCAAAAACTCCTTCGAACACCCAAATATTCGGAATGTGCTCGATGAGAAAAAAAATAACGCCAGCTTAAGCAACTCCCTGCTTGCCGACTTTGCGGCGAGGCTGCTCACCCGCGTATTTAACACCCTTGCCCTTATAAGGCTCCGTCTTCTTAAAGTCGCGAATTTTCGCCGCTGTCTGTCCGACCAAGGCCTTATCAATCCCGCGAATGACAACGCGTGTTTGCTTATCAACTTCACATTGAATTCCCGCAGGCAGAGAAAAATCAATGGGATGAGAATACCCAAGATTAAGCGTCAAGACATTACCCTTAAGCTCAGCGCGGTAACCAACGCCGTTGATCTCAAGGACATCCTCAAAGCCAACTGTCACTCCCTTGATGGCATTGGAAAGCAACGTTCTTGTCAGGCCATGAAGCGAACGAGCCTCAATACCATCATTGGCACGCTTAACTTCAATATGACCATCTCTCTCGCTGACATCCATCAGTGCTTTATTATAGGGAACGGTGAGTTTGCCCTTCGGGCCCTCGATCACGACATCCGACATGCCGACGTTCACCTTGACCTTGTCGGGAATTTGGATCGGCAACTTGCCAATTCGAGACATCTTCGACCTCTTCATGAACTGCGCATTTTATTTGCGCATATGAACGCGAGCCAACCTTATATCCAAGGCCATCCGCGCTTAGTAGACGGTGCAGATCAACTCGCCGCCAACATTCTGTTTGCGGCACTCGCGATCAACAAGAATCCCCCGAGAAGTCGACAAGATGGCGACTCCCATCCCATTCAAAACTCGAGGAATCTCCGCCGACGGGACATATTTGCGAAGACCAGGACGACTCACCCTGCGAATATCCGTAATCGCCGATGCGCGAGAAGGACCATATTTAAGAACAATGACAATCTCGCCGCTTTTTTTCTCTTCACGACGAATCACCACATCCTGAATGAAGCCCTCTTCTTTCAGTACCTTGGCGATACTTTCCTTCATGATCGAGCCGGGAATGACCACCTTCTCATGACCTGCGCGCGCGGCATTCCGGATTCTGGTGAGCATGTCCCCAATGGGATCAGTCATCGACATCGTTTTTTCCTCGTTCAGAAATTGAAAATGCTCCGAGCAATTGCTCGAAAACAATTCCTCAGGTATTTCCTCGCTGGCCTACCAGGAGGACTTAATCGTTCCGGTAATCTCTCCACTCAAGGCGCGGTCGCGGAAACAGATGCGGCACATCTGAAACTTGCGCAAATAGGCATGCGGACGACCACACAACGGGCAGCGATTATATTTGCGCACGCTAAACTTGGGCTTGCGCTTTGCCTGGGCGATTTTTGAAAGTTTTGCCATCTTTGTCTCTCTCTAACGTCCTCTAAACTTGGACGATCGAATAATCCTAAGCGACGGTCCCGCAAAACTCTTCACGGAGGCCATCTTCCAAAAGCCTAACTGATTTGAAAACCGCCCGAAGCGGCCCAGATCAATTGCGGAAGGGCATTCCCACGGCACGAAGCAGGGCTCGCCCGTGCTCGTCATTCTTCGCAGATGTCACGATGCTGATATTCAAGCCTTTAAGCTTTTCAATCTCATCGTAATTGATCTCGGGGAAGATGATCTGCTCGCGCACACCCAAAGTGTAATTACCTCGTCCATCAAAGGCGCGCGGAGAAACGCCCTTAAAGTCACGAACGCGCGGCAAAGCAACGCTGATGAGTCGATCCAAAAACTCCCAAGCCCGATCATGACGCAATGTCACCATCGCACCAATCTGCTGGCCTTCGCGCAATTTGAAGTTTGAAATAGCCTTGCGAGCCCGGGTAATAACTGGCTTCTGGCCAGTGATAGCCGCCAACTGCAACATCGATGCATCGAGGAGTTTAGGATTGGCAATTGCCTCACCAAGCCCCATATTGACGACAACTTTAGTCACTCGCGGGACTTCCATGGGATTCTGCAGTCCTAACTCCTTCATCAGCGCAGGCAAAATCTCTTTTTGATAGCGAACGCGAAGGCGCGAAGGACCTTTCTTCTGATCTGGATTACCATCTGGCGCAAGTTCGTAACCGAGATCGCCCTTCTTCGACTTTCCTTTACCTTCAGCCTTGGGGTTATTTCCCTTTGCCTGCGACTTCACGCCGGCCTTCTTTGCATCTGCCATATTCAAACTCCTGCTTCGGAGAGACTCAAATCTCGCCGATCAGTCAATTCACTCAGCATTTTCCCATTAACAACACTGAGCTCATATCATCCCAACAAATCGCATAAAAATCAGCGATCAATCAGCTCTTTGCATTTCTTGCAGAAACGGGCATTTTTCATACCTTTGTCACCGCCCATCTCGACCTTACGCGCACCAATGCGCGTCGGCTTGTCGCAATGCGGACAAACGAGCTGAACATTTGCCAATGCGATCGAGCCCACCTTTTCGATGCGCCCACCCGCCTGATTTTGCTGACTCCGCCCTGCTTTGAGATGCCTTGTCACAAGACGTAATCCTTCGACACGAATGCGCTGCTTGTCGCAAAGAACCTCCAAAACTTTGCCACGCGGCTTTTTATCCGTTCCGCGCTGCTGGGCAGCCTCCTTGCCCTTCATCAACTGCACTGTGTCGCCCTTCTTGATTTGCATGACACGCCTGCCTTTTTCGTCTCGGTCTTAAAAACAATTAAGACACAAATCCTTCAAAATTAGAGAACTTCGGGCGCCAAGGAGATAATCTTCATGAACTTCTTGGCTCGCAATTCACGCGCCACCGGCCCAAAGATACGGGTGCCAATCGGATCATGATCTTTATTGACCAAAACCGCAGCATTACCGTCAAAACGAATATAGCTGCCATCCGGGCGAGCGATCTCCTTGGCAGTGCGCACAATCACCGCGCGAGCAACATCGCCCTTCTTCACCTTAGCATTGGGAATGGCCTCCTTGACAGCAACCACAACAACATCGCCGATAGACGCATACTTACGTTTGGAGCCACCCAAAACTTTAATACAGGCAACACGCTTGGCGCCCGAATTATCAGCCACATTCATCTCTGTGGACATCTGAATCATTGAAAACCTCGCTTCATCAGGACACACCTCTTCCTAAGAGGCCATCCCACACCCGCTGCCCCTCATTCGGGCAAAAACAGGAGAACCAAAATCAGGACTAAGGGGCCTGCCGAACAACTTCGGCCACACGCCAAAACTTATCCTTTGAGAGAGGACGCGTCTCAACAATGCGCACCACGTCTCCCTGATTAATCGTCGGATTTTTGGGATCGTGAGATTCAACATGCGCCTTATATTTGACTGCGCGCAAAACATACTTACCATATTTCGGATGAAGCACTCGACGCTGCACACGAACAACAACCGTCTTCTGCATCTTGTTGCTCGTAACAACCCCCACCCTGCTTTTGGCACGACCGCGCACAGTCTTCTTCTCAGTCTCTTCAGTCATTTCTCTTTCTCCGTTCACTCAACTCACTCCCAATCACTAATCGCCACAAACACCATCAATAATGCAATTAGTCCTCGGAAGGGAACGAATCCACCGCGCGGATCAGTCGGCCGCAACCTCGTCTTTTTTCTCGGCTAAAACAGTGAGAATTCGCGCCAAATCACGGCGACTCTTAAGCATATCCGCCGTCGATTCGAGAGCCCCCGTTCGATGCTTAATCCTCTGACGAAAGATCTGCTCACGCGCCTCCCCCGCCAGACGACTGAGCTCCTCAATGCTTAGCGAACGCATTTCCTTTGCCGTCGCCATTACAGTGTCTCCTCTTCCCGCGTCACAATGCGCGTCTCAAAAGGCAACTTGAACTGCGCCAGACGCAAAGCCTCGGCCGCAAGCCCCAAATCAACCCCCTGCATTTCAAACAAAATGCGTCCCGGCTTAACCACCGCGACATAATACTCAACACCACCCTTGCCCTTACCCATGCGGGTTTCTGCAGGCTTCTTAGTGATGGGCTTATCAGGGAAAACACGGATCCACATCTTGCCGCCGCGCTTCACATGACGCGTCAACGCGATACGGCCCGCCTCAATCTGACGAGCGGTCACCCATGCAGGTTCGAGAGCCATCAGGCCGATGTCGCCGAAATTGAGCTTATTGCCGCGAGTCGCGACACCTCTCATTCGGCCCTTCATCATCTTTCTGTATTTGGTACGTGCTGGTTGCAGCATGATGCAATTCTCCAAAAAGGGCCGCGCCCTCTAGTCGTTCTGCACTTGAAAGTCAACCGTTGAAATGCACCTTTTCAGGCGTTTCGCGCGGCGACAGTCGCAGAGGCAGCCAAGTTGCCTTTGGGCAGAATCTCTCCACAGAAGACCCAGACTTTGACACCGATCGTGCCGTAGGTGGTCTTAGCGATGGCATAGCCATATTCGATATCGGCGCGCAGCGTGTGCAGAGGAACACGTCCTTCGCGATACCACTCATAACGCGACATTTCGGCACCACCGAGACGACCGGAACAAGCGACGCGAATGCCTTTGGCGCCAAATTTCATAGCAGTTTGAACTGCTTTTTTCATGGCGCGACGAAAGGCAATACGGCGTTCCAACTGCGTGGCGATATTCTCAGCAACGAGCTGAGCGTCAGTCTCAGCCTTGCGAATCTCGACAATGTTCAAAAACACTTCATTCGCCGTGAGCGACTGAAGCTCCTTCTTGACCGCCTCGATGCCCGCACCACGCTTGCCGATGAGGATACCTGGACGCGCCGTATGGACATTGACCTTAACCTTATTAGCCGCGCGCTCAATCTCGACACGACTAATACCGGCATGGCCGAAGCTCTTTTTCACATGACTGCGCAGCGCGATGTCCTCATGCAGCCACTTGGCATAATTCTTTTCTTCATACCATTTCGAATCCCAGCTCTTGATGACGCCGAGACGAAAGCCAGTGGGATGAACTTTTTGACCCAAGGCACTACTCCTTAGCGAGACCATACCTCTCCAGAGGCCGGTCGATTGTCTGATTCTTAGCGGTCGGAAAGAACCACCGTGACATGACTTGTTCTCTTGCGAATGCGCGTCGCGCGCCCCTGAGCACGCGGCATAAAACGGCGCATTGTCGGCCCCTGATCGACATAAATCGTCTTGACGATGAGTTGATCAGTGTCGACTTGCCCATTGCTGAGCTGCTCCGCATTGGCAATCGCCGAATAGAGTAATTTCTCGACAGGCTTGCTGGCTGCCTTGGGCGTATAACGCAAAGTCGCCAGCGCTTTTTCGATAGGTTGACCGCGGACAATGTCGGCAACGATGCGGACCTTGCGCGGAGCAATGCGCAGATTACGCAATCGGGCTGAGCTTTCCATGAACTGTCTCCGTTCTAAGAGGTGAGGATCGGACACCGATAATTATCGACCGCCGACCTTGGCCTTTTTCTCTCCCGCGTGGCCATGAAATGTCCGCGTCGGGGCAAATTCGCCGAGTTTGTGGCCAACCATGTTTTCGGTCACGAAGACAGCCACAAATTTACGACCGTTATGAACCATGAAGGTGAATCCAACAAATTCCGGCAGAATCACCGAACGTCGACTCCAAGTCTTGATGGTTTTGTTTTTGGCGTTCGACTCGATCATAACCTCGACCTTCTTGGTGAGATAGGAATCGACGAACGGGCCTTTTTTAAGCGAACGCGCCATTTCTTTTTCCTTGAGAAAAGCGCCGCCTGCCCCATTTCAGGGGCAGAGGCGGACTTTAATTGCCTGGATTATTTGGACTGACTGCGCGGACCACGCTTGCGCCCAGTGACGATCAGCCGATCAGTCCGCTTGTTGGTCCTCGTCTTGAGGCCCTTAGTCTGCTTGCCCCAAGGCGACACTGGATGCGGATTACCCTGACCAGCCTTAGCCTCACCACCACCGTGCGGGTGATCGACAGGGTTCATAACCACACCGCGAACTGTCGGACGAATGCCGAGATGGCGTTTACGGCCCGCCGTTCCGAGACGAGCAATCTCGTGCTCAAGATTACCGACCTGTCCCACCGTTGCGCGGCACTCAAGAAGGACCTTGCGAACCTCACCGGAGGGCATACGCACCTGAGCATAGGAGCCTTCCTTGGCCATCAACTGCCCAGCGCTACCAGCCGAACGAATCGACTGACTGCCGCGACCAGGCTTGAGCTCAAGATTGTGCAATACCGTACCGAGCGGCATGGCGCGCAGCGGCAAACAATTGCCGGGACGAATATCGGCGTTTTCGCCCGACACCACCTCATCGTTTACCGACAGACCAGCGGGCGCCAGAATGTAACGTTTCTCACCGTCGCGGTAAAAAAGGAGCGCCAAACGCGCCGAACGATTGGGATCGTATTCAATAGCGGCCACACGAGCGGGAACGCCATCCTTTTCACGCTTCCAATCAATAATACGATAGCGACGCTTATGACCGCCACCGATATGACGCGTAGTAATGTGACCGTGATTATTGCGACCACCCGTCTTCTTAATGACCTCCGTCAGCTTCTTCTCGGGCGGTTTCGCGGTCAGCTCCGCAAAATCCGAGACACTCGCTAGACGTCGGCCGGGGCTTGTCGGCTTGTAATGCTTCAGAGGCATGGCTGCAGATTCCTTATCTTTAGCCGGGCGTGAGCCATAAATGGCCCCCGGACGCCCTTGGTTTTATTCGGTTTCAAACAAGTCGATGGAATACCCTTCTTTAAGAGCAACCACGGCCCGTTTCCAATTGGGGCGCTGGCCCATAGAGCGACCAATGCGCTTATTCTTACCACGATGAATCGAGGTGCGAACTTCCTCGACCTTCACACTGAAGAGCTTCTCCACCGCGTGGCGAATCTCAGTCTTATTGGCCCGACGATCGACCTGAAAGCTGTAGCAATTCTGGTCTTCGCGAATATTTTCAAACTTCTCGGTAACGACAGGCCCTTTAATGATCTCGGTCAAAGTCATGGCGCCAGCGCTCCTTCCAATGCCTTGGCCGCAGGGGCAGTCAAGACGAGCGTTTCGTGGCGCAAGATGCTCTCAAGATTGAGCCCTTCGGGCGCCAGCACATCAAACTTGTCCAGATTGCGCACACCGCGATGCAGATTCTGATTGTCACGCGAATCAACAACCAACGCGCTCGCCAGTCTCAATCCCTCAGTCAGGATTTTCTCAGCACCATGACTGAGACGCCCCTTACCCTCGGAAGCAACCGGCACCTCGAATTTATCGAGAATAACAAGCTTCTGATCACGCGCCGCCTGCGACAACGCCACCCTCAATGCGCCACGGCGCACCGTCCGAGGTGGACGATAGGTGTAGTCGCGCGGCTTGGGCCCCATAGCCTTACCGCCGCCCACCCATTGAGAAGCGCGAGTCGAACCCTGACGGGCACGTCCGGTGTGTTTCTGTTTCCACGGTTTCTTGCCACCACCGGAAACGAGCGAGGAATTTTTCACCGCCACGGTGCCCGCACGCCGATTAATGGCCTGAAACTTTGCGACCTCGTAGATCACATTTTCATTCGGATCGACGGCAAACACCGCATCCGACAGCTCGATCTCCGAGACCTTCTGTCCCTCAATATTTACGACATCAAACCTTGCCATAGCAGCCTCTTCGTCGGGTCCCGTCAGGACTTAATCTCCACATCGACACCCGCCGACAGGTCGAGCTTCATCAGCGCGTCCAGCGTCTGCTGGGTCGGCTCCAAGATGTCGAGGAGACGCTTGTGGGTTCGGATCTCAAACTGCTCGCGACTCTTCTTGTCCCCGTGCGGGCTACGCAGCACAGTGAACTTGTTGATCCGCGTAGGCAGGGGAATGGGTCCGGCCACCTTGGCTCCAGTGCGCTTGGCCGTCGCCACAATCTCGCCAGCAGACTGGTCAAGCAGCTTGTGGTCGTAAGCCTTCAGCCGAATTCGGATCTTTTGGGTGGTTGCCATCTACTTGCCTCAACAGGGCGGGAGCTTGCCGGGCCATCCCGACAGTTCACCCGCAATTGCGTGCCTCTCGCCGAACTCAATCGGCTAACAGCCCAAAAAGGAGAGCGCCGCCTAATTTTGGGGCGACGCCCATCCTCCTATGAACCACGAGAGCGCGTTTACGCGATGATTTCAGAAACAACGCCAGCGCCAACCGTCCGACCGCCCTCGCGGATAGCGAAGCGGAGCTCCTCTTCCATGGCAACCGGCGTCATCAGCTCAACCTCAATGGTGACATTGTCACCAGGCATAACCATCTCGACACCCTCTGGCAGCGTGACAGAGCCCGTGACATCCGTCGTACGGAAGTAGAACTGCGGACGATAGCCCTTGAAGAACGGGGTATGACGGCCACCTTCGTCCTTACCCAAGACGTAAATCGCCGCCTTGAACTTGGTGTGCGGCTTGACCGAACCGGGCTTGGCCAAAACCTGACCACGCTCAATTTCGTCGCGCTTGAGGCCACGAAGCAGACAGCCGACATTATCACCAGCCAAGCCTTCATCGAGCAGCTTACGGAACATCTCGACACCCGTGACCGTAGTCTTGCGGGTTTCACCAAAGCCAACAATCTCAACCTGATCGCCAACTTTGATCTTACCGCGCTCGATACGACCCGTCGCCACCGTGCCACGGCCTTCAATCGAGAACACATCCTCGACAGGCATCAGGAAATCCTTATCGATCATACGAACAGGCTCAGGGATATGCTCGTCGAGAGCCTTCATCAACTCATCAATACACGCAGTTCCCTCCGTGCCACGGCTCTGCATAGGCGGCAACGCGGAACCACGGATAACCGGCGCATCATCACCCGGGAATTCATACTTATTGAGCAACTCGCGAACTTCGAGCTCAACGAGATCAAGCAACTCAGAGTCGTCAACGAGATCGCACTTATTAAGGAAGACAACGAGCGCAGGAACATTAACCTGTCGAGCGAGCAGAACATGCTCTTTCGTCTGAGGCATTGGACCATCAGCAGCAGAAACCACCAAGATAGCACCATCCATCTGCGCCGCGCCCGTAATCATATTCTTAATGAAGTCGGCGTGACCCGGGCAATCGACGTGAGCATAGTGTCGCTTCTCGCTCTCATACTCGACGTGCGAAACAGCAATGGTGACGATCTTAGAATCATCGCGAACAGTGCCGCCCTTGGCGATGTCAGCATAATCCTTGGCCTTCGCCAAACCCTTGGCTGCCTGCGTAAAGGTGATGGCCGCAGTCAGAGTGGTCTTGCCATGGTCGACGTGACCAATGGTACCAACATTCACGTGGGGTTTTTTCCGTTCAAACTTTTCCTTAGCCATTTGCGAACTCCTCATTACTTGCGCCCCGCCTCCAACAGACGGACGCAACTTCGTTTGAGCAAACCTCTGCCATCAAGAGCGGCCAACTCTGCCGCCATCAAAAGCCCCTGAGACGAACGACTATCTCTTGGGCAATTCCTCCGGGAACCGGCTGGTAACGCGAAAACTGCATCGTGTAAGTCGCCCGCCCCTGACTCAAAGAGCGCAGCCCTGTAGCATAGCCAAACATGTTTGCCAAGGGGGCTTGTGCGCGAATTTTTTGCCCTCCGCCTTCCTGCTCCATCCCCATGATCCGACCGCGCCGCGCATTCAGATCGCCGATCACATCTCCCATATATTGATCGGGACAAATAACTTCACACTCCATAATCGGTTCAAGCAACACAGGGTCAGCCAAGGCGGCCCCTTCACGGAAAGCCATCGAGGCGGCAATTTTGAAGGCGACATCACTCGAATCGACTTCATGAAAACTGCCATCAACCAAACGAGCCTTGAGGTCGACCATCGGATAACCAGCAAGCACACCCGACTGCATCGATTCGACAATCCCCTGCTCGACCGCTGGAATAAATTCGTTCGGGATCACACCACCAACAATAGTGTTCTCAAAGACAAAGCCACCACCAGACTCATTCGGCTCAAGCTCCAAAACCACGTGTCCATACTGACCACGCCCACCGCTCTGCCGAATATAGCGTCCCTCATGCCTCACCGCCTTACCAATTGTCTCGCGATAGGAAACCTGCGGCTTACCCACATTCGCCTGCACCTTGAACTCACGCAACAGACGATCCGCAATAATCTCGAGATGCAACTCACCCATGCCAGAGATGAGCATTTGCCCAGTCTCCGCATCAGCACTGACACGAAAGGACGGATCCTCAACCGCCAATTTATCGAGCGCAGATCCGAGCTTGTCCTGATCAGCCTTAGTCTTTGGCTCTATGGCGATGGAAATAACCGGCTCGGGGAAATCCATCTTCTCAAGAATAATCTGTTTATTTTCAGCACACAGCGTGTCGCCCGTTGTCACCGCCTTACAACCAACCACCGCCGCAATGTCGCCAGCCCAAACCTCAGAGATCTCCTCGCGCTTATTGGCATGCATTTGCAGCAGACGCCCAATGCGCTCGCGCTTCTTCTTGAGCGGATTATAGACACACTCGCCACTTTTCACCGCACCCGAATAAACGCGCAGATAGGTAAGCGTTCCCGAAAAAGGATCACTGGCAATTTTGAACGCCAACGCAGCAAACGGTTCCTTATCCGAAGCCTCACGCACCGCATGCTCACCAGTCGGCGTTTCACCCTCAACCGCAGCAATTTCATTAGGCGCAGGCAAAAAATCGACAACACCATCCAACAAAGGCTGCACACCCTTATTGCGAAAAGCCGAGCCACCAAACGCCGGAAAGAGCTTGAGAGCAACACAGCCACGACGCAATCCAGCAACAATGCGCGCCATCTCAGGCTCACGACCGTCGACAAAGGCCTCCATCACCTCATCATCAAACTCAGCCGCAGCCTCAATCATTTGCTGGCGCTTTTCCTCTGCCAGCGCGCGCAGCTCAAACGGAATCTCAACAACCTCAAACTGCGCCCCATGCGAGGCCTCATCATAACGAACGGCCTTCATCGCCAAGAGGTCGATAACCCCCTGCAACTCATCCTCGCTGCCCCACGGAAAATTGACAGCAACCGGACGCGCACCAAAGCGCTCGGCAACCATATCGAGCACCCGGAAATAATCAGCACCAACGCGATCCATCTTATTAACAAAGATAATGCGCGGCACACGATAGCGCTCAGCCTGGCGCCAAACCGTCTCCGACTGCGGCTGCACACCACCAACACCACAAAACACAGCAACCGCCCCATCGAGAACCCGCAGCGAGCGCTCCACCTCTACAGTGAAATCCACATGCCCCGGGGTATCGATGATGTTGACACGACAATCCTTCCAAAAGGTGGTGATGGCGGCACTGGTAATGGTGATACCGCGCTCGCGCTCCTGATCCATCCAATCCATCACGGTCGTCCCATCATCAATCTCTCCGAGGCGATGAGTGACACCCGTATAGAAAAGAATGCGCTCGGTCGTCGTCGTCTTACCCGCATCAATGTGCGCCATGACGCCAATGTTGCGATAGCGATCTATGGGACTCTGGCGGGCCATACGCGATTCCTCGAAGACTCACCTCGCCAACAAACAGCGGCGAGACGCGACCGGATTCCTTTTGGGGCTCGTGTCAAAGAACGAAAACGTTCAAAAAAAGAGCGGAACAACATGTCCCGCAGGGTCGAGCGGCGCGGCGCACTAGTCGAACAGAGAGCGGATGTCAAGATGCTCTTTGCCGTTTTTTGCCCCCATTCTACGCCGGACACTGCTCGGGTGGTTACCTCGCGCGGCAACACAAAGCGCCTCCCGAGAGACTCCTCGCCGTCTTTGCCGCGCCTGCCTTGCGCCCCAACCTTCCGTGGTTAACTTGCGCGCCCACCCCATTTTCAGGAGGGCAAGGCAGTGTTCAAGGGCACCACCATTCTCTGTGTTCGCAAGGACGGACACGTCTGCATGGCCGGCGATGGCCAGGTCACGCTCGAAAACCGCATCGTGATGAAGAAGTCCGCGCGAAAGGTCAGGCGACTGGCCGGCGGCAAGGTGATCGCCGGTTTTGCCGGCTCGACCGCCGATGCCTTCACCCTCTTTGAACGCTTCGAGGAGAAGCTGGCCGCGCATCAAAACAACCTCGCGCGCGCCGCAGTGGAGCTGGCCAAGCTCTGGCGCACCGATCGCTTCCTCAGAAAGCTGGAGGCCATCCTTATCGTCGCCGACCAGCACAAGACACTGGTGCTCACCGGTGTGGGCGATGTGATCGAGCCGGACGCGGGCGTCATCGCCATTGGCAGTGGCGGCAGTTACGCCCAAGCGGCCGCGTTGGCCCTTGTCGAACACTCCCCGCTGAGCGCGCGCCAAATCGCCGAGGCCGCGATGAAGATCGCCGGTGACCTGTGCGTCTTCACCAACGACCAGGTCGTTTACGAGGAATTTTGACGCCTTGCGGCGCGCCGCGAGAGCGTTCCCCACCACTCCCCGCACCAACGAGGTCCACCGTGTCCCATAACCTCACGCCCCGCCAAGTCGTCGCCGCCCTCGATCGCCACATCGTCGGCCAGCACAAGGCCAAACGCGCCGTGGCCATCGCCCTGCGCAACCGCTACCGCCGTGAGCTCGTCCCCGAGGAACTGCGCGAAGAAATCGTCCCCAAAAACATCATCATGATCGGCCCCACCGGCGTCGGCAAAACTGAGATCGCCCGTCGTCTGGCCCGCCTGTGCGAGGCGCCATTCGTCAAGGTCGAGGCCAGCAAGTTCACCGAGGTGGGCTACGTGGGACGCGACGTGGACTCGATGATCCGAGACCTCGTCGAAAACGCGATCCACATGGTGCGCGAGGAAGAGGCGGAGGCCGTCCGCCAGAAGGCGCGCGACGTGGCAGAGGAACGACTGCTCGACCTCCTCACGGGGACGAACGCCGCAGGCTTTGGCGCCCCGGGTGAACGCCCTGATCGCGATCGACTGCGCGCCCAGCTTCGCGCCGGCACTCTCGATGACGGCGAGATCGAATTGGAGGTGAGCGAGCGACAGGGCGCGGCACCGCCCTTCATGGCTGCCTTCAGCGGTCAGGGCATGGAGGAGCTGACCAGCCAGCTGGAGAGCATGTTCAACGGCTTCATGCCCAAGAAGCAGCATCGCCAGAAAATGAAGGTGAAGGACGCGCTCAAGACGCTGACCGATGAGGAGGCGGGCAAGCTGGTGGACATGGATCGCGTGCGACGGGAGGCCATCCGGCGCGCCGAACAGCGCGGCATCGTCTTCATCGACGAGATCGACAAGATCGCCGGCCGCGAGGAGAGCCGCGGACCCGACGTTTCGCGCGAGGGCGTGCAGCGCGACATCCTGCCGGTCGTCGAGGGCTCGACCGTCACCACCAAGTATGGGCCTGTCAAAACGCATCACATCCTCTTCATCGCCGCCGGCGCCTTTCATGTCTCCAAGCCGAGCGATCTCATCCCCGAGCTGCAGGGGCGATTTCCCATCCGCGTCGAGCTCGAAGCGCTCTCGCGCGAGGACATGGTGCGCATCCTCACCGAGCCGAAGAACTCGCTCGTCCGCCAATACACGGCGCTGCTCGAAACCGAGGGACTCAAGGTCGAGATGCGCAACGAGGCCATCGACGAGATCGCGGCCGTGGCCCAGGCGGTCAACGATCGCACCGAGAACATCGGCGCGCGGCGCCTCTACACCATCCTCGAACGCCTGCTCGACGAGCTCTCCTTCGACGCCACGGAGATGAGCGACAAGCACGTGATCATCGACCGCGCCTACGTCCAGGCGCGCCTTTCCGACGTGATTCAGGACGAGGACCTCTCGCGATTCATCCTCTGACGCTGACCGGGGCTGCTCATGGCGTTCATCGACGCGCACACCCACACCTTTCTGCGCGGTCCGGAGGACTTGGCGGCCATGGCGCGCGCCGGTGTCGAATCCGCCGTGGTCTGCGCCTTTCTGCCCGTGCCCGCGAGCGGCGCCTGCTCGCTGATCGACCTCTTTTTCTGGCTCGACGACGTGGAGCGAAAGCGACTCGTTCAGGCGGGCATCCGACCGATTATCGCCATCGGCGTTCACCCGCGCGCTTTGCCGCCCGAAACCGAACTCGATCGCGTCCTGGCCGAGATGAACTCTCTTGTGACTTCGGGGCGCGCCTCGGCCATCGGCGAAATCGGGCTGGAAACGGGCAGCGAGGCCGAAAAATCGCTTCTCCTGCGGCAGCTCCGCCTGGCGCGCGACCTCCATGCGACGGCCATCGTCCACACGCCGCGCGCGGACAAACGGGAACGGCTCCGCGAGACGCTGCGCCTTGTCGACGAGGCGGGCATCGCTCCCGGGCGGGTCATCCTCGACCACCTGACGCCGGATCTTGTGGCTGAGCTCGACGCGCGGAGTCGTCACTTCTGGATGGGCCTCACGGTTCAGCCGGGCAAGACAACGCCCGAACAGCTCGCCGATCTCGTCATGGCGCGCGGAACCAGGCGGCTCATCGTCAACAGCGACCTGTCGCACATGCCCTCGTGGCCCGACGCACTGGCCATGACCGCCCAGCGGCCCGGCGAACTGGGACTGAAGCCCGAGGACATCGAACGCCTCACCCGGAGCAACGCCGAAGAGGCCTTTGAGCTGCCGGACGCGCGTCCCGTGACGGCAAAACACACTTCTTCTGTCACCTGATTCGACGCGCCGCTTCAGAGGCGCCCCTCGAAATACAGGCGCCCTAGGCGGCCCTCGCGCTTGGCAAAGGCCGCTCGCCAGCGACGTGTCCCATGGGCCCGCGTGCTGCATCTGCCAGGGATTGGTCAGGAGGTGGCCGACCGGCACGTGGTGGAGCGTCTGCGCGGCTGAATCGACCTCACGCGCCCTTTGCTCGCCGAGCTCGCCGGCACTCACGCCGATGCTGAACAGACTCACCGGGCCCCAGCCTTTCCACGCGCCCAGCTCGCAAGCCGCAGCATCGCTCATCGCCATCCTGGAGGGGGCGCGCGGGCAGCCGTCGAGGATGTCGGCCACGCCGTCGCCATCCGTATCCGCGTCCGAGAAGCCCCGTATTGCCCGGGCAAAATCGTCACGGCGTTGGCCGGGCAGGGATCGAGGCAGCCGGGGACATCGTCGCCATCGGTATCGACGTCCGACACCCCGCACCTGCACACGCCCGGCAAGCGCTTTGTCGCGTCCTCAGGCCACAGGTCGGCGCTGTCGCTTTCCGAGCCACCGCAGGCGATGAGCGCCCAGCAAAGGGCCAGGCACAGCCCCGCGGCAGGGAAATTCCTTTTTGGGGCACTGCGTGCGCCGCGGTTGGAGCAGGCGCCGCCTCCCGAAAACAGCGCCCTCGGATTCGCGGCGACTGACCTTTCGGGAAACTCGTTATCCGCCGACAAATTTGGGCAGCGCGTCCGCAGGAAGAAATTGTCCGCGCGCCAACTCGCTTCAGGCCGCGACCATTTCAAAATTCCGCCACAGCCCCTCTTCCTTCAGAGGCCATTTTGTCCTAAGTTCCCGCGCCCTCATTTTTGGGGCTTTTTTATTGCCGGAGGTTTGATTCGAAATGGCTGAAACGATGGATCCGAGTGTGGTGGACAGCGTGGTGGATGTCGGCAGCGAGGTTGAGGCGAAGTGCTCGCGTTGCAAGTTGGACCTCATGCACACCGTCGTGGCGATGCTCGATGGTAAACCGCGGCGCGTGCGTGCCTGACTTGCGGGGGCGATCACCTCTATCGGATGCCCGCGTCGCTCAAGGCGGCCAAGGCGGCAGAGCGCAAGAAGGCGGCTGCCAGCAAGAAGAGCAAGGCGGCCAAGAAGGCCAAATCGGGCGGGCGCGGCGAAATCCCGGATTTCGAAACGTTGGCCGGTGGCAAGCGCATCGACAACCCGCGTCCCTACGCCATGACCGAACGCTTCGTCGGCGGCGAGATCATCCAGCACCCTGTCTTTGGCGTCGGCGTCGTGGCCGTGGTGCGTGGACAGGACAAAATCGATGTCGCCTTCCAGGGCGGTCCCCGCACGCTGCTGCACAACCGCGCCATCCCGCACAAGATGACCTGAAGCGCCCCCACACAGGCGTTCGACAAAATGAAAAGCCCGCTCAACCGGCGGGCTTTTTTATTGGCTGACAGGGCCTTGGCCCCTCGGACGCGGACCGCTGGAAGGCGTCGCCCGGGATGGGAAACGCCCGGCTCAGGCTGCCTTGGAACGCGGCGCGCGCGGCTCGACGAGGCGGACGACGTAGGTCCTGGCGATCTTGTCGTGGAAGGCCTGACGGCGGCGGCTGAAGTGGGCCACGGCAAATCCCAAAAAGAGCGGCGCGGCCGAGACAAACGCGAGGAGGGCTCGCAGGGCGGCGCGGCCGAGCGCGGGCGGCTGACCTGTTTCGTCGAGCACGATGATGCCGACCACCCACTTGCCGGGCGTGCGACCACCGAGGGCGTGGAAGAGCGCGGCATAGACAAAGGTCAGGGCGCAGAAGAGCCCCCCCAGCCACGGCGCGAAGCGCTGCAGGGAACTCGTCGCGAGCAGTTCGATGCCGCTCACGGACTGCGCCAGGAAAAGCAGGATCGCCCACCGGCAGGCGAGGCTGGCGAAGTCGATGACGCGGGCCAGGACGCGCTCCCAGACACCGGCCGGCACGGCGTGAATCTCCTCGACGGCGTTTGGCGCGCGCGGCGCGGGGCGAGGCTTTGGCAACGGCGATGGCCTGGCCTTAGCCGCGGCAGGTCTTGGCGGAAGCGGCGGCGCGGATGGCGCTTCAGAAACTGGCGTCGCGGGTTTCCCTGATTCCGCCTTTGGTTTCGTCTCCGCGGCGGGCAGGCGCGCCTCTTCGGCGGGCAGGCCAAAAACACGTGTCGCGCGGGACGAATCCGTCGACAGCAAGGGCGATGGCGGCGCGGGCGTCTCGGAGGCTGTCGCATCGGCGCTCTCCTCCAGCTCTCCGGCGGCCAGGAGGTCCTCTTCTTTGGCGGGCAGACCAAAAACACGCGTCGCGCGGGACGAATCCGTCGACAGCAAGGGCGATGGCGGCGCGCTGATCTCGGCAACGGGCGGGCGGGCGGCCTCTTTCTCGTCCACCGCAGCCTGTGGCGGTTCGGACTGGACGGGCGAAAGAAACCAGGCTGGCTCAGCGGCGCCGGCGACTTTTTTGAGCGGTGACGCGTCCCTGGCCCAGGCAGGCGTCGAGCCCTGGACCGGCGATTCAGCGGCATGCGCGGGACCATGTCCCCCCATCCGCGCCGAGAGCGGAACGCCCTCGCCATCGCGCCGTGGCGGCCGTCCGGGCAGATGCTCGCGGTCGAGATGGATCTCCCGCGAGACAACGGACGACGCGGCGGGGCGCCGATCGCTCTCAAAGGATCGCTCGCTGGCAGCGACGCACGCGCATGACTGGCCACCCTGAGGCGCCACGCGCGGAAGGCCACACTTGGGACAAACCGAGTCAGACACGTTCAACGGCTCCTTGGTTCGCGCGCTGGTCACGCCCGGGGCAGTCGCGCCACAGGAAAGACCAGGCGGCAGGTCATTCGGCGGCGTCGGCGATCGGCCCAGCCGCGTCGGGAGAAGCGGGCGCTGTATCCGGAGCCGTGTCGCGCGGTTTGAAGAGCGCCAGAAGCGCGCGCGGCAGCCCTGAATAGAGCGAGAACTCAAACGCGCTCATGTTGCGCCAGGTGACGATGTGGTGATCGACGTGGGCGGCGGGCAGGCGGGCGGTGAGCGTGAGCACTTTGCCGTCCTGCGTCAGCGCGACGTTGTCCGGATTCATCAGGCCCGTGCCGTAGGGGTCGAAAATGGCGTCGACCGTGAGTTGAGAGACAGCCGCGCGCAGATCTTCGGGCGCCTGGGCGTCCTGACCTATCGCCGCCTGGACGTTCTGCAGCGCCATGGCCGTGGCCACCGAAAACTCGCGCTGCGCCTGTTGACGGCGGGCGAGGAAGAGATGGGCAACCTGCGCGAATTGCTGGCTTATGGCCTCTGTCGGCGAGTCGAGCGCGATCGTCAGCGTCAGGTCGTCGTCACCGAAAGCGCGCGCGAACACGCGGCCCACTTTGTCGTCGGCATAGGCGAGGCTGAAAAATTGAATCGGCGTGTTTCCCGTCGCGTCGGGCGTGTCCGTCCCTCCGCCGCGAGTCGAATCGGAAGCCGCGCCACGCGACTTGAGCGCGTCGAGGACCTGAGGGGTGCCGAGGACGTAGACGCCGTCGCCGCCAAAAAGACAGGCCAGCGGCGCGCGATCATCGCCTTCGAGGACGCACAGCGAGCCATCCACGAGCGCCACCTCCGGCACCGGACCTCTTTCGCCGATCGCAGAGGAGACACTCGGCCGCGAGGCGCGCACGATCGCCGCGTAACTCGACAAAATCGCCCGCACCGCCGCCGCGTCCGCCTCCACGCCGACGAGCAGGGCGCTCTGACGCGCGACATCTGCGACCCTGGTGGAAGCGTTGAGCGGCGCGACCCGAGGCACATAGAGGCCCAGCCGCTTGACCTTGGGGAATGGCACCGCGCGGTCGACGACAGAGGCGTGGACGAGCAATTCAGAGAGCGGACGCGTCCATTCCGACTTGAAGATCGTCAGCTCGCCGACAAGGGGCGCGAGCGCCTGGACCAGGGTGTAGCCGCCCGCGATCTTCGGATCGTTCGAGAGGATGCCGCGCGCGCGCAGGGCGTCGAGGTCGAGAGAGAATGAAACACCGCGCTCCGCCTCAGAGGCCGCCGCGAAGAGGTCGAGCGCCTGCTGCCTGAGCGGCGTTGTCGTCTGCCGCGCGATGCTGACGCCTGTCGAGTCGACGCCTGTCGCGGTGTCCGAAGTCGGCGGCGTCACAGGCGCCGAGGCGCAAGCGGTCGTCAGGGCGAAGAGGGCGGTGAGGGCGATTCGCTTCATGAAGGGCGTCCTCGCGGTGGGCGTTGGTGGTTAATGGTCGCAGGCGCAACCCCAAATGGGGCCGCGAAAAGGCGCGCGCTTTTAGCGACGGCCTCCCCCAGGCGCAACCAGAGCGGAGGACGGCCACCAGAGCAGCCAGCGACTCAACCGCGCGAGACGAGGCGGACCTCAACGCCGCAGAAAGCAGTCGTCGGGGATGCCCCGCGCGCGACGCATCTCTTCGCTGAGCGAAATCAGGCGCTTGGTGACCTTGTCGTTGTAGCCACTGGCGACCGGCCACTCGGGGTGCTCGCGCCGCAGATGGGCGAGCAGGCGGTCCATGAAGAGATCGCGCAGCCACTTGCCGACGAGCGATGCCAGGGCCACGAGCTGGTGTTTGGGTTCGGCGTCGAGCACGAAGCAGAGCTCCGCGCCGCCCGAGCGATAGGCGCTGAAGGCCTGCGCCTCCTTGAGGATGCCCAACGCGTCGATGCGGACGTGGCGAAACCGGGGCGCGTAGAAGGTGAGCCCGCCGACCTTGCCGCAGTGGACGCGCAGCGAGGTTCCCGCCCGTTCGCGCATGGCCAGAAAGAGCCGCTCCATGGCCTCCAGATCGATGTCGAGCCGCGTGCGTCCCTCGTCGTGGGCGGCGTTGAGCGCGCGGGCGCAGGCAATGACCGATCTGGCGAAAATCAGGTGGACGCCGCGCGAGGCCAGTTCGCCATGCAGCGCCTCGACGCGTTCGATGAGTCCGCCGTCGGCGACAAAGCGCTCCTCGCCGTCCGCGCTCACGGGCCAGCACAGGGGAAGCGCGCTCGCTGGACAAGTGGCGCTCAGAGAAGCGACCTCGTCGAGGCAAAGCGCCTGAACGATCGCCTGAGGCGAATCGGCGTCGACGCCCTGGTGACGGCAGATGACCCGCGCCCAGGCCTCGCCCAACGCGCTGTGGCCAAACCCGACGAGCCGCTTCGAGTCGCCGACGAGATCCTCGAAGAGGCGCGCCGCCGGTCCCTGAACCTCGCGCGACGCCTCCTCGCTCTCCGCCCGCGCCAGAACACCGGTCACGATCAGCGGCCCAAGGCGCGGTCCAAGGCCGTTTTCATCGATGCCGCCAAACCAGCGCGGCGAACGCACAGGAGTCGTCGCGAACATGGCGCGTCCTCAACGGCGAAACTCGAACCCGCGCCTCGCCAGAGCCTCGGCAAGCGCCCCGGCGCGCCGCTCGTAAAAGGCCTGCGTCTTGAGCTGGCCGACAGGGTCGATCTCGCGCGCGCTCATGCCACGACAGGCGGTGGGGATATCGACGCCGAGGAAGCGATCGCGGCGCCACTCCGAACGTTCCAGCTCGCCCTCGATGGCCGCCAGCGCGAGCAGGCTCGTCCGTTCGACAGGCTGTTCGGTGAAGCCGTCGTCGTCGCGCGGCAGGCGTCCGGTGTTGCACAGCCAGCACTGCATCCCGTGGCGCGCGATCTTGTCGCTCAACAGGCGGGCGAGGACTTCACGCGGCTTCAGGAGGCGGCGCGCGTCGAGGCAATCGTCGAAGTCGATGGGCACCTCGTCGACACCGTCGCGGCGGCAGGCGCCTGGACCGAGGGTGAACAGCTGGGTGGCGGCACGCGCGTCGAGGCGGGCGATGGGGGGCAAAACGCCGCTGTCGTCGCGAACGAGGAGGAAGACGTGGCGCGGCGCGGGAGCGACCTTGCGCGGACGGCGCGTCGAGATGGCGTCACAGGGCCAGACGAGTCGGGCGTTTTTCTCGTCGCGGACGCGGCGGGTGGCCGGATCCAGATCTGCCGACTCGATCAGGTTGCCGAAGCCCTGCCTCAGGTGTGGCCGCACGTCGGCGAGCGAACCGACGCCGCCGTGGCCGAGGATGTCGAGCCCCCCCTCGCTGAGCGAAAGCGCGCCATCGCCGATGACCTCCAGGCTCTCGCAGTCGGCGCACATCTGGAACGCGAGGCGCGTCTTGCCCACGCCGGGGCGACCGATGACGAGGAAGACATCGTCGGTGAAGCGATTTTGCAGCGCGCTTGCCCACAGCGGCAGGCGCTGCTTCTCGGGCAGGTCGAGCCCTGTGATTCGCCCCAGCATCAGCGGCAACTCGTCGAGCGCGCTGGTGCCGACGATGACGCCGAGGCGCTTGTCAAAGTCGAGGATGGCTGCGGCCGGGGAAGGCAGCTGGTCGGCGGCGGGATGGGGCGCGAAGTCGGGCGCGAGGACGATCGTGAAGTCGGGGAAAAACGGACTCTGCGCGTCGTCGGGCATGGCCCGCATCAGGTGATGGGCGAGGAGCGCGTGGCTGGCCCGGATCGAGATGACGCGCACGCGTTTCAGGCGGTGCTCGTGGCCGCCGAGGCCCCGGTCCTGGACGAAGAGCTCGCGGCCCTGAAGGAAGGCGAGGACGCGGCCATAGAGCTGGCTGAAGAGGCGCGGATCGAGCGGTCGGTTGTCGCGCGTCCATTCGACGCGAGAGGCGCTCTCGGGGCTTTTGACCAGAAGTCGCGCGGTCTCGCTGGAGGCGACAGGCGATTGGCCGACGACGAGCGCGCCGTCACGCGAGAGCACGCCCTCGCCGCGCGCGAGCGCCATTTCGACAAGTTGAGTGGTGCGCGTGTTCCAGTGGCAACGCCCGGCGGCGTTGATCGCGTGCAGTTCGAGGCCAAAGGTGGGCTCTGTCATGGCGAAAGCCTTTTGGAAGGAGGGGGCAGTCGGCCCGCCGGACGCTGTGGAGCGGACGCGGACGGGCGCTTTTGCCGACAATGGCGCGGGGCGGGCAGTTCAGATCCAGTCGCGGACGGCGCGCGTGTCCCCCAGCCAAATCTCGCGCGGCGACTCGGGATCGAGCGCCCAGCGCAGCCGTTCGACGCCGCGGCAAATCTCGTCGAGGCTGCCGCAGAAGCTGATGCGCAGGTGTCCTTCGCGGCCAAACTCCCGGCCCGGCACGGTCACGACGAGCGCCTTTTCCAGAAGGAGGCGCGAGAGCTTCTCGGACGAGGGCTCGATCGCGCTGAAGTCGGCCAGCGAATAGAAGGTGCCGGCGGGCACGCGCAGCCTGACGTTGGGAATGGCCTTGAGACCTTCGCAAAGCACGTCGCGGTTGTGCTCCAGCGTGGCCATCAACCCGTCGAGGACCGCCTGCTCGCCGCTCAGCGCCCCGACAGCCGCGTCCTGAAGCAGCGCCGACGGACACGAGACGCTCTGCCCCTGCAGTTTGCCCATGGCGGCGGCGACTTCGGGCGCGGCGACACTCCAGCCGATGCGGAACCCGGTCATGCCGTAGAGCTTCGAGACGCCATTGATGAGGATGATGCGGCTGGCGGCGCGATCGCCCTTGGCAAAGGTGAAGGGCGAGACGGCGCGGCGGCCGGCGAAGACGAGGCGGTGGTAGATGTCGTCGACGATGAGGAAGAGGTCGCGCGCCTCGCACAGGGCCACGAGCCCGGCGATCAGCCCCTCGCTGTAGACGGCGCCCGAGGGGTTGTTGGGGCTGTTGACGACAATGGCGCGGGTGCGGGGCGTGATGGCGCGTTCGATGTCTTCCAGGCGCGGTTAGAAGTCCTCGCCGCTCTCGACAACCACCGGGCGGCCGCGCACGGCCTTGATCATCTCCGGGTAGCTCACCCAGTAGGGCGCGGTGATGACGATCTCGTCGTCGGGGTCGGTGATGGCCAGAAGGGCCAGGTAGAGCGAGGCCTTGGCGCCGGGCGAGACGACGATTTCCTGGGGCAGGGTGTCCACCCCGTAGTGCTCGCCCATGTAGCGGGCGATGGCGGCCTTGAGCGCGGGCGTGCCGGTGGTGCCCGTGTATTTGACCTCGGCGCTGGTGAGTTTGGCGCTGGCCGCGAGAACGGCGTCGATCGGCGTCTTGATGCGCGGCTCGCCTGTCCCCAGGTGGATGACGCTGGCGCCGGACGCGCGCAGGCGCTGGGCCTCCTCGTTGAGCTTGAGCGTGGCGGACGGCTGGATGGCGCGCGCGAGCTGGCTGATGCGCATGGTGTGACTCCCTCTCGGTGGCGGGCGGGGCCCAGTGGATGACGTGTCGGCCCGCCGGGGCGTGGGTGGGCCGCGCGGCGGGCGCGGGCGCATAGTGAAAAAGCGCGCCGATTCAAAGGGGAACGGGCCGCGGGCGAATCACAGGCCAAAACACGGCAATTCGAGGTCGATCATCCCTTCGAAGACGCGCGCGACCTCGCCGCGCATGGTCACTTCCCCCACCGCCACCTCCCCTTCTGAAAAAGTCCCCGCCTCGGCAGCCCCCGACGCGCTCAGACTCCCCTCCCCCGCCGCGCCGTCGACGCGGATGAAGAGTTCGCCGCCGGGCAGCTGAATCGCGATCTCGGCGCCAACGCGGGCGCGCCCCTCAAGGATGGCCGCCACCGCCACAGCGCAGGCCCCCGTGCCGCAGGCCTTGGTGAAGCCACAGCCGCGCTCCCAGACGACGACCTCGAAGCGGTTGTCGCCAATTTTTCGCGCGCACTCGACGTTGACGCGCTCGGGAAAGGCCGCGTGGCGTTCGAGCGAAGGCGCAAGGTCGGCAAACCGGTCGGCGTCGAGATCAAAACAGACGAGGTGCGGGTTGCCCATCGAGACCGCCGTGGCCGTCAGGCGCGTTTTTCCGACGACGATCCCGCCATCGACAAACCGTTCGCCGCCCTGGGCGAGGCATCCGGTCGCCTCGATCCGCATCGGAATCTCCCGCGGCTTCAGCCTGGGCCGCCCCATGCGCGCGCCGACCTCGCAGCGATGCCCGAAGCGGTTCACCCGGCAAAAGCGCAGCCCGGAGGCCGTCTCGACAGCGATCTCGCGCCCGCCAAGTCCCCTCGCCTCGTCGAGAAACCGCGCCACGGCGCGCAGGCCATTGCCGCACATCCGCGCCTCGCTGCCGTCGGCGTTGATCACGCTCATGCGCGCGTCGGCCACAGCGGAAGGCGCGACCACGAGCACGCCGTCCGCGCCCACGCCAAAGCGGCGATCGCACAGCGCCCGAGCCCGCTGTCCGCTCATACAAATCGCCTCATCCATCGCGTCGAAGAGAATGAAGTCGTTGCCCAAGCCGCTGTATTTCCAGAATCGCCTCATCTAGATGCCCTCCGCACAGAAGCACGCGCCGCAGCCGTCCGCCGCCCATCGAGGCGGCTTTGTCTTTCTGGCGTTGCCCTTCCACTGGACGCCGCGCGCCTAAGAGCCGACCGACCGTCCACCGCCAAACCAGCTCATCAAACCCAAGGAGTCCCCCATGACCGACGCCGCGCCTCTCGTGGATCGCACCTCGTTTTTCAAGCGCCCCGCCCTTGCCCGCGCCCATCTCTGGACGCGCGCGCGCCATTGCCTGGCCATCGCTGTTTTCGCCCTCTGCGGTCTCTCGATCGGCGGCCTCTCTGGCGACGCCTGGGCCCAGAAGCGCGGCCGCACCAAGCTGGAGATCAAGCAGTCGAAGCTGGGCGGCGAGATCAAGCAGGCGCAGACGCGCGGTGTGCTCAGCGGCATCGTCAGCCGGGCTGTCAGCCAGGGCCTCGTGACGAACGGCCTCATCGAAGAGATGAACCACTGCATGGGCACGGGCAGCCGTCGCGAGCGCGTCAACTGCACCTACGCCGTCAGCCAGCTCGTCGAGCCCAAACACGCGGGCCTGATCCTGCGGCGCCTGCAGCGCTTCGTCGAATACGAGGACGACATGGAGATGCGGCAGATGGCCTGCACGGCGATCGGTCGACTCGGTCCCAAGGCCGGCGCGCCCGCCATCGAGCTGCTCGTCAAGGCCACCGAAGACGCCGCGGCGCCAGTGCGGCGGGAGGCGCTGACAGCGCTCGGCAAGCTCAAGGCCAAAAAACAGGGCCCGGCGATCCTCAAGCGCGCGCTCCTCGACGACGAGGTGGCGGTGACGCGACAGGCGGCCATCCTGGCGCTGGGCGAGGTCGGCTACACGGCGGCGGCCAAGGACCTCGAAGGCCTGCTCAAACATTCGAGCGAGGTGATCCGCATGACGGCGGCCAAGAGCCTGTGCGCGCTCGATCAGCCTGCCGGACGTCGATTCACCGAGGCGCTGCTCCACGGCGAGGACGAATACATGCGCCGCGACGCCGTCTGGATCCTGCGCGACCTCAAGCCCAAGTGGACGGTCGAGGCCATCGCCAAGCTGCTCGACGACAAGGTCATCTCCGTCCAAATCGAGGCGGCCAAGGCGCTCTCCCTGCAAAAGGACATGCGCGGCACCCGCTGGCTCGTGCTCTCGGCGCAAAAGGCCAACGACGCCGAGGACTACGCGCTCGTCAATCGACTGGAGCAGGCCATCGAGGACGCCAAGGTTCCTTCGCATCAGCGCAAGTCGATCCTCACCGAGGCCGGACGCGCCAAAAAATCGGGCGGCAAGCGCTGATGATGCGCGCCCTCGCCCTGGCGGCGGCGCTGGCCATGTCGCCGGAAACCTCGGCGGAAAAAGCGACAGAAGGCCTCGCCTCGAAGACCGCGCCCGAGATTGCTCCGAAGACCGCGGCGAACCTTGCCCCGAAGGCGCCAGCGTCGATCGTCACCCGCCACCCGAAACCCAAGGCGACGCCAACGGCCAATCCCAAGGCGAGGTTTCAGGCTTCGCCGCGCGCCTCCCTGCCCGCCGCCCGCGTCGACGCCGCCGCGCCCCGTTTTGTCGACGCGAAAACGCCAAGGCAAACCGCCGCCATCGTGGACGAAATCGCGCGCGCTCAGGGCGACTTCACCTCCCGCCTCGTCCAGGCCAGCGAGCGCTTCCTCGGCACGCCCTACCGCCTCGATCCCCTGGGCGAAGGCCCGGGCGCCCAAGACGCCGACCCACTGCTGCGCTTCGACGCCGTCGACTGCATGACCCTGGTCGAGACGGTCATCGCCCTGGCCGAACGCGGCGCGCCCGAAGCGCTCGAATCGCGCCTGACGGCCATCCGCTACGCCTCTGAAACGCCCGACGCCGCGCCCGCTTTTGAGTCGCGCCACCACTTCTTCACCGCCCAGTGGGTGCCGGCCATGCGCCAACGCGGCAAGCTGCGCGACATCACCGCCGAGATCGCGACTCAGGCCAACGCGCCCGACCTCGCGGTGCGCCATGTCAAGGACATCTCCCGGGAGAGCTGGCGGAAGCGCACCTCGGGACGCCGTTTCGACCTGCCCTTGAATCGCGTTCCCCTCGGCCGCCACGAACTCGCGTTCATCCCCATCGACCGCGTGAACGACATCGCCGCGCGGCTGAAGAGCGGCACCCTCTTTGCCCTGGTGCGCGAAGATCGCCCGCTCTCGCCCTTCCTCGTGACGCACATCGGCTTCGTCATCCAGCGGGACGGCAAGACCTGGCTGCGACACGCCGCGCGCGACATCTACGGCCAGGTGGTTGACGAGGAGCTCTGGCACTACACGCGGCGGGCCGCGCGCTACCGCAAATGGCGCGTGCTCGGCATGCAGTTCTTCGCCCTGCAGGAGGGGACGACGGCGCCGCAGGCCCTTTGGGACAACGGGCGCAACGACGGCGCGATCCCACTCAGCGACATCCCTGGCAGCGCGCTCAACATCGCCGCCGAGTGACCTCGAAACCGCGTGTTTCCGACGCCTCCCCGGCGCGGGTCCTCAAGCCCGTTCAGAGAGCTTTTTGTGAGGGAATTCGCGCGCGCAAAAGGCGCCTCGCGGACCGCCCGGCAAAAGTTTTTCACCGGCTTCACATCCACAGGCCCCTTCACTAAGAAGCGCCGCTTTTTTCACCCGACTCGACCCGCCCGCAGGCCGGAAAGACGCGCGGCGGCACCCGACAAGTGAGGTCTCCATGCGTGGTTTTCGAATCCTTCTCTGCGCCCTGTTCGCCTCTTCGCTCTTCCTGGCGTGTGGCGACGCGGCCGACGGCGAGACAGCGGCCGAGGACAAGCTGCTCGAACCGCTCGCCCAGTCATTCCCCGTCGACCAGACGCAAAAGGACGCGGTGAAGCTCCGCCTGGCCCCCGCCTTCTTCAACAACGTCAACACCAACTGGAAATCGATCGTCGGCGAAGCGCTGAACGCGGCCGCGGGCACCTCCGAACTCATCGACAGCGCCCACTTCGACGCGAACAACAACCTCGTGATCCCGGTGCAGGTGCCGTGCACGTCGACGAGCTTCCCCTTCGAGATCCTTTCGTATGCCGTCACTGTCCCCCTCCACCTCTGCGACACGAATGGCGACGGCATGTGCGCCGAGGACGGCACTGAGAGCTGCGCCATTGACCTCATCGCCCAGTCGATCGAGCTGGCGCCCGAGGGCACCGCAGGCACGAGCCAGGGCGCGCTCAAGGCCACGGTCCAGGCCGCGATCAAAACGCCAGACGCCAGCGGCCTGACGATCACGCTGCCCATTGGCGGCATCACTGTCGACACCACCTTCTTCGGTCAGGTCTCTCTTTCGAGCTTAGGGGCAAATGACGTTTCTGGCTCGATCACCGCCGACGGCCAGACGCCGATCACCGTCTCGATCGGCCTCGATGTCTGGCTCGGCAGCGACCCCCTGCAGCTGCTCCAGTTCGAGCTGCACGAGATCGAGGAGGGCGTCTATCTCGGCGGCATCGACAGCGTCGTCGACGCCATCAACATCTCCCTCGGCAGCAGCATCCTCGACGGCGCCATCGGCCTCATCAAGGGAACGCTCATCAGCGCCCTCGGCGGCACCATCCAGACGGCGATCAAGGACGCGCTCGACAAGGCCTCGGCCCAGCCCTGCTCCTTCGCGACGGACGACGAAAACGACATGAACGGCACCTGCGCCGCGGCTGGCCAGACCTGCGAGTGCTACGCCACCGGCGGCCTTGACTGCGCGCGCGCCGACCTTCGCTGCAAGAACGCCGACGGCACCTTCCCGTCGATCTATCCGGGCTACGAGGGGCGCGTGGTGCTCGGCAAGGCGCTCTCGGCCTTTGGCGCCGACGCCTCGACGGCCTTTGATTTCGCCCTCGCCATCGGTGGCGGCCTCGACATCGCGGGCATCACTGAAGGCGGGAGCAAGACCGGTTACATCCATGTCGGCGCGCAAGCTGGCGTCCTCGCCTTCCCCGACGCGCACGCCACCTGCGTTCCACCGACCATGGCCGCGCCCATCCCTGTCGAAGGCAGCCTCGACGACGCGCTCAAGACCGGTCCCAGCGGCCACCAGGTGGGCGTCGGCATCTCCGAATACGCGCTCAACAACGCGCTCTATCAGGTGACCCGCTCGGGCGCGCTCTGCCTCGACATCGGCACCGAGACCGTGGCCATGCTGACGAGCACCCTCTTCGCCGGCTTTGTCCCCTCGCTCTCGCTGCTCGGCAAAGACCTGCCCATGTCGCTGGCCATCCGCCCGGGTCAGGCCCCGCGCATCAGCTTCGGCAAGAACCTCATCGACGAAAGCGGCG
Organism: Myxococcaceae bacterium; assembly: GCA_017500825.1. Classification (GTDB taxonomy): domain Bacteria; phylum Myxococcota; class Myxococcia; order Myxococcales; family UBA5297; genus UBA1203. The sequence goes on along the minus strand of JAFVYB010000090.1, from coordinate 6,624 downwards.
CCATCTCCGATCCGCTGGCCACTGTGGTCATCGAAGACCTGAGCCTCGACGTCTACGCCTCGATCGAGGAGCGCACCGTCCGCCTCTTCACGCTCAATGTCGACGTGGCCGCTCCGGTGGCGCTTGAGTTGGGGACAAACGAACTCGGCCAGACGACGGCCAAGCCGGTCATCGGCAAGATCTCGCAGATGCTCGTCTTCAACACCGAGGTCGAGACCAACTCCGAGATCCTCACCGAGGACATCTCCAACCTCGGCAATCAGCTCGGCTCGCTGCTCTCGATGGCCGACGGCCTGATCGGTGGCCTCATCTCCGAGCTCACCATCCCCGACGTGATGGGCCTGCGCTTCCGCGTCGACGGACTCAACGGCATGGCGCCAGACACCAATGGCCAGAGCGCCTATCTCGGGGCCTTTGTCAGCGTCGTGCCCATCGAGAACGCCGCCCAGTAAACGCGGGCGCGGCAACCGCCAATCCAACAGCGCATGCCCCATCGATGCCGGAGTTCGCGATTCCCCTTCGCGCTCCGGCATCACTCTTTTTGGCGCCCTGTTTCGAGGACCCCCTTGCGACCTTTGACCGCGCCCTGCCGTCCGAACCGGCTCTTTGCGCGCAGACTCATCCCACACGGCCTCGTCCCGAATGGCCTCTTCGCGCTCTGCCTGGTGGCCGCCCTCTGCGCCCTGACCGCGCCTGCCCACGCCCATCCGCCCGGCGACACGTCACCACAGGCTGTGCCCCCTGCTCCGCCTCCGCCCGCGCAGCCCCCGCGCTACTTCACGCTCGAACACGCCGGCAGCCTCGGCCTCATCGTCGGCGTCTTTGGCAACTACGAGTCGATCGAGCGCGCCGACTGCCTCACCTGCGAGACCACGGAAGTCCTCACCGGCATGGGCGCCGCCCTCGACATCGGCGCCAGTCTCGGCGTCGGCTGGGAAGGCGCCGAACTGACCTTGCGCCTGCGCCTGACGCGACTGGGACCAGCCAGTGGAGAGGCCATCCTCGCCGGGTTTCGCAGCTACTTTGGCCGCGACGAGTGGAAGACCTACGCGTCCTTTGAGCTGGCGGGCCATATCCGCCCCATCGCCGCAGGAGGGGCGCGCGCCGGCTTTGGCGTGGCCTGGGATTTCTCGCCCATCTTCGGACTCTGGGCAGAGGCCGCCGCCGCCTTCGCGTTCGGAAAGGGACGGCTCTTCGGGGCGCAAGTCGGACTCGGTCTGCAGGCCAGGACCTATCTCTTCTGAGCGCTCGTTCACGTCACTCGGGCAGCGCGGGCCGCAAGTCGAGGCGACTGCTCAGGGCAACGGCGCGCCACAACAGCTCGACGCGATCACTCGACACATCGACGCCACGCCACCGAGCTCCACCCCTCTGGCACACCCTTGGGCGCCAACCGTTCCCCCCAAAAAAACGCCGCGCGCGGTCAAAAAGTTGAGCCTGTCGCCAGATGTGAGACCATGTAGTTAACGGTATTCAATCCGTTGCAACAAAACACACGAGGTCTCACATGGAATCGACATCCCGCCTCATCTCCCTCGTCTTCCGCCTGCCCAAGCCCAACCTCCTGGCGCTCAAGGGTCTCTCCAGCCGGACGCGCGTGCGCCAGAGCGAATACCTGCGCGAGGCCATCGAAGACCTGCTCGCCAAATACCAGGCCGATCTCGAACGCCAGGGCGGCTGACGATTTCCGCCTCTTCCCGGAACGCACCGACGTGCGACGAGCGACGAGACGCGGCCGACGCGCATGACGCGCAGGCTTCCCTCTGTGCCCAAGTGCCCCCACCGCCTTACCGCCCCCAGACCCGACGCCCGCGCCATGCCCTCAGGGCGTCGGAATCGCGGAGAGCAGCCCCTTGAGGTCCTCGTCCGTGAAGTAGAGGCCAGCGCCGAAGAAAAAGTCGCGCCCGCGCACCACCCGACGCGTCGCCAGATTCACGTCGTCCTCGACCGCCAGCGCGTCGACCGTCTTGGGCCCATTGAACACGTCGTCCACACCGGCGCTGACAAAGAGGTGCCCGAGAAACGAGTAGTTCACCGAGGCGCGCAGCCGCGGCCACTTCACGTCGCGCGCGGAGAAGTCGAAGAGGTCGACGTTGATCGCCAGGCTGTCGTCGAAAAAGTGCAGGTTGCCGCCGATGCCGCCCGTGGACTCGATGATGCCGAAGCGCAGCGTCGCGAAATAGAAGCGCTTGGCGAACTGGGCGCTCAGTTTGAAGCTCTGATCGGTGGTCACGACCGTCTGCAGCGCGCTCTCGTCGGCGTCGGGCGGGTAGCGGGCCACCGTCGTCTCGCTGATGTTGCCGCGCGGGTCGTCGATGAGCTCGATCAGGTAATACTTGTCCGGCTTGGGGATGAGCTTGATGCCGAAGGTGTTCTTCATGCTCTCCTGCCGCACCAGGTATTCGCTGCGCAGCGAGACCTCGGTGACGAGGCCGACCATCCGCCCCAGGTAGTCCGAGACATCGGTGAGCGTGTTGTCCAGGCTCTCGCCGAGCGCCTCGTCGTTGATCAGTCGGCCGATGGGGCCTTCGCCCTCGTCGATCTTGGCGGCGATGCTCTGGACGCTCTCCAGCGCCGTGTCGAGCCTGCCGAGCGTATCGCGAAAGCTCTCCACCGAGGCCGTCAGCTCCCCCTCCCCTGTCCCAATCACGCGTTTGACCGACGCCAGCACCTCGCGCACCTCGGCCGAGGCGTCGCGCACGTTGAGGACAATGGCCTCGATGTTGTCGTCCTGATTCTCCGTCAGCTGGCGGATCTCGCGGCTGAGCAGGTCGATGTTGTCGAGCGCCGAATTAAGCGAGGTGCCCGCGCGCGAGAGCGTGTTGTCGAGCGACTCGGAGACGGCCACCAGGTTGGCCACGATCGCCTGCATGTTGTTGGCGCCCGCCTCGCCGCCAAAGACCTCGCGCAGCGACCGCGTGACCTCTTGGATATCGCCGGCGATCAGGTTGAGCTTGTTGACCGCCTCCTCCATGCCCGTCCGGTCGTTGACCGTGGCGATCTCGCCGCCCTCCGGCATGGGCGGGGCGCTCGGCGAGCCAGGCACGAGGTCGATCAGGTAGTCGCCGAGGATCGATTCGCTGCGCTTGACCAGCATGGCGTCGGTCTTGAGCGGGATGTCGCGCCGGATGCGCAGTTCGACGCGCGCGCGTGTCCCTTCGAGTCGCACGCCACTGACCTCGCCAACCGGGATGCCCGCCGTCTGCACGCGGCTCTTCGGTCCGATGCCCGAGGCGTCGTCAAAGTAGGCGTAGACCGTTGTCGCCTGCGTCGAATCCGCCGCGTCTGTGTCCAGCGCCAGCCGGAACACGAGAAAGGCGCCGAGCGCGACAAGGACGAGCAGACCGACCTTGAATGGCGTGACCCACGAACTCAAAGCGCGCGCCTCCGGCAGATCGCCTCTTCAGTCAGACAAGACGGACAGGCCGCCCGTCTCAGCCCCCCTCGCCACTTCGCTCACCGCACATCGGACAAAAGCGCGCCCCCTGGGGAAGCGGCGCCTCGCACTTCACGCAGGTCGCGCCGATGCCCTTGCCGCACGACGGACAGAAGCGCGCGCCCAGAGAGAGCTTGTCGCCACAGTGGGGGCAGTCTTCAGCGCAGGCGCGGCGCAGATCCATCTCACCCAGCGGACGGCCCGCCCTGGCCAGCTCGATGAGACCGGCGACACGCGGCGCCACGAGCGAGAGGACTTCGGCGGCGCGGTTGATCTTGCCAATCGCCTGCGCGCGTTCCCGGGAGCGGCGCGCCCTCACGCGGTCGTCAAATCCCGGCTCGCGCTGATCGATCTCCAGCTCGCAGACGCGTTCGCCCAGTCGATCCGCCGCCTCCTTTGCCCTGTCGGCAAGAGAGATCGCCCGCGATTTGCCCTCGCCGTCGTCCAATGCCTCGGCCACGCCCTCAAACACCGCCACCAGACGCCTGAGCTCCTCGACGCCCGCTTTGGCCGCGCTCAAATCTCCCGCCGAAAGCCCCTCTTCCGCGCTCTCGATTGCCCACTGGATGTCCCGTTCATTGGCCATGGCCCGCTCCTTTGGTTGGTCTGTCCACCGCCACCGTCCGCGCCTCGTTTCCCTCTGAAACCGAGGGGGCCGGCGACGGGGTGCGCCTGTATTTCACCCCCACCATGAGCGAGCAAGCCGCGATCAGAAGCGCGAGCGCCACGCCGATCAGCTTGAGCCAAACCGCCTCGGCGATGACGACGAGCACGAGCACCGCGAGCACCGGCACAAAGAAGACGAGGCTCCAGCGCGCGACATAGCCGCCAAACGACGGCATCGGCACCTTGGCGTCCTCGGCCACCGCCTTGACCATGAAGTTGGGCCCATTGCCGAGATAGGTGATGGCGCCGCCAAAGACCGCGCCGAGGCTGATCGCCACGAGATAGGGCTGGGGCACGCCGGCGATGCGCGGACCTTCAAAGGCGAGCTCGCGGGCCATCTCGAAAAACGTGACGTAGGTCGGCGCGTTGTCGAGGACACTGCTCAGCGACCCGGTGAAGGCGAAGAGCGAAACCGCGTTGAGCGGCAGTCCAGGCGCCATCTGGCGCAACAGGATCAGCGCCGGAATCATCGTCAGGAAGATGCCGATAAAAAGCGCCGCCACCTCCTGGATCGGCGCCCAGGTAAAGGCGTTGAGCTCGAATCGCCGCCGCCTGTCGCCGAGGAAGTAGGACGCCGCCGCCGCGCCCAGCATGACGATCTCGCGCCACGGCACAAACGCCTGCCAGCTCGCGCCGCCGTGGTGCGCCGCCTCCAAATCAATCGACGGCACGAGCGCCACCGCCGCGATGTTCGCGCCAAAGCACAACAGCTGCCCCTTGCCCTCGATGCTGAGCGAGGTCGCCTCCGCGCGGTCCAGCGCCAGCGCCGACTCGGGCTCCATGGCGTAGGCGCGCCGTTCAATCGCCCAATAGACGAGGAGCAACAGCCCGTTCACGAGGAGCCACGCCGGAAAGAGCGAAAGCGTCCAGGTGAAGGGCACGCCGCGCAGCATCCCGAGAAAGAGCGGCGGATCGCCCAGCGGCGTGAGCAGGCCGCCGCAATTAGCCACGATGAAGATGGTGAAGACGATCGTGTGCGCCTTGATCGTCCGCTGCTGGTTGGTGCGCAAAATCGGCCGGATCAGCAGCATGGCCGCGCCCGTGGTGCCGATCAGCGAGGCGAGCAGCGCGCCACAGGCCAAAAAGGCCACGTTGACGCGCGGTTCAGCCCTGAGATCGCCCGCGATGTAGACGCCGCCGCTGACGACGAAGAGCGACAGAAGCAGCGCGATGAACTGAACGTATTCGACGAGCGCGTGGACCACGTTCTCGGAGGCCCCCAGCGCCCACATGGCGACGCCAACCGGCAGACCGAGGACGAGCGCGACGGCCAGCTGAACGCGCCGCTTCTCCCAGAGATGCCGCGTGGCTGGAATGAGTGGAAAGACCGCGATGCACACAAGGAGCAGCGCAAAGGGAATGCAGGACCAAAAAGGCAAAGATTCGATCATGAAACGCTTTCTGAAAAAGGGTGTGCGCCCCGGGCCAAAGGGCCCTAAGAGGCCGCGCCACTCGCCGCAATCCGGCCACTGTCCGCCGTTGAGGAAACAATTCTTTTCGCAACAGGAGCCAACGCCATGAAGGTCAATGTGAGGATTTTGGGAGCGGTCGCCAAACCCATGGGCAAAGACGCCTTTGACGTCGATGTCCCCGAGGGCTCGACCATCGAACAGGTGCTCATCGCGAGCGGCTATCGCAAGGAGCACCTCAAGTGGTTCCTGGTCGCGAGAAACGGCGTCGACTGCAAAATGGTGACAGCCGTCAGTGAAGGCGACGAAATCAGCGTCGTCTTCCCCACCTCCGGGGGTTGAGGCGAGACCAACCGGAGGACGCGGGGCTGGCCAAATGGGGGGGCGCCATTCGCAGCGCGCGCGGGCGTGAACAGCTTGGCTGCATTGGCTGTAGCGATATCGCGCCAAAATGGCGAGGCGGTTGGGGCTGGGCGCGCAGATATGCCCAGGCAGGAGGACAAGGAGAGGCCATGAGCGATCTGCAGATCGAGACGGCGGGCGAAGGCGAGCGGCTCCTCAGGCAACTCGTCGAGCGGCGCTGGCTTGTGCTCGCACGGGGCGCGGACCGTGGGCAACTCATCGGGGGCCTGGAGCGCCTCCTCGCGACATCGGCCGACAAACGACTGAAAGCCGCCCGCGTCGCCGAATGGCTCCTCGCGCGCAGAGATGTTGAAGAATTATTCGCCAGCGACGACGAAATCGCGGCACTCCTCTGACAATTTCAAAACAAAGCGCTTGAGCGCCACCTTATTATTTTGCGCTTCAGCGCACACCTTTGTTTTTTTGTGCTTTGGCGCACGGCAATCGAAAAGCCGCTTCAGCGCTGGGCATGTTTGATTTTATTTTTATGTCGACTGGAACCCGAATTAGCTCGATTTAATTTTTATTTCCAAAACGCTTTTTGTTGGTCCGACTCGCCATCGACGCGGCAAAGTCTTGAATTGACACGGGCGTGTCGGCCGCCGACGTGCCCCGAACGACCGAATTTAATTCGTTATTGTGCGAGAGGGAAAAACCCATGTTTTTTCCCTCTCGCGCTCTCCCTTTTCCTTCCCCGCCCCTCAGACGAGC
>JAFVYB010000089.1 GCA_017500825.1 Myxococcaceae bacterium | reverse complement strand
TCCATCAAACACGCGAGTTTTATTTATTGTCGTTCCGTCGCCCATGCACCGAATTTGACCTAACGTAAAGTCGATTAAAATAAAACTGAGCAAATACCGGTCATCTGAGGTGCTTAGGGCGACGGCGGCCTTTTGTCCCGCCCCGAATCCGAGCTAACGCGCAAAAGCCAAAAATAAAATCGAGCAAATACCGCTCGTCTGAGGGGCGGGGAAGGAAAAGGGAGAGCGCGAGCGGGAAAAAACATGGGTTTTTCCCGCTCGCACAATAACGAACTAAATTCGGTCGAACGGGGCAGAGCGGGCGCCGACACGCCAATGTCAATTCAGGACTTTGACGTGCTAATATCAATTCGGGACTTTGACGTGCTGATGCAGAACAAAGTGCTAATATGAAATGTCAATTCAAAACGATGAAAGGGCCGTTTGTGAATTGAAATCCATTTAGGTGGTTTGAAATCTAACAATAAAATTTAAAATTAACGAATCGGCCCCCAACGCCAGTTGGTTTACCCAATTCTCAGCGGATGATTTGAACGCCGCTGCCGCGTCGGCTGTTGCGCGGCGGCACTTCCTTGAGGCGGGCGCGGATTTTGGCGCTCAGCTCGTTGAGGCGTTCGTCGCCGGGGTCCTGCTTCAGCGCGTCTTCGACGAGTCGCTTGGCGCGCGGCAGGTTGAGCGCGGTTTCGGCGTAGAGCGCGGCCAGCTCGATTTCCTCCTCGGGCGTGATGCGCTCCAGCGTGAGCAGCCGTTCCAGGGTGGTGACGGCCTCGGTCTTTTCGCCCGCGTCGGCGAGCAGCTTCCAGAGGCGGTGCAGGGCTGGCACGTGGTTGGGCTGGGCCGTGATGATCTGGCGGTAGGCGCCGATGGCCGGCATGGGGGAGGCCGGGTTGCTCGCTTCGATGGCGCGCGCGCGGACAAAGAGCGCCTGTGAGTCGCCGGGCGCGATGGCGAGGATCGACTCGGCCTGGGTGATGGCCTCGGCGTGGTTGCCGTCGGCGAGTTTGCTCTCGGCGAGGATGCCCAGAAGGCGCAGGTCGGCGGGGCGCGACTGGAGGAGTTCTTCGAGAAGCGCGTTGGCCTCTTCGCGGCGCTCCAGCGTGAAGAGGGTGCGCGCGAGCAGGTGGGCGACTTCCGGGTTGTCGGGCGCCACGGCGCGGGCGGCGGTCAGTTCACCGACGGCTGCCTCGTCGTTGTCGCGCGAGAGGGAATAGCGGGCCCGCGTCAGGCGCGCGTAGAGCGAGTTCGGCCCGGCCTGCACGGCCTTGTCGAGGAGGATCACCGCGTCGTCTTCGGCGCCATCCGCGAGCAAAAGTTCGGCGCGGGCGGTCAGGGTGTCGGCGTCGTCCGGCGAGATGGCGGCAACGCGTTCCAAAAGCGGCCGCGCCTCTTCGAGCTGACCCGAACGGACGAGGGCGGAGCACAGCTGGCGCACGAGCGCGATGTCGGGTTCGCCGGTGCTGGCGTTGACGAGCCGCCGCAGCTGTTTGGCCGCCGCCTCGTAGTTCTCTTCGAGCATGTAGAGGTCGGAGAGCATCTTCTGGACCTCCAGGTCGTTCGGCGCGTGGACCAGGACCTGGCGGAACGAGAGGAGCGCCTGCCGGTTGTCGCCGAGCCGCGCGTAGATTTCGCCGAGCGCCTTGGTCGGGGTCGTGTTGCTGACGGTGAACGCCGCCGCCGCTTTGTAATGGACGATGGCCTCGTCGTAGTTGCCGGCGCGCACGGCGGCCTCGCCCTGTGAGAGCTTGAGGACGAACTGCTCCTCCCGCGTCGGTTCCTGTTTGAAGAGGGGGGCGAGCTGGTCGCAGCCGCTCAGACAGAGTGCGAGGGACAAGGAGGTTGCCGTCAGGAAGATGCGCATGGCGGTGCCTTTCATGGGGTGGGGGATGGGCGCGGGAACGCGGGGCGAACGCCGGGCCTCACTTGAGAGAGATGACGCGCGCTTCGAGGCCGTGTCCCTTGGACAGGCCGCTTACCGGCACGCCCTCCCGCAGGAGCAGCTTGAGGACCTCGGCGATGCCGACCTCGGGCGCGTCGAGTCCGGCGGTCAGCGTGATCGACATGGTGCGGCTCGCCTTGTCGAAGCTCAGATCGTGGACGACCCACAGATCGCGCAGCGCGGTTTCGGGGAAGGTGTTGCCGGCGATTTGGACGCGGATCACGTTGAGTTCGCTCGTCAGCTCGCTGAGGGCGCCCTGGGTGAGGACGCGGCCGCGTTCGAGGATGGTGGCGCTGTCGCAGAGCGCTTCGAGTTCGCTCAGGTTGTGGCTGGAGATGAGCAGCGCGGTGCCGCTTTCGCGGACGGAGCGGATGAGTTCGCGCAGCTGATGGGCGCTTTTGGGGTCGAGGCCGGCGGTCGGTTCGTCGAGGAGGACGAGTTTGGGCGCGCCGAGGAATGCCTGGGCAATGCCGACCCGTTTGGCCATGCCGTGCGAGAGGGTGCCGCAGGGGGCTTTCCACGAATCCTTGAGTCCGACGCGTTCCAGCCAGCGCCGCGCCTCGCCTTCGGCCTCGGCTTTGGCCATGCCCTGAAGGCGCGCATAGAGGGTGAGCGCCCGTCCGACCGTGTCTTTGGGCGGCAAAAGCGCGTCCTGGGGGAGAACGCCAATCACGCCGCGCAGATTTGAGATGTCGCCCGCGGCCTGACCGTTGACGCGGATGCTGCCGGCGTCGGCGCTGAGGAAACCGGCGATCAGCGAGAAGGTCGTCGTCTTGCCCGCGCCGTTGGGACCGATGAAACCGTGCGTCTCGCCGGGGGCGATGGTCAGCGAAAGGCCGTCGATGGCGGTGAGCGCGCCGAAGCGCTTGACGAGTCCTTCGATGGCGAGCGCGGGCGTCTGGGCGTTTTGGGCGGGCGCGTCCTGAGAGGAGGGTGTCGCTGTGTTCATGAAGTCGCGTGTCAGACAAAAGGTGGGGGCCGTCGCTCAGAGGTCGCGGCTGCGCAGCCGCGTGAGCGCGCCGCCGAGGAAGAGGGCGCTGAAGGCCAGGTAGGCGGCTACCGAGGGGAGGACCTCGCCCGGCTTTGTCGAGATGAGCGCCGGCTCGTAGGTGGCGGGCGACAGCCAGCGCAAAAAGGCGAGCGAATCGAAGTTGGCGAGCGCGCCGAGCAGCCAGAGGAAGACCAGGGCGCACAGGGCGAAGATCAGCGCGTAGAGCGGCGTCCGCGTGAGCGCGGAGAAGAGCGCTGTCAGGCTCAGGTAGGCCGACATCACGAGGAGCGTCAGTCCGCAGAAGCGCAGCGTGCCGAGGAGCGTCACGCCCCACGAGGATTCGGGCGCGGCGCGGGTGAAGAGGAGGGCGCCGAGGCTCATCAGAACGACGAGCAGCGCGAGAATCGCGAACTGAGCCAGCACCTTGCCCAGGAGGACGCTGCTGCGGTGGGCGCGCGTCGCCAGGTAGCGCAGGGAGCGCGTCTGCAATTCGCCGGAGAGCTGGTCGAAGCCCATCAGCACGGCGAAGGCGGGCAGGAAGAAGAGGTTGAACTTGTAGAAGAAGAGCAAAAACGGCGGCATCTGAAAGAGCCACGCCTGGTCCGCCGCCCCCTCGCCAAAGAAGAGCAGCACCGCCTTGCGATAGACCCCCATCTGGTCAACGAGGTCGCGCATGTGCAGGGCGTCGAGCTGCTCGTCGAAGGCGCCGGTGACATGGATGAAGATGAAGCCGGAGAAGCTGGCGACGAGGGCGTAGAGCAGAAAGAGGATGGCCGCCTTGGGCGAGCGCACGGCGCGGTTGAGCTCATGGCCGCAGACGAGGGCGATTTCCTGGGGGCGATTCATGGGCGCGGGCTTCTAGTCGCGCGATCCTGGCAGGTCAATTGACCCCGCGGGCCTCGGAGCGGCGCGTTTTGGGAACGACTTGAACTCGCGTTCAGGAGGCGATGGCGGGGGCCAAGGCTGGCGGGAGGCAATCCGGCAGGCAGTGTCAGGCGTTTGTGACAAATCATGTCGCGAAAGCGCGTCAGATCATGTCGCGAAAGCCTTGGGGCGCGCGCGTCAGCGTCTTTGAAGGCCAGGGAAAAGCCCTCCCGTCTGCCTGTTCGCCGCATTCAGCGAATGAAATTCGTAAAGATCTTCGGCTCCAGCGTCGGCGCGGCGATTCCCTGGGATTTGGCCAGCGCGAAGCAGCGGATCATCCAGGCCATGGCGTCGCCGATCAGGCGCATCGTCTGCAGACCCTCGGCGTCCTGCCGCACCTCGTCGGGCGTCGTCCCGTGAACCTCATTCCAATAGTTGGAGGAGACGATGGGCATGGCCGAGATGGTGAAATACTTGTTGAGCCGATCAAACGAGGCGCTGGCCCCGCCCCGCCGACACGAGACGATGGCCGCGGCTGGCTTGAAGGCGTAGGCGCGGCTCTTCCCGTAGAACATGCGGTCGAGGAAGGCTGAGAGCGCGGCGGCCGCCGAGGCGTAGTGAACCGGCGCGCCGACGACGAGACCGTCTGATTCGCGCAAAAGGTCGATGGCCTCGTTCACGCCGTCATCGCCAACGGCGCAGTAACCCGTCTCAAGACAGCGTCCGCAGGCAAGACACCCCTGAACGCGGGTGCCGGTGTGGATAAGGCGCGTGGCCACGCCATGGCGCTCAAGCGCGTGCGCCACCTCCTGCAGCGCGGTGAATGTGCAGCCGTCCCGATGCGGGCTTCCATTGATGAGCAAGACCTTCATGGTTGTCCTCCGTGTTGAACGCGCGCATGGCGCGAAGGGGAGGCGGGCAATGGGCCGTTTTGAGCGTCGGTCAAGCCCCAAAACGCGCGGCCAAGGCCTGAAAACCGGCGTTGTTGAGAGGGAAAAAAGCATTTATTTTAAGAATAATAGTTTTTTTAATAATTTTAATTATTTGTGGCCATATTTTCCTTGACACCAAAGGAAGCGATCCCCATAAGCCGCGCCGCTTTTTTCCGGGGGGATGGTTTCCCCGGCCAATTCATCCACACCGATGGAGGTTTGAACGATGGCAGTGAAAATCCGGCTCGCGCGAGCGGGCGCCAAGAAGAATCCCTACTACCACGTGGTCGCAGCCGAGAGCACCGCGCGCCGCGATGGCAAGTTCATCGAGGCGATCGGCGCCTACGATCCCGTCGGCCGCCCGGCCAAAAAGATCGAATTCAAAGACGACCGCTTGGCTTACTGGCTCGGCGTTGGCGCGCAGCCGACAGAGACCGTCCGTGGCCTGATCCGCAAATACAAGAAAGCGGCCGCTGAGAAGGCCTGAGGCGTCCTCGGGGACCGCGAGGGATTGAAGCGATGACGGCGCGCGATCGACTCGTCTTGCTGGGCACGGTGGCTCGGGCGCATGGCGTCCAGGGCGAGGTGTCGGTGCGGGTCGAGGACGACGATCTGGCTATGGAGATTGTTCGTAGTCAGAGTTTGTGTGTCGAGCTTCCGGGGCAGCCGGGGGCGGAGCGAGCCATCGAGGGCGCTCGTCGGACAGCCAAGGGTGTGAACGTCAAGTTCGCCGAGGTGGATGATCGCGACGCGGCGCAGGCGCTCAGAGGGGCGAAGGTTCTTCAACGGCGCAGTCTGCTGACATGTGTCGATGACGACGAGCTCTTCACCGGCGACCTCTTGGGCCTCGAAGCGCGGACCAAGGATGGCGAGCGTCTGGGGCGAGTCGAATCCCTGGGCGGTGGCGGCGAGATCCTGGTTTTGGAGATCGCCACTGCCGGAGGCGAACTGCAGGTGCCGTTGGCAGAGACGTTTGTTCACGAGATCCTTCTGGAAGAGGGCGTCATCGTGCTCACGCCGCCGAGCGAGTTTGAGGAAGGCGAGTGAGGGACGCCGATGTTGACCGCCGAAGTCCTCACGCTCTTTCCGCAAATGATCTGGTCCGCGCTTGGCGAGAGCATTCTGGCGCGGGCGCGCGACAAGGGCCTGCTCGATATCGACGTTACCGACATCCGCGACTTTGCCCACGACAGGCACAGGGTCTGCGACGATTCACCCTACGGTGGCGGCGCCGGGATGGTGATGAAGCCCGAACCGCTCAGTGAGGCCATCGAGGTGGCCAAGGCGCGTCGGCCAGATGCTCCCGTTATTCTGATGGGGCCGCGCGGTCGGTGTTTTGAGCAGTCCATCGCGCGAGCGCTGCAGGCCAAGGGACGCTTCATTTTGGTGTGCGGTCATTACGAGGGCGTTGACGAACGCGTCCGCACCCTCGTCGACGATGAGATCTCCCTGGGAGATTTTGTCCTGACCGGCGGTGAGCTGGCCGCGCTCTGCATCATCGACGCGGTGACACGGCTGGAGCCGGGCGTTCTCGGCAACAGCGCCTCGACCTGTCACGAGAGCTTCGAAGAGGGGCTTTTGGAGCACCCGCACTACACGCGGCCCCCTGTTTTTCGAGACGAGAGAGTTCCGCCCATCCTACTGTCGGGCGATCATGCGCGGATTGCGCGATGGCGGCGGGCCCAGTCCCTTCGGGTGACGCGAGAGCGGCGACCCGATCTGTTTTCCAAATTGACACTCACGAAGGCCGATCTGGCCCTTCTGAGCGAGGCCGACTCTGAAGAAGAAGGCGGCGAAGGAGACATCCAATGAGAAATCCGATCCTTGATCTGGTGGAAAAGAAGAACCTCAGGACCGACTACCCCCACTTCCGCGCTGGCGACACGGTGCGTGTCCACTGGAAGATCCGTGAAGACGGCAAGGAGCGCGTCCAGGTCTTCGAGGGTGTGGTCATCAGCAAGAACCGCCGCAACAACCGCTCGTCTTTCACGGTGCGCAAGGACAGCTACGGCATCGCGGTTGAGCGCATCTTCCCGGTCAATTCGCCTCGCTACGAGAAGATCGAGGTCATTGCCTCCGGCGACGTGCGTCGCGCCAAGGTCTATTACATTCGTGAACGGCGCGGCAAAGCGGCCCGCATCCCCATGCTCCGCGAAGTCCGTCCCGAGTCCAAACGGCCGATTTCTGGCTGATTTTGTGGACGCCCGTCGCCACCGCCGTGGCGAATGGTTCGCACGAAGGCGCCTCGGGTGTGGAGCGATGGCTCCGCGACATCCGGGGCGTTTTCTCATTCAGACGATGCAGGTGGCCGCGCCGCAGAGGCGTTTGGACGTTGCTGGAGGGGCCGCCTGGGTCGGGTGAAAGCGCCATGCGACTTATCGAGCTGACGACTCAGGCCACCGTTGGCTTTTCGCCGACCTCCAAGACTAGGCTGGCGGCGGGCTACAACCGTCTCCGTTCCCCCTCGGGACGGACTGCGCCGTTGGCAGAGCTGCTCTCCGCGCTCTTCTACAGCGATGGTCGTGGAGGCGATGGTGTGCTGGCAGCGGCTCCCGGAGCGTGTGTCCTGGTGGTCTTTCAGGGCGAGAACGGCACGCTGTATCGACTGGTGCGTCAGCTGGGAAAGCGCAGTGTGCTCCAACAGCTGGATGGGCCGGGACAGCCCTGGCGCGAGATCTGTCAGGACGCTCGCGACATCACCTCGGTGCTGCGCTCGTCGTGCGCCATGCCGACAAAGGGGCAGTTCGAGTCGATTTTCTGTTTCTCACCCAAGTTCACGCCGCCGACGATGGAACGCGAACGGGGCTCTGCCGCTATGCCAGGCGCGCGCTTCGGTTTTGGGGGAGCTGCTTCCAAAGGTCCGGGGTTTGGCGCGCCAGGCCAACAATCCCTCGCCATGCGTGGTCCAAACGTCATGCCTGCGCAGGGCTTTGCGCTTCAGGGCGGCCAAGAACGGCGACTTTCCTCTCCCGGTCGCGTTCTGCCATCACAGGCCGCAGCCCTGCCTCCGCCGCTGCCTCCCGAGGAAGCCGCTGCCATTCGCGCCAAACTTCAGGCCGAGATTGCCGCGGGCAAGGCGCTCGATGCCTGGCAGTTTGAGCTGGAAGGCCTGCAGCAAAAGCTCTTCCAGCATCGGGAACGGCTGAGCGCGCGACAACAGCTCGCAGATCAGGTCGCCTCCTGCGAAGCAGAAGTAAACGCGCTCGGTCCTTCTCCTGAGGAGCGCGGCTTTGATCCCCTGATGCTCTCGCGCGCCGTCAACCATGGCGCGGCGTTGAAGCGACGAGACAACGGGGTGCGCGACCTGAAAGACGCTGCTCGAAAACTTCAGGAACAGCTGGGGACACTTCGCGTTCAGCCACCGTGGATGCGCCCGCCGCTCGTGGCCGCTGCCTTGGCCGGTTTGGCATGCCTGATAGCGGGCCTCGCCTTTCATGGGACGCCATTTGGCTTCATCTCGCTTCTGAGCATCGTCGCCTTTGGCTACCCGGCCTTTTGCTCTTTGGGCTGGCTTGACGAAATCGAGCTCAAACGCGGGATCGAGCAACGCGCTCAACGCCTGAAAGATGACGAGCAAAAGCTCATCTCTGACTTCGAGCGCGACTACGGCTTGATCGAGGGAATGTTGCGCGAGTTGGGCATGGCCTCTGGGCAGGAGATCGTGAGCGATCGCCAGAAGCGCGAGGCACTCTGTGAGGCCTTGGCATCTGCGCGCGAGGCATTGGCGCGGTTCGAAGCAGATCCCGCTTTTCAGCAATGCCGCCAGGAGATGGATACAGGCGAGGCAGCAGTGGCCGAGCTCGAAAAGAAAATCGAAGCCGCCGCTCTCCAAGTGACGCGCGATCACCATGTGGCTGAAAGCGAGCTCAAAGCCTTGGAGGCGCGTCAGAATCAAACCAACATCGCCCAACCCATGGTGTCGAATGTCGAAAATGCGGGTGTTCCATCAGTTAGCGTTGTCGACGATGGCGCGCTGCCTTCTGTTTTTGGCGTCGACGAACGAATTCCCGCCCTACTCAAGCTCGCTCTCGACCTGTGGCCAGGCATGAAGATCGAGTCGATAGGTGGGGCCCTGCGGGAACGTATCAGCCAATATTGGACAGCCTTGACCGGGCGCCATGACCGTCGACTTGAATTCAATGCCAAAGCGGAGCTGTCTGTCTTGGGAACAGGTGGAGAGCCCTTATCTCTGGCAGGGGATGACGACAGAGAATGTCTCTACTGGTCAGTTCGGCTCGCCTTGCTTGAGAAGTTGGTGGCGATGCGTCCGATTCCTTTGCTTCTAGAAGCACCTGGCGAGAGGTGGCCTGCACTACGTTTGCAGTTGTTGGCTAGGGCATGCGCGCATCTCGGGCAGACGACACAGGTGATCCATGTCGTGCCTTCCGGGGAGCCTATCGCTGCAGGTGGGCTCACTCTCTAGTCGTGCTTGTCACAGGCCGATCTTAGAAAGGGTGTTGCTGGCTCTAACTTGGAGGCACGTCATGACAGCACGGGAACAGACAAGGGAACATTCGACAACGGGGAGCGGATCTGAGTTTCTCGCTGGTCAGTATTTCAGCGACCGCGGCTACCGTATTGTTGAGCGAAATTACCGAGCGCGTCGTGGAGAGATTGATCTCGTGGTCGAGAAGGACAACGAGATCGCCTTTGTAGAGGTGCGTTATCGAAAGACTGCAAGATTTGGCGCGCCAGAGGAGACAGTGACGACTGCCAAGCGTCGAAAGCTCAGCATGGCTGCTCTGGAGTTCATCACGAGTCGAAATACAGCGGAGAAGAGTCTGCGCTTTGATGTTTTAGCAATGGTGCGCAAGGGGGCGAGTATCGCTCTGACGCATTTCGAGAACGCTTTTGAGCCAGAGTTTGATGGCGTGGCACTGCAGTGGAGTTGAGCGCGAATCATTTCGCAAAGAGGAGATAAGGGAGATGGGTGGGACTCTTTTTTTGGTAGCAACACCGATTGGCCATCTCGAAGATATGACCTTTCGCGCTGTTGAAACCTTGAAGTGTGTCTCGACCATTGTTGCCGAAGATACGCGGCGAGCTCGGATCCTCTGCGAGCGATTCAAGATTTCAACGAAGATCGTCTCCATGCCTGCATTTGCAGAGGCAGTGCGCGCCGATGGTATTGTGATGCGGTTAAAGGCAGGCGAAGATATTGCTCTGATCAGCGATGCGGGCATGCCGGGCATCAGCGATCCGGGGACACAGCTCGTTCAAAAAGCGATTCAAGCAGAAATTGGTGTTGTCCCCATTCCCGGTGCTTGTGCGGCCATTGCGGCATTGAGCGCTTCTGGGTTGTCGACGACTCGTTTTCATTTTGTTGGTTTTTTGCCGCGCAAAGGTAAATCTCGACGAATTATTCTCGAATCTCTTGAACATATCGATGGAACGATCGTGATTTATGAGTCGCCAGAGAGATTGTGTTCAACAATTCAGGAGCTGGCGATGCGCTGGGGGACACGTCAAGGAGTTGTTGCGCGTGAATTAACCAAGGTTCATGAGACATTTGTTCGCGGCACGCTGTTGTCGTTGTCAGAGATGTTTCGAGACAAACCTAAAGGCGAGATCACGTTGCTTATCGAGGGCAGGGCAGCAGATGCAAAGGAAATGAGCATCTCAGATGAGGAACTTGAGATCGAAATTGAGCGCCGACTGAGCATGGACGTTCTCTCTCTTAAGGACTTGGTTCGAGATATTGCAGAAGCCAGTGGTCGAAAAAAGAGCGATATATACGCACAAGCATTAAAAATTAAAGCACGAAAAAATTCTGTTTAGCGATTTTGGCGGATCGTTTCGAAAAGAGCTGAAGTTATTGATTTGAGTAAATGTGAGGCTTGTGTGGTTGAGTTGGGGGGATAAGCAAGGACGCCCGGGTTCCAGGCGTCCTCTGTATGCATAGGGCGAGACTAAAACTGAATACGTCCAGTGAATGAGAATGTGAAGATATTGGTTTCGCTTATACGAAAACGGCGTCCAGGGACATCATAGCGATAGTCGAAGTTTGGGTTAATTTCTGGCGAATCTTCATAGATGTCAATGCAGGCACCATCAATACTCTCATCTCGA
The DNA here is from genome assembly GCA_017500825.1 of Myxococcaceae bacterium. Taxonomy (GTDB): domain Bacteria; phylum Myxococcota; class Myxococcia; order Myxococcales; family UBA5297; genus UBA1203. Next base: position 14,512 of record JAFVYB010000089.1, on the reverse strand, counting down.
CACGTACCGTCGAGATCTTTTCCGGTGGAATCGCCGGTTAGATAGTGTGCCATCTCGTGATAGAGTCCTGCGTCAAGGCGAAGATAGACATAACGGATAGGCTGAATATTGATGCCGATACTGCCGCCGAGTTTGGCATAACCCTCTGTCCAGAGAAGTTTTCCAAGCGCATCAGAGAGTTCATTGTAGGTTCGACCACTCCCGAAATATATGGCCTCAGCGCGTATATCTATGCTGATACGCTGATCTCGCTCTTTGTTTTCCCAAGGAACAATCTCTGTGCCGATGGAAAAACCACCGATATGTTGTGGGTCATGCGCGACCTCGTCTTCGTTCCAATAACCAGAAGAACAGTTGCCTCCATAGGCAAGATTGTCGGCGTAATCACAGTTGTTATAGCGATTGCTGGTGCCTAATGGCATGCTATACCAAGCGGTGAGGTATGGGTCGAAGACGCCAAATTGTTTTGAGAAAGCAGTCGAAAATGTAAAACGGTGAACTCCATCCCCTATGTCCCCGGGATCGCTAGATGTCGTCATCTGTGAGGGTTTGCTGACAGACGAGGAAGGGATGGTCCAACGGAAGCCGAGCACCCATGTCGGCAAATATTGATCGCGATCTTCACTGAAAGGTGCCCATCGTAGCCCGATATCGATATTACTCAAACCGGCATGATAGGATGCGTTGTTCTCATCAAGATTGATGATAGGTGACGGTGTCTCCAGGATATTTCCCTGCCGATCTAGCATGTTGTTTAAAATTGTGGATGATGCGGGATCAAATTTTTCACCCTTGTCGATATCGGTATAGACGGGCAATCGCCACTTTTTATTGTTGCTGAAGACGAATGATGCTCCCACATTTAATTCGAGATCGCGGAAGAGTCCAATGCGGATATTCATGGGCATCTCATTTGTCACTTCAGAATATCGCAGGGCGAGGACGTCCGCGACCTTCTCTCCCGAGTGATACTCGTGTGTAATCTTCGATCGTTTCTGTGACCTCCTGAATCCAACCTCGATATCTATGTCGAAGGGATCGTCTTCATCAAAGGAACTGAGGATACGAGTTGCCTCTGCCGCAAAGCTAGGCAAGGGAAGAGCTAAGACAGCAGAGAGCGTGGCAAGCAAGACCAACGGCAAGGTCCGGAAACAAGACGGGTGACGCATGGTTCCTCCAAGTAGATAGAATCTAGAGCCAATTCGACAGAGCGAAAGGCGATGTTGCTTAGGAGAGACGCGCGGGGGTGTCAATGGGAGAAGCTCACAGATGCGGAAATTTGAGGGCTGCTACCATTAGCATGGAAGAAATTCAGTTGTGTTGTTTTGTTTTTGTAAAAAAGTATTATGATTATGAGTGGTTTTGTGTGGCTGATATGGTTATTGGATGGTTTATTATTTCGACCCTGATGTGGGTGAACTGGCGGTCTATGTCTCCTGATTGTCTACTTTTGGCCTCATTTGGCTGGGGTGAAAAAGGGACTTGACGCTGCTGCCAAGACTTGTCTAGGGTAGTCGGCCCTGTCGTGCGGTCTGGAGTCTTGTTCGTTGTCTAGCAGTAATTTTTCCTTGGGAGGTCAAAGTTCATGCTTAAAGGTAAAGCCCCTCTTGTTGTGGCCATTGTTTTGGCTGTTGTTGCCGCTTTCATCGTTCAGCGAGTCATCTCCAATAAGGAGCAGGAGGCGCGGAAGGGGTGGAATTTAACCCCTGTCATTGTCGCTGCTGTTGATATTCCTGAGGGAACGACGATTAGTATGGAAATGATGAGTCGGCACATGATTCCCGAACAGTTTGTCACATCCTCGGTTGTGAAGCCTGAGAGTGCGAACTTCATTGATGGACAAAAGGTGCTTGTTCCTTTGCAGCAGGGTGATATGTTGCTGTGGTCGCAGTTTGAAACATCAAAAGCGGCGGAGCGGTTGTCGACTATTATTCAAAAGAAAGGACGTGCGCTGACGATTGATGCCAGTGGTTCCAAGGCAGTGGGTGGTTGGTTGCGACCAAATGATCATATCGATATTATTGGTAGTTTTAAAGATCCTAATACCAACGAGCAGATGGCAGTGACGCTAATGCAGAATGTTATGATTCTGGCTACGGGTAAGATTACGGGGACGACGAATATCAATATGGTTCCTGAATCGGATCGAAATTACAGCAATGTCAGTCTTCTGTTATTGCCCGAGGAGGCTGAAATTCTATCATTGGCGACTCAGCTTGGTGAGTTGACCTTTACATTGCGCAACCCTGAGGATATCGATGTTCAGGAAGAGCGTGGGCGGGCGACTATGCAGACATTGTTGACGGGTGAGCGCATCAAGGCTTTGCAGAAACAGCGTACTACATCCATTCAAATTATTCGCGGCGCTGAGCAGAAGATGCAGTTTGGTGGTCGAGCGGAAGAGTGAGAGCTTCTATGAAGTAGTTGTTCTTCTGTTTCGATGTGATTGGTTGAATCTATTCCAGCGTTTTTGAGGCGTTTGAGGATTTTTTGCCTTGAAAGATTAAGGAGTGGGTCTCTGATGAAGATGCTTAGTGTGTTGGCGATTTTGATGACAGGCGGGGCGGTCTTCTTCTTTGTCCTGATTGTCTTCGGTATTTTTGCAAAGGCGATGGAGCAATACCAGGAGCGCTATGTCACGACCTCAGCAAGTGAGCTGTCGGACATGTTCTTGTTTATTGATGGACGGCAGCTGACTGTTCTTAGCGTTTGTCTTTTCTTTTTGTTGGGGATTCTCGGGTATTTTTTGATGAATCCTGTGATCGGTGGTATGTTGGCAATTATTGGTTTTTTTCTTCCACTATTTGGTGTGAAGATGTTTAAGAAGCAGCGTGTTAGAAAGTTTAATGTGCAGCTGGTGGATGCGTTGCAGGCAATGTCCAATGCCTTCAAAGCTGGCCTGACCTTCCCGCAGGCGGTCGATCACATTGCTCGTGACTCAACGCCGCCTCTTTCTCAGGAGTTTGGTCTCTTTGTTAAAGAGAGCAAACTGGGAGTGCCTCTCGATGAGGCACTCATCAATATGGGTAAGCGAGTTGGGTCTGAAGACCTAGATCTGGTTGTCGTGGCTACGAATATCTCTCGTCAATTGGGAGGTAATATGGCTGAAATGTTTGAGACGATTGGTGCGACTATTCGTGAACGTTTTAGATTAGAAGGTAAGATTGATGCTATTACCAGCCAAGGAAAGATGCAGGGTATTGTTGTTGCCTGTATGCCATTGGTCTTGGGGCTTGTTTTGAATTATATGCGTCCAGATTTGATGGAGCCGATGATGGATCATTGGTTCGGCTATTGTTTGGTTGCGGCGGTCTTTGTTATGGAAGTGATGGGGATGTTTATTATCAACAAGATTGTTTCGATCGATGTTTGATTTCTGGTGCGTTGGCTTGAAACAATGACTTGAGATGGAGAGAGCTTCATGACGGTTATTCTTTACGTGTTTTCTCTGTTGTTGGTCGCAGCAGCCGTTTTTTTGTTGGTCATCGGTATCTGGAATTTGTTGGGACACTTTTGGGGTGAGGTTCGAGATGAAAAAGCCTCATTGCTTACGTCCCTGCGAGTTGTTGGCCTACGGCATCTGGGCGCGCTCAACAGAGGTATTATGTGGCCATCGTATGAGGCCAATATGCGCCGTAAACTTATTACAGCGGGCGATCCTTCAGGGTTTCGCCCAGAAGAAATCATGGCCTTGCAGGAGGTCTCGGCTGTTTTTTTTGCGCTGGGCGGTGCCGTTGTTCTGAATGCGATGCAGGGGAGTTTCTTTTGGTGTTTTGCTTTCGCGCTTTTCGGGGTGTGGTTTCCTTTGCAATGGGTCGATGATCAGATTAAGAAGCGACATTTTTTGATCACACGTGCGTTGCCTTATAATTTGGACCTGTTGACGCTTTCGGTTGAGGCGGGTTTGGATTTTACAGGTGCCTTGAATAAAGTCGTCGAAAAAGGAAAAGCAGGTCCTCTGCGTGACGAGTTTATGTTGGTCCTCAAACAGCTCAAAATGGGGAAAACGCGCGAAGAAGCTCTCAAAAATCTTATTACCCGTGTCAATTTGCCGGCGTTGACGAGCTTTGTCTCTGCCCTCATTCAGGCTGATAAGATGGGTACATCCATTGGAAAGGTGTTGCGTATCCAGTCAACGCAGCTGCGCATTGAGCGGTCACAGCGTGCCGAAAAATTGGCCAATGAAGCTCCTGTGAAGATGTTGTTCCCCTTGATCGCGTGTATTTTTCCAACAGTCTTTTTGGTGCTTTTTGGGCCAATCGTCTTTGCCATGACGTATGGCGATTCCATGGGCTGATAGAGAAAGATGTCATTATTATTTTGACATCGCTTGGGAGTTCGAATGGCTGGAGTGTTGAGGACGCTCCAGTCCATTTGTTTTTTGATGGGAGCTTGTCAGCGTGGATGACCTGCGAAGTTATCGGCGCGCCTCGCAGAAAGTTTGAACAGCGATTGCAAGTGGATTTCATGGTTGTAATCCAGTCCAGGGAAAGGTTTTGTCGAAATGGGCTTTTCATTGACAGTGCAGGAAGGAACGAATGTCGGGCACCAGGAGAATTTTGATCAGCCCGAAGTGACTATCGGACGCACTTCGGACAATGTCTTGGTGCTGCTCGATCCTGGAGTGTCTCGAAAGCATGCTTCAATTGTTCAAGAGCGCGGCAAAATTTTTATTCAGGATCTTGGATCTGCCAATGGTGTGACGATCAATGGGCAGAAAATTTCCAGGCATGAGTTGCGCTCCGGTGATAAAATTTCGTTAGGGCCAGTCGTTCTTCTGTTTGAGGAGACGGCAAAGGCACGGAGCGCACAGCGAAGGGCTCGCTCTATATCGCCGGAACAAAGCCTGGCGCTTGAGAAAGAGACGCGCCGGGGCACAATGACGATGCAGGCGGCGCGCAAATCGCGTGAAAATCCTGTGTCTGAGGAATTGGCGCCAGTGAGTCGTCGCGGCGGTGGTCAATCCATGGCGCAAGAAGGGCGACGCAGGCGTGCGGTTGCTTCGGGAGCCGATGAGGAGACCGGACAACAAGGACGTAAACGATCACAGGTTCAACAATCGGCGCTCTCTGCCTCGGAGAGAGCGCGTATTTTGCGCGAAAACAAGGGGCTTTCTGGAAAGATAAAGTTATATCTGGCCGAACAACCTCCGGCAAAACGCAATGCCATCATGGGGGGCATGGCTGTTTTGGGGTTGCTTGTTATCTGCGCCATTGGCGTGATGATTGTGAATCAGGTCGGCAAGACAGAAGAGGTGGCCATTGCCGAGGATTTCTCCGAGAAGGCTTTTTCTCTATCGGATTCTCAAGCCAAAAAGGTTTTTGGCTATGGAGATGAGTTTGGCGTGACGACGCCGACGCGTTATGAATTAAAATTTAATTTTGAGGTTTCTGAAACGATTCCGGCAATCTATTATTTGTATTTTGAATCCAAGGGGATCGAGACAGCGGACGAGGTCACCATTACCCTCAATAGCGTTCCCTTGGGAAATGTCAGCGCCGGTCTGGGCGATTATTCCAAAACGCAAAAAATGCGTCTTCCCAAAAAACATCTCGTTCCAGGCAATATCAACGAGGTGATGTTTGACCATATGGGGAACACGCGGACGGCAGGTCAGGAGACGTGGGCGATTGCGGGCGTTAACTTGCAGATGGTTCCTTTGCCAGGTTGCGATGTGAGAAGTGGCGAATGTGAGCGCGAGGCGCATAAGCATTATGAGATTGCGGAAAAGATGTGGAGCGGCAAGGATATGGCGGCTGAAAACTCATATAACGCGTTGAAGAACCTCAATACGTCGCTCTTGTTTTTGGAGGCTGTCGATCCCAAGCCGGACTTTGCCCGAGCGGTTCAACAGATGATTCGCGAGGTGGAGCGCCATCTCGACAGCATCTGTTCCAAGACATTGCTGCAGGTGAAGCGCAACGAAGAAATGCGCAATTACCAGCGGGTTGTGGATGAATTGAAGAACGGCTTGATGTGGTATCCAGGATCCGATCATCATTGCCGCGCAAAGCTGGAAGAGATGTTGTCTGAGTATGAATAGTGCCGTGTTGGCGTATCAGGGCGAAGGAAAGAACAATGGCGACTCTTGAAAGAAGAAGTTCAACCAATTTGAAAAGGAGAGTGTCGAACGGTCCTTCGGTGACAGTTCACGTGACAGCTGGCCCCTGCACTGGGCAGGAGTATCCGATTCAAGCCCAGGAGACAGTCATTGGACGGCAGGCAGGCTGCGATATTGTGATTTCTGATATTTCTGTTTCGCGAAAACATGTCTCCATTGCCAGGGAAGGTGCCGCTTATATTCTTCGCGACCTCGGTTCGGGCAATGGAACTTATTATGAGGGCGAACCTATCGCGCCAGAAGGTATCGAGTTGCACGATGGGGCTCTCGTCAAAATTGGCGATACAGAGTTGACCTTTTCTATGACGCTCGGCCACCGTGTTTCGCCGCGCACGATGTCGCGCGAAGGACGCCGGGCTTTGTCGCGGGAAGATGTGCCACGGTCCGGAACGAGGCAGCGGGCTGGTCGCTCGGGGAGGGGGGACGACGATGTACCGTCGCGTCGGCGCAATAATCATCGGGAAGAGCCAAAGAAATCAAAGCTTAAGGCCGTGGGGTTTGTGGTTGTCGCGCTGGCGTTGATTGGTCTCTTTGCCAAGGTGGCGATTGATAAGCAGAAAGCCGCGCAGGAAGCTGCCGCAGAAAATGCGGTTTTGCGTGAGCAGGAAGAGGCGATTCTCGGCGCCATTGCGGAAGTGGTGGATAAGGGACGGGCCGCGACGCGTAAGGGTGAATTCAAGCAGGCAATTGTTCATTTTGAAGAGGCGACAAAACTCGCGGCAGAGCATGAGCGGGAATTGCCGCGCGATGTGCAGCGGAATCTCGATTACGCCAAAAAAGAGGTCGCCTTTCAGGATTTGATGGACAAAAGTCGAGAGCTCGCCAAGGGCGGCAAATTGGGCGAGGCAGCGCAGGAACTCGCTAAAATCACGGAAGACAGCTTTTTTTATGGAACGCATGTTGACGAGCTGAAGGCTGAGTTCAAAGTTTATTTTCCGGATTATATTTCCAAGGCCAAACAATTGCTCGCGGCCAAAGAGTTTGACGCGGCGCAGGAGGCTGTCGAGGAAGTTTTAGCCATTGATCAGAAAGATGCCTCGGCCACGCAGATGCAGGCGGAGATTGAGCGCGCGGCGCAGCTGGCAAAACGTCCAGTCAAGAAGAAGGAGGAGCAGGTCGTTCAAAAAGAGGACGTGACCGCGCCGATTCTCGCGGTTTTTTATAAGGGACAGTTAGAGGTGGCAATTGAGCAGGCCAAGGCGTGTCCTGACGCGGATTGCGCCAAACTGCTGGCCAAATTGGAGGCGTTCAACGCTGCCTATGCCGAGGTCGAGGATGACACCGAAAAGGCATTTTCGACGCTGATGGCCATTCCTGGAGCCAAGAAATCGTCATTCTATACGGCTATTGGCAGCAAAATCGCGACGACACTGACCAAGTCCGGCATTCGCGAGATGGGCAGCGAAAATTATGCCGCCGCGTTTAAAGCGTTTCAGAAGGCTCTCAGTATTGACGCGGGAAATAATGTCGCTCGCAAGCATATGGTCACTATCCATCATCACGCGCAGGAGCTCTTTCAGCAGGCTTATGTCGAAAAGGCGGTCGATCCTGAGAGCGCGCGCCGCCATTTTGAAAAAGTTCTCACGATGACAGACAGCAGCGACGAGCTGAATCAAAAGGCCAAGCGCCAGCTGAAGTCGCTCTCTGGTGGATATTAATTCAATACTGTCGCGTATTATTTGCGGAAGTCGAAAGCGTCAGGGCTGGGTGCCCTGGCGCTTTTTTATTAACGCGGGGTGGCCGCATCACGAATAACGGCGCCACTGGAGGGAGGGATATGGGGTTGTGGTGGGGCGGTCTATGCGGGTCAATAATTTAAACAGGCGTGTTGGGTGAGAGGCGGAAGGTGTTTGGTGAAGGATAAATAATTAAACAGGCGTGTTGAGTGGAATTGAGGAAACAGGAAGGGGAAAGGCAGGGGGCGGCGCTTTATTTGTTTTCATGGCCAGGCGGCAGCGTTTGGGCACGTTCGACGGCGGGGGCGGGCGTGGCGTTCGGCGGCAGGTTGGCGCTGCTGTTCGGGAGCGGCATGGATTCCTGCGCGGGGGGCGCGTCCTGGATGGCGGGCGTCATCTGCTGGATGGGATGGAGCTCGTTGCGGCAGAGCGCGTCGATGAGGGCCCGTTGTCCGGCGGGATAGCCTGGCGCTTCGCTGTTTGGCGCTTCGGCGTTTGGTGCGACGGGGGGGGTCGCAAAGAGTGTCTGTGGCGGCAGGGAGTGTGCCTGTGGCGGCGCGATTTGGGTGTCGAGGTGCTGCGTCTGGGGCTGAGGCGTCATGAGCTGCGGCGCGTGCTGCTGGACAAAGGCTGGCATGGAGTCGGGCGCCGGGAGCGGACGCGGCGGCGTGGAGGGCACGGCCTGGAGCTGTTCCTGCGCCAGGGGAGCGATGGTCTGCTGCGGCGGCAGGTGTTGAGGCGCGGGGATGGTGACGACGGGCACAGGCGCGGCGGTCGCGGTCTGAAGCTGGGGCTGGGCGGCGTCGAGGTGCGCGCCGGGCGCGTTGGGGATGGCGTGCGGCGCGATCTGGGCGTCAAGCGTCTGTGGCGGCAGGGAGTGTGCCTGTGGCGGCGCGATTTGGGTGTCGAGGTGCTGCGTCTGAGTCTGAGGCGTCATGAGCTGCGGCGCGTGCTGCTGGACAAAGGCTGGCATGGAGTCGGGCGCCGGGAGCGGATGCGGCGGCGTGGAGGGCACGGCCTGGAGATGATCCTGCGCGAGGGGAGCGATGGTCTGCTGCGGCGGCAGGTGTTGAGGCGCGGGGATGGTGACGGGCACAGGCGTGGCGGAAACAGGCGCGGCGGTCGCGGTCTGAAGCTGGGACTGGGCGGCGTCGAGATGCGCGCCGGGCGCGTTGGGGATGGCGTGCGGCGGGGCAGGGGTGACGAGCTCCATCGGCTCATAGACAGAAGGCGGCCTGGAATCGGTTTGCGCCATCTCGTTGTGCGCGGCCTGTGGCAGAGGGTCGCTCAGGCTCTGCGCCGGGGGATTGGCGGCTCGTTCACACAGCGCGACGCCGTCCTGCGAACGGTAGAAAGCCGCGGTCAGCTCATGGCCCAGGTGCTGGCAGAGGACGTTGAAGGAGCGCCGCCTTGCCCCACCGATGGGGATCTCGCCCTCGTGCAGCGGCGGCTGTTCGACAAAGACGTTGTAGCCGACGAGGCAGCCGTCCGAACGCAGCACCGTGATGCCGTCGGCGCTCAACATGCCGTGCAGGAGCGTGACCACCGCCTGCAGCGAGGTCGCCTTTTCCTCGCGTGGATCGCTCTTGTAGGCCTCGATGCGCCCCACGACATCGATCGAGGGTTGGAGCATCACGCCGTCGTCGAGCAGGTGGCTGTGAGGAGCGTTTTTGGGGATGACCATGGCCAGGCTGCCGTAGGGCGCCTGCATCGCGTCGAAGAAGGCGTGGCGGAAAAAGCACTGGGCCGGCAACCGAAAGGGCTCGTCGACGTCGGCGGTCACGGCCTGGACGATGTCTTCGAGCACGCGCGTCGGGTGCGGCACGTCGGTGCGCGCGCCGGACAGGTGGATGAACCGCCGGTAACCCGCGCTGGCGCACAGCTCGATGATGTTTTCGGCCACGCGCGAGATGCCCAGCAGCTTGATCGAGGGGTCCTTGATGGCGCGCAGCAGCTCGATCGGCGTCGAGGAGAGGATGAAGCTGTCGGTGCGGAACAGGCCGTAGGAGAAGCGCCCCGGCTCATCGAGCTGGAAGTAGATGGCCCAGCCACCGCGGCTCAAGGGGGCGCACTGCTTGAGGGCCCGGCGCATCGTCTCCCGCGAACGATCTCCATCGCTCACACTCATCGGATCGCGGCCGCGCAGCGCCTGCAGCATGGCCGTGATGTCCTCGCAGACAAAGACTTGCGGAAAGAGCGGGGAGCCCTCTTCGCGGTAGCTCGACAGCGAGACGATGAGTTCGCTCAAGGCCTCGGCGGTCTGCGGACAGTTCATCTGCCGCTCGGAGAGGAACTCGGTGACGGCGCTCGTCAGCAGATGGCGGAAGGAGAGGATGTAGTCGGTCGGGTGATCGAGGGCGTTCATGGGGCGCGCTCATAGGCCTTTTACCGGACGGCACCAAGGCCAGATCCGAACGCCGCCAGCGCCAGTTCACGCGGTGCGCGCCACAGCGCTTCAGGTGCGATTTTTCGCGGTTGCCAAACGCGCGGGATAAGCGCAGCTTTGCTCTAATTTTTATGAAAATTGGCCTTAATCGAGCGTGTTTAAGGTCAAAGACGGGAGAAATTATCGATGAATCCAGTGTCCGGACAGCTGCGCGACTTTTTGGAAATCCCCTACGACCAGCTGGAGGAGATGAACGGCGAGGCCAAGCAGGCGCGCCTCAACCACGTCAGCGTCGACAAGCTGCGCGAACAGCACACGCGCTATCTGGTGGACGAGCGGCGCATCAAGGCGGTCACGGTCTGCTTCTCCGACCTGGAGGGGCGCTTCCACATGCTCGACTACGACAAGAAGTTCCTCCTCAAGTCGCTCGGCGCGCTCACCTTCGACGGCTCCTCGGTGCGCGGCTACTCGTCGCAGAACGAGTCGGACCTGAGGCTGGAGCTCGACTGGCACACCTTTTATTGGTTGCCGGCCGATGTCTTTGGTCCGGGCAAGGTCCTCATCTTCGCCGACGTGCTCACCCGCGACGGCCGCCCCTATCCGTCCGACCTGCGCGGTCGCCTGCGCGCCTACAGCGAGTCGCTGCGCGAGAAGGAGGGCCTGGTGTGCAACGTGGCGCCCGAGATCGAGGGCTTTCTCTTCAAGGGGCGCTACAGCGAGCAGCATTACGTCGAGCGGCCGCACTTCGAGCCGGTGTCGATCGGCGGCTATTTCCACTCGCTGCCGGGCGACAACCTGCGCGCCTTTATCGACAGCGCCGCCGAGGTTCAGCGCGCCATGGCCTTTGGCAACGAGAAGGACCATCCCGAGGTCGCGCCGAGCCAGTTCGAGATGAACTTCACCTACTCCGAGGCCATCGTCTGCGCCGACGAGGTTCAGCTCTACAAACTGCTCTGCCGCCAGGTGGCCTCGAACATGGGCATGACCGCGTCTTTTTTGCCCAAGCCGATCATCGGCATGAACGGCAGCGGCATGCACACCAACCTCTCCTTCACCAAGGACGGCCAAAACATCTTCTGGGACGCCCACGGCAAGGACCGGCTCTCGGCGCAGGGATGGCAGGCGGCCGAGCGCATCCTCACGAGCGCCGACGACTTGTGCCTCATCCTCAACCCCTCGGTGAACGCCTACCGCCGCCTCGATCCGGCGTTCGAGGCGCCCAATCAGATCAAGATCTCGGCCAACAACCGCAGCGCCCTGTTGCGCGTGCCCATGTTCAACGAAAAGAGCGCGCGGCTCGAAGTCCGCTCGGTCGCCCCCGACGCCAACCCCTATCTCGTCTTCTACGCGCTGATGCGCACCGCCCTCGAAGGCCCCCTCGCGCCGACCGACGAGACCAAGCGCCGCCGCACGCGCTTTTTGCCCGACCACATCGACGACGCCATCCGCGCCTTCAAGAGCTCGCGCTACCTCAACGAGATGCTGGGCGAGACCGTGGTCGCCAAATACGCCGAGCTCAAACAGATGCAGGCCGACCGCTGCCCCAAGGCGCTCGGCACGCAGATCAAGGTCCCCGAGATTCAGTTCCACCACGAGGTCACCAACCAATACCTGTGGGGCATGTTCTGAGGCGGTTCTGGCGTCAGGCGTGGGGGGGCGAAGCGGCGGAGGTGTCCCAAAGAGGCGCCTGGCGCGTCGCGACAAGGTCAGGCTGTCAGCGCTGGCGGGTTGCGGCGCCCCGCTTCATCCGCGCGGCGAGTTCCCCGGGATAGACGTCGAGGTCGATGGTTCGCCGCGCGAGACCCGACTCGATCGCCGCTCTGGCCACGGCGGGCGCCACCCTGAGGACGACGCGCGGATCAAAGGGCGTGGGCAAAAGCGCCTGCCGTCCAAAGCTTTGGGCCACACCGCCATAGGCCGCCGCCACCTCGGGCACAGCCTCTTCGCGCGCCAGCGCCGCCAACGCCTCGCAGGCCGCCCGCTTCATCGCGTCGTCAATGGCGCGTGAACGCGTGTCGAGCGCGCCGCGGAAGATCGACGGGAAGCCGAGGACGTTGTTGACCTGGTTCGGATAGTCGCTGCGCCCAGTGGCGAGGATCGCGTCGGGCCGCGTGGCCCATGCCAGCGCCGGGTCGATTTCTGGCGTGGGATTGGCGAGCGCGAAGACGATGGGGTCGCGGGCCATGCGCGAGAGCATCCGCGGCGTGAGCTGATTGCCCGCCGACAGACCGACAAAGACATCCGCCCCGTCGAGCGCCTCTTCCAGCGATTTGGGCAGCGACGAAGGCCCCTCTTCCCGGGCGAACTCGGCCTTCCAGCGGTTCATCGCGCGGCTTTGGCGCACGAGGCCTTCGCGGTCGAACATGAAGGCGTTTTCAGGCCGCATCCCCAGCGTCCGATAGAAGCGCGCGCAGGCAAGTCCGGCTGCCCCGGCGCCGAGAAAGACGAATTTGGCCTGGGCGATCGACTTCTCGGCCAGTTCCAGCGCGTTGATGAGCGCTGCGCCACTGACAATGGCCGTGCCGTGCTGGTCGTCGTGAAAGACCGGGATGTCGAGCGTCCGCGACAGGCGCGATTCGATCTCGAAGCATTCGGGCGCCTTCACGTCCTCCAAATTGATGCCGCCAAACGTCGGCCCCATCGCCTCGACCACCGCGCAGAATTCCTCGACCCCGCGCGGCTCAATCTCGATGTCGAAGCAGTCCACGTCGGCGAAGCGCTTGAAGAGGACCGCCTTGCCCTCCATCACCGGCTTGCTGGCCAGCGCGCCGATGTCGCCGAGCCCGAGGACCGCCGTGCCGTTGGAGACGACGCCCACCAGGTTGCCGCGCGCCGTGTAGCGGTCGACGAGCGAGGGATCGCGCGCGATTTCAAGGCAGGGCGCGGCCACGCCCGGGGTGTAGGCGAGCGAGAGGTCGAGCTGAGTCTCGCAGGGCTTGGTCAGCTCGAGGGCGACTTTTCCAGCGGGCTTGTCGGCGTGGTAGGCGAGCGCGCGCTCGTCGAGCTTGGCGCGGTCGATGGCGTTTTGGGGGGCGTCGGCCATGGGCTGTGTTTCTCCTGGGGTCGTTGGACGTTTTCTTTGGGGAACTTTGTCGCGCGCGGATCTTGTGACTCACGCCGAGCGGTGAAAAGGGGCGCGCCTTGTGCGATCGCGCCTCGGGCGGATCAAGGTCCGTCTCAACTCTGACAGGCGCCCCGCCCGGATCGCCTCCGCCATTCCCGTTTTCCCGCGCCGTTTTTCGGCGTTTTTCCGCCCCAGGCACTGCCCCGCCGCCATGACCGCTCCCATCCTGCAAATCCACCCCGTCAATCCGCAGCCACGCCTCCTCGACAAAGCCGTCCAGGCCCTCACGCGCGGCGCCCTCATCGCCTACCCCACCGACAGCTATTACGGCCTCGGCTGCGACCTGCTCGACAAGCGCGCCATCGACCGCCTCTACCAGCTCAAGGGACGCGACCGCCGCCAGCCCATGTCCTTTCTCGTCGCCGACCTCTCGGAAGTGGCCCGCTACGCCAAGGTCTCCAACTTCGCCTACCGCGTCCTGCGCCACCTCACGCCCGGCCCCTTCACCTTCATCCTCGAAGCGACGCGCCTCGTCCCCGAGATCATGCAGACGCGCCAGAAGACGGTCGGCCTGCGCGTTCCCGAAAACGCCGTCGCGCGCGAACTGTGCGAGCGCCTCGGCCACCCCATCGTCTCCACCTCGGCCCAAAACCGCGACGGCGAGGCGCTGTGCGACGCCGAAGACATCCGCGACGAGCTCGGCCACGGCCTGGAACTCATCCTCGACACCGGCACCTGCGTCGACGAGCCCTCGACCGTCCTCTCTCTCGTCGGCGACACAATCGAATTGATCCGCCAGGGCAAAGGCGATGCCTCCTCGGTGCTTTAAAAACGCGTTTCCGAATTGTTTTATGTTTTAAACATTTAAAAACGTTTTGTTGGAGCTCCACTGCACCGCCCAGGAATTGTTCTGTTGAATTATTTCAATAATCTTTAAAAACAATCATGCCAAGGCGCCGCTTGGGAAACGCAGATTTGTTTAAAAACGTTTTATTAGAGCTCCGATTTACCGCTCGGAAAGCGCGAATCGTGAGCGCTCCGGCCGCACTCATCTGCCCTGAAAGCACGAGGGGGAAAAACCAATGGTTGTTTCCCCCTCGTGGCTCCCCTTTTTCCTTGCGCAACCGTCGGTCCTCGCTCCCACCTTTGGTGGGGCCGGCTGCGGGCCGACGGACAAATGCCCGCCCTAAGCGCCTCAATGGCCTGTTTTATTTGCCCAGGTTTATTTTAATCTGCTCGATGGGCCAGATTCGGCGCTTGGGCGG
>JAFVYB010000088.1 GCA_017500825.1 Myxococcaceae bacterium | reverse complement strand
GGCGCCGCCGCGTGACTCTCACGCCAACCAGGGCGGGGAGCCGGAGGGCTACGACGAGGCGCGTCTCAGGGCGCTTGTGTCGGGGGGCGAGGCGCCGCCGTGTGACTCTCACGCCAACCAGGGCGGGGAGCCGGAGGGCTACGACGAGGCGCGTCTCAGGGCGCTTGTGTCGGGGGGCGAGGCCGCGTCGCTCGAAGCGCGCACCGAAAAGCCGGATGTCGTCGTCTACATGGCCGAGGCGTTTTGGGACGTGACGAAGATTGGCGTCCAATTCAGCCGCGACCCTTTGCCCAACTTCCACGCGCTCAAGTCGGCGGGCCAGTGCTTCACCATGACGAGCCCACAGCGCGGTGGCGGCACGGCCAACGTCGAATTCGAGGCGCTGACCGGCATATCGCACGCGGTCCTGCCGCCCGCCTCGGTGCCCTACCAGCACTACCTCCACCGACCGTTGCGCGCCCTGCCCGCCCTTTTCCGCGAACACGGCTACCGCACGCTGGCGCTGCACAACTTCCGCCGCGCCTACTACTCGCGCGACTCGGTCTACCCGCTGCTCGGCTTTGAGCGCTTCATCGCCATCGACGAGATGGAGCCGCTGAATCTGGACGGCTCGCGGGCCAGCGGCCCTTACGTCAACAACCGCGGCGTCTCCTTTCAGGATGGGCGCGAGGTGCTCTTCGATGGGCCCTACCCCTCGGACGACGCGCTGGTGCGCCGCATCCTCAACGAGCTCGACGCGCCGGGAGACGAGCCGCGCTTCCTCTTCGCCATCGGCATGATCGGCCACGGACCCTTTCTTTATGAGCGCTGGCCCGAGCCCGACGTGACTGTCACCGCCGCCGACGGCAGGCCGCCGCTCAGTGAGACGACCGAGCACGACATCGAGAACATGGCCAACGCCACCTTCCGCGCCGATCGCGGCCTTGGCTACCTCGTCGAGGCGCTCCAAAAGCGTCAGCGACCGACGATCCTCGTCTGGTTCGGCGACCATCAGCCATCGCTGCGCAAGGAGACCTTCGCCGAGGCCGGTTTCGAGGCCGGGCCGCGCGAGCACCGGCGCTTCGAGACCGAGGTCCTCTTTTGGTCCAACCGACCGCTGCCCAGGATCGACGCCATGCCGGCCTTCAGCGTTTTTTATCTGTCGCCCAAGATCCTCGCCGCCGCCGGTCTGCCCCTGCCGCGCCACCTGTCGATGTTGACGCGTTTTGAGCGCGTTCTCCGCTCTTTGAACGACGAGATGCTGCAGACCGCCGACGCCCAGTGGCTCTCCGGCCCCCGGGACGCGCGCACCCCGGAGAACGCCCGGCGCGTGGCTTTGGACCTCTCGATGCTGGCCTACGACCGACTGGCCGGCGAACGGCTCAGCGAGGCGCCCTGAATGGCGCGCGTGTCGATGCATGAATGCGCGTGTTTTTGCATAAAAATGGGGCTTGGCATCCGCGGTGCAGTGGCTAGAAGGCGCCCGGTTTTATCGAAGACACGCGTGGATTAGTTGCGCGTTGGGGCCGGTGAGAGGCGCGCGCCGTTGTTGGGCGGATGCTCGCTGGGTGGACGTTGGGTTGCATAAAATTAATTTATTCCGCGCTGTTTCCCGTCAGGAGAAGACGCCGTGAGCAAGAAGCGCAGCCAGAAAAAGAAGCGTGTCGCCGAGCCGCCCAGACCAGAGCGCTGGGTCGAGCCAGTGCGGGGACCGGGCGATTTGTTGAGCGCCTTCGCCATCCGCGAGATCGCCTTCATCGAGGAGCAACGCATCGCCCCCGAGGTCGAGCGCGACGACGCCGACGAGACGGCGTTTCACGTGTTGGCCTACGAGCACGGGCACGCGGTGGGCACCGGAAGGCTCGTCCTGTTGACGGCGCCGCCCGAGGGCGAATCGGGCAGCTTTGGGCGCATCGGCCGCATCGCGGTGATGAAGAGTTCGCGCGGCAAGGGGCTGGGGCGGCAGATCCTCGGCGCGCTGGAGGAGGAGGCGGCGCGGCGCGGGCTCGACGCGGTGACGCTCCATGCTCAGGTCTGGCTGCGTGGCTTTTACGAAAAGGCCGGTTACGCGGCGGTCGGCGAGAGCTTCGAGGAGGCCGGGATGCCGCACATCCGCATGGACAGGCGGCTTGAGGCGCGCGCGTCGGTCTCGGGCGAAGTCGAGGCAGGGGCTGGGGAGGTGTCGCCGTGACAGGGGCGGAAGACGAGGCGCGGTCTGAGGACAAGGCGCGGGCGGAAAACACGTCGAAGGCTTTGGACGCTTCGGAGCAGGCGATCGCGCGCGTGTCGGCGGCGGCAAGCAGTGAGTCGCTTCTGACCGAAAGGCCGACCTTGCCCGACTGTCTCCAAGAGAGCCCCTGGGCTGGCGAGGTGATGGACGCCCTGGTGCGCGCTCGCGCTTCGACGCTGCTCGAAGATCTCTACGACGCCCGACTGCGCCTGACGCGTGCCCGAGACGCGGTTGCCGCCGAGAGGGAAGTGGCGCGCGCCGCGCTCGAACGCCGGGCCGGGATTTTTTTGCGTTCCGTGGCCGCCGCCCGCGCTCCAGCCGCGACGGAAAGTCAGCCGTCCGAACTCGAATCGCCGCTTCGCGAACAGGGTTCGACGCGCGAGAGCGGGGCGGTGGGGGAGGCGCTGCGAACGGGCGAGGCAGATCCCTTCGCCGCCTTCCTCGACAAGGCCAAAGGCGAGCTCGCCTGTGCCCGCGATCAAAACGAGGCGCGCGCCGCCGCGGAGGACGCGTTTTTTGAGGCGGAAATCGCCCGGGCCAGCGAGGCCGTCGTCGCCTGCGCGCAATCGCTTTTGGCGGCCCACACCCCGCGCGTCGCCTTCTCTTTGCAGCCGGTGGGGGCGCACAACGCCGTGGCCTGGATGGATCGCCCTTCGCCCGACGACGCGGTGCTGCTCACCCTGCTTTTGAGTGGCCATTTGCCGACGCGCTACGACGCGCTCTTCGACGACGCGCTCGACGACATGACGCTGGAGGCGGCCACCTTCTTCGCCGAGGAGGGTTACGCGGCGCGCCCGCGGACGCTCGACGAGGCCGACGATCTCTGTTGTCCGGGCAAAGAGCGCCCCTTTGTGCCCTTCAAGGCGATGATTCCCTTCCGCCTGCCGGAGCGCGACTTCCCGCGGCTGCGATTCGTCAACCAGGGACCGGTGCTGCAGCTTTTGGCGCGCGAGGCTGGGGGCGGTTACGCGCCGCTGAT
This sequence comes from Myxococcaceae bacterium, assembly GCA_017500825.1. GTDB lineage: Bacteria > Myxococcota > Myxococcia > Myxococcales > UBA5297 > UBA1203. The sequence continues at coordinate 60,561 of JAFVYB010000088.1, read as the reverse complement.
GCCGATGGCGACGGCCGAGGCTGTGGCGGGACAGCTGATTCGGCTCCAGGTCGAGGGGCGGATCGCGCTGGCGTTCGCCGCGCTGTGACTTCCCGTCGCGTTGGTGGGGGCGCGCGACTGGCACGACAAGAGGCGGATCGCACTGGCGTTCTCGACAAGAGTCGGAATCGCCCTGGACGCCTCGTCCCTGAGACAGCGCCCGCCATGCCCCCCCATGCGCCTGCCGCGAACAGGGACGCCCGCCTGGTGACTGCCGGGACTGGCTGACGCGCCCTAGCTCTCTGGCCGCTGTGCCGCCATGCCGCGCGGCGAGGGGAGGGGCCAGATGCGAAACGAGAGAGAGGCACGCGCGCTGACGGGCTGCGACATCGTCTGCTTTTCCAATGACTGGGCAGGCGATCCGCTCTCGAAGATGCACCTGATGCGCCTGCTCGCCCGGGACAACCGCGTGCTGTGGATCGACTCGCTGGGCAATCGCGCGCCCCGGGCCACGATCCAGGACGCCCGCCGCGTTGGCCAGAAGCTCTCCGCCGCCCTGAGGACGCTCGGCAGGCCGCGACAGGTCGACGCCAACATTCACGTCCTCTCGCCGCTGGTCCTGCCCGCCTGGCAGAGCCCCATCGCCGCCACCATCAACCGGCGCTGGCTCGGCCTTCAGATTGAGCGCGCCATGTCCCGGCTCGGCTTCGCGGATCCCGTTGTCTGGTGCTTTTTGCCCTCGGCGGCCTGGGTCGCGACGAGCCTGAGACGCCGCCTGCTCGTCTACCACTGCGTCGACGAGTTCTCGGAGTTCACCGGCGCGCCGCCCAACCTGCTGGAACAGGAGGCCGCGCTCGCCCGCGCCTCAGACCTCGTCATCGTCTCCTCGGAACGGCTCCTGAGGCGCAAACAGGCGCTCAACCCGCGCGTCGCGCTCGTCCGTCACGGCGTCGATCACGCCCACTTCGCGCAGGCGCTTTTGCCCACGCTCGACATCCCCGCCGACCTCGCGCGCCTGCCCCGGCCCCGCCTCGGCTTTTTTGGCCTTCTCGAAGACTGGATCGACGCGCCTCTGCTCGAAGCGGTGGCCCGCGCCTTCCCGAGTGGCAGCCTGGCGCTGATTGGCCGCGAAAAAGCCGACTTCGCGCGCCTCAAGGCGATGCCCAACGTCCACTTCCTCGGCGCCCGGCCCTACGCCTCGTTGCCTGCCTACTGCCGGGGCTTTGACGTGGCGCTGATGCCGTTTCGGCTCAACGAGCTGACGCTGAACTCGAACCCGCTCAAGGTGCGCGAATACCTGGCCGCCGGGCTGCCCGTCGTCTCCACCGCCATTCCCGAGATCGAGTCGCTTGGCCTGTGCGCCATCGGGCGCGACCCTGCGGAATTCATCGCGGCCATCCAGCGCGCGCTCGTCGACCCCGGACCTTCGCCCGCACGATCCGAAAGCGTCCGCGATCAGGGGTGGGAACGCCGCGTCGAGGAGATTCGGCTGGCCGTCGCCCGCTGCGACCGCGCCTGAAAGGTCTGTCCGCGCCGCCCGCCCAACGAGGCGATCGCCAACGCCCAGGCCGCGCCACAGCTTGCGCGCTCACCCAGCGTCACCCGCACGAAGGAGCGAACATGGCCGACCCTCATCTCGAACCAGAATCCGAGCTCAGCCCTCAGGCGCGCGACATGCACCGCGCGCTCGTCTCCCTCGTCGAGGAGATCGACGCCGTCGACTGGTATAACCAGCGCGTGGCGCTCACCCGCGACGAGTCGCTCAGGCGTGTGCTGGCCCACAACGCCGACGAGGAAAAGGAACACGCGGCCATGCTGCTCGAATGGCTGCGCCGCCGCGACAGCGCCTGGGACGAGAATCTGCGCACCTATCTCTTCACCACAGCCGACATCCTGGAGGTGGAGACCGAGGCGGAAGGCGGTGCGACAGGCTCGTCCGTCGAGGCCGCGCCAGCGGGAGAGGCCGCGTCGACGGATGCCGATCCAGAGACGCGCGTGAATGCCGGGCGCTGGACCGTTGGCAGCCTCAAGGGGCGGTGAGCGGGGCGGTCGGCTCTCGCCGCGAAGGCCGTCGAATCCGCGCTGGCGGCAAGGAGGGCGTGAAGGCGCTCAAACCGCGTCGCGTCGGCATGGCGCTCGCTGGCAAGGCGAACGTCCGCGAAACATCCGCTGGCTGCCCCACTGGCCTCCGCCGGGCTGTTGGCCCGTCAGAAAAGTCCGCCGGCCGTTGGCCCGTCAGAAAAGTCCGCCGGGCTGTTTCTTCAGATAGCGGGCCATGTCCGATGGGTAGACGAGCTGTTGCAGGACAGCGTCGCGCACCTCGCGCGGCAGGGCGTCCCAGCACGAGGCGAGCTGGTTCAGATCCGGGTTGAGCACGGCCAGCTGATCGAGGACGCGCTGCACCAGGGCGCACGGATCGCTGACAGGCTGATCGCCGTCGACAGTCTCGGGGGAGAGCTCCAGCGCCTCGGGGGTGATGGCGCGCGTGAGGATCTCGGAGAGCATCGGCGTCAGGCGTCGTTCAGCGTCGAGTCGGTCGCGCACCAGCTCCAGCGTTTTGGTGTCGACGCGCCGCGTGTCGACGAGCGCGGCCAGGGCCATGGCCAAAGCGTCAGCGTCGCCAAGATCGCGGTGAACGCGCGCCAGAACCTTGCGCCGCATCAACAGCCTGAGGGCCGCCACGCGCCGGAAACCACAGACGATCTCGAAGCGATCGCCACTGAGCGGACGGACATCGATGGCGAAGAGCTGACCGTCGCGCACGATGGACGTGGCCAGCCCATCCACTTCGCCCTCGGGACAGAGCTGGAAGCGGGTCGAGTCGTCGAGCGCGTCGATGGGGAGCCAGATGTCCTGGTTTCCGGCCTCGGCCGCGTTCGTTGTTGGCGCGGGATTGTTCGCCGCGCTGTCCGCCTTCACCGCGTTTTGGGGCGCTGTTTCGACTGGGGCCGCCTTTGCCGCGGTTTGGTCCGCGGGCGCTTCGACACCGGGTTCAGGCGCTGCTTCGGCAACCGCCTCCTCGATGGCTTCCCGCGCTGGCGCCGCTGGTTCGACGGCGCTCTGTGTCCTGGCCTCCGCCGCCGCGTCGCGCTGGCTGGCCTTTTCCACACCCGCCGCCTCAACCTCGGCCGGCACCTGACTGTCCTTGCGCGATTTTTTCGACACCCGCGCCTCCTTGCTGGGCCTGCTCACTTCTTGCGCTTGAGCGAAGCCTTGCGCTTGCCGATGAGCGCGGGCTGCGGCGTCAGATCGTCATCGCCAGGCATGCCACCGGTCATGTCCTCCTCGCGCAGGAGCAGGGCCTGGAAGGGCGGCGGTGGTGGCGGTGGCGCCGGTGGTTGGGAGCGCGCGGCGCGCGGACGGACCTCCAAAGGCTTGAAGCTGACCTTGGGCGGCGGTGGCGGCGGCGCGGGAATGGCGCCTCGCGAAAAGCTCGGAGGGGCGATCGGCGCTCTTGGGGGCGCGGCGTTCTGCTGGGGCTGCGCGTTTCTCGGGAAAGCCGCCACGCGCGGCGCTGTCTTATGGGCGGCGGCCTCATGGGTGGTGGCCAGTTCCTGCAGCGCGCTTTCGTCTGTCTCGACGTGGCCGCGATAGAGCGCGCCCTCCGCCATGCTGAAGCGCGGGGCGCTGATGTTGCCGACGACCCGGCCTTCGGCGGCGATCTGCACGCTCTGCGAGGCGATGACGCTGCCCACCAGCACGCCCTGAACGACGACGCTCTCGGCGACGACGTCGGCTTTGACCACTCCCGTGGGCTGAATGAACAGGCCACGGTCGATGTGGACCTGACCCTCGATGCGACCGTGAACGACGAGATCGGCCTCGCCGCGCACGCTGCCCCTCACGCAGGTGGCCTCGCCGATCAGCGCGACCTGGCCCGGGACCTCTGTCTTGGCTTGGTTCAACATTCACTCATCTCCCCGCGAGCGCTCGTCACAGGAGTCGCCGCGCGTTGGGGCGTCGCGGCCATTCAGCCGACGTTCTCGTCTCGACTCATTTCGATGTTGCCGGAGATGAGCGCGCCGTCGGCCATGTTGAGGCGCGGGGTGCGCAGGTCGCCGAGGAGTCTCGCCGTGGCCTTGAGTTCGACGCGTTCGGCCGCCTCGACATCTCCCATCACCTGGCCGGCGATATCGATCGCCCGGGCCGCGACATCGGCCTCGACCACGCTCGTCTGCTCGATGACGAGGCTCTCCTTCACCGCGATCTTGCCCTTGACGTTGCCCTGCAGGAGCAGGTCGTCCTCGCTGAGGATTTCGCCCTCGATGGTGAAGCTGCTGCCGATCACTGTGTTCGCCATGTCTGTTGTGCCTCCATGTGCGGGAAGGTCTGACAAGTCGTCTCGCTAGAGGACCTCGGACAGATCGAAATCCATCTCGATGTCGCCGCTGAAGCGCGCTCCCTCTTCGAGGATGACGCGCGGCGCACGGAGCGCGGCGCTGACGGTGGCCACGGACGAGACGACGATCGCCTCTCTGGCCTCGATCGCCCCCGACGCCACACCGTGAATCGCCACGGAATCGGCCCAGACCTCGGCGTCGAGCTGGCCGGTCGGCTCGACGATGAGCCGTGAAGAGAGCTGGAGGCGTCCTTCCAACCGCCCTTCGATGGAGAGGGCGTCGGCGCCGATCACGTCCCCGCGGATCAGCGTTCCCTTGCCAATGCTGCTGCCTTCCTGGGCCATGTGAATTCCTTCGTCCGGAGGAGAGGTGTGGGCTGACAAGAAAAGGGCCCGAAGGCCGAAGCCAACGGGCACCTCTCAAAAGGGCGGGGCCCCTTAGTCGTGGCACCTGGGGGTGTCAAGAAGTCGGCACTGTGGCGGCCGCCGCGTCGATTTCCTCGCCGAGAGGCCGTTCGAGCCAGTCGAAGAGCGCCGCGAAGACGCTCGCCCGGTCGCGTTCGTTGAAGAGCTCGTGGCGCATGCCGTCGAAGGTGATGAGCGCCTTGCGCGGACAGGACGCGGCCTCGAAGAGCCTGCGGCTGGCCTCGGGGCTGGCGATGGGGTCGCGCTCGCTAAGGAGCATCAAAAAGGGCGTCGTCAGGTGTTCGCCGTTTTGCAGGAGCGCCTCCTGCGCCGCCGTCACTTCGCAGAACCAGCGCGGCGTGGTGGTGCCGAGGTAGAGCGGGTCGGCGGCGGTCTCGCGCTGCTTTTCTTCGTCGCTCGTCAGCTGATCCACGGTCAGGCCGTTGGCGATGCGGAGCGCGGGGAAGAGGCGGCTGCCGAGGCGGGAGAGGGCGCGCTTCCAGACAGGGGGCGCGAAGGCGAGTCCGACAAAGGGATCGCTGAGCACGGCGCGCGCGATGGGGTGTCCGCCACGCGTTTGCAGCCAGCGGGCCACGATCAGGCCGCCCAGGCTGTGGCCGACGAGCGCGATGGGGCCTTGGGCGCGGCTCGCCACGTGGGTGACGAAGGCGTCGAGGTCGTCGAGGTAGTCGTCGAAGCGATCGACGTGCGTCCGCCTGCCCTGAGAGCGGCCGTGTCCCCGGTATTCGAAGCGGTGGACGCCAAATCCGCGCCTGAGACACGCCTCGGCCACATGGTCGTAGCGGCCCAGATGTTCGCCGTAGCCATGGACGATGGCGATCTCGCCCTTCGCCGTCCCGCCCGCCGTCGTTTCCGAGCGCCAGCGCAGTTTGAGCCCGTCCCTGGCCGTCAGAAAATCCTCGTCCGCCTCGACGGACAGCGGCGCCTGGCAAACCTCGTCCCGCGCGCCGTTCGACAATGTCTCGGTCATCACAAATCCCTGTCGGCGCACGCGATCAGCGCCCGCCTCGTCCAGTGCCCGGCGTCACGCGCGGGCTTTCGTAAAACGTCATGTCGATGAACAGCGCCGCGGCCAGCAGCAGCAGCCGTTCGTCACCGCCAAGACGCGTCGCGAAGCGCACCTCGAAGCCGCCGCCCCCGTCGCGGAAGATCGAGAAGATCCCCGGCAGGTCGCAGTGGATGTGGCCGAGCTCGCCGCGTCCATCGAGGGAGAAGGTGAATGTCCACGGGCTGAGGAACGGCGCGCGCGCGTTCATCACCACCATGCCGTCGGCGTCGAAAACGTCGAAGACCTTGTCGCCGAGCGAGGGTCGCCGCTGGAATTTGCCGAGGCGATGTCCGGCGGGCGTCAACAGCGCCATTTCGTCTCCGAGGCGGGCGCGGCGCGGTCGATGGAGCGCGAAGAGCTGCGCGCCCTGAGGGTCGCGGACGAGGATTGTGTCGGCGTTCCACTGCCCGAACTGGTCGCTTGAGATGTGATCGGTGCCCTGTTCCTCGGCGAAGGCGATGGCGCGACCGGTTTGCAGGATGTCGTAGCGTCTTCGGCGGTCGAAGCTGGCGCTGGCCCCGGCGTCCGGGCGGGTTGGGCGGATTTTCAGCGAGCCCACGCCGCGCAGGAGCGTCTGGATGGGGGTGGCCGCTTGCAGGCCGGGCGCTGGACGGTCGTGGACGGGCGCGGTCGGCGTCGGCATCTGGCGCGGGTGGATGGCTCTCGTCGCGGAACCATCGGGGGCGAACGTCGCGGTCGCGGAGGAAGCGATGCCCCCTTGGCCTGACGGAAGAGCTTGTCGGCAATCGCGCCCGCCTCGCCGTGGTCGAGCCAGACGCCGTCGCAGGAAGGGCAGTTGTCGAGCCGGACGCCGCGAAAGGCGTCGTATTCGATGGGGCGCAGCGCGATGGCGCAGCTCGGGCAGAGGCGCGCTTCGCCGTCCTGGGAGAAGGGGATGGCGCGCTGGACAAAGCACTCGTCGAGGGCGCGCAGCCGGTCTTCATCGCTGGCGAGGGCGCGCAATTCACCCTGATCGAGCCAGACACCGCCGCAGGAAGGGCAGCCGTCGACTTCGATGTCGGCCACGAACAGGGCCGCGCCTCGGGACATCGCCGCGCCGCGTCGCGGTTGGTTGCCGTCGCTCGTCAGTTGAAAGGCGCGCTGTTCGAGGGGGGTGGCGCAGGCGGGGCAGTGGCGCAAAGGGGACCTCTTTTTGACCGCGTCTCGTGGGGACGCGCGCGGAAATATCGCCTCAGGCGGTGGCCGGCGGTGGCGTCAGGCCTGATTGAACGGCCGCGGGCGCCCTCTCTTCGTCGCGATCCATGGCGCGGACCATCGCTTCGAGGTCGCGCAGATAGACCCGCCACTTTTCGAGGTAGCAGGCGAGCGCCGGGGAGAAGCGCTTGCCCACCAGCTGGTCGAGGAACATCTGCGTGATTTCGCGCTCGCGTTCGAGAATGCGCTGGGTGCCGAGGAGGATGCGCCGCTCGTCGGGGGTGTAGGCCGTCAAGAGCTGGCGCAGGGCGAGGCGGGCGCGCGGCTGGTACATCCAGAAGTAGAGCAGGTCGAGGGCGTTGAGGATGAGCTGCCGCTGTTCGCGCATGAGGCCTTTGTCGTCGCGCGAGAGGAGCGGCGAACGCGTGGCGATGAGCTCGATCACGTCGCTGTCGGGGAAGCGCGCTTCCAGCTGTCCGTGGACCTCGAAGAGCTGGTCGAGTTTGGCGCGGTAGTCGTGCCGCCTCAGGCCGAGCCACTTGGCGCGGTCGGCGAATCCCTCAATCAGCGCCGCCACCGTGTCCGACGAGACCTTGGTGATGATCGCCGCCCACAGCTGCAGCATCTGGTTGGCGCTCAATTCGTCCCAGCCGCTCCTGAGCATGACTTCGAGGATGCAGGCGTTGATCAGCAGCGCCGGCGGGATGGCGAAGATGGAGCGGAAGAGGTTGCCGATGACGGCCGCGCGCGGCAGCCCGCGATAGGTGTTGTGCGTCGCGATGTAGAGGCCGTTGACCAGCGACATGCCCGAGTAGAGGAGCAGCGGCGAGGTCTGCGTCGTCACGCCGAATCCCTGTTCGAGGACGACCATTTTGACGAGCCAGTCGAGGAGCGGCACCGAGATGCCCGTGTAGAGCAGCGAGTCGCTCACCCGGTCCCAGTTGATGAGGTCGTTCCACTTGATGAACGGCGATCGGAAGGCGAGTCCGCCCATGGAGAGGACGGCCTGGATGACGTTGCGCACGCCGGTGACGCCGAACCAGATGAGCGCGCCGAACCAGGTCAGAAGCCACCAGTCCTTGGTCAGCAGGAAGGTGAGGAAGGCGGGGATGAAGCCGACGAGGACCTTCAGGAGGTTTTTCCAGTTGGTGTTGAGGAAGTGCCACGAGAGCGCTTCGGGCGATTTGGCCGACTTGAGGAAGCCGTTGGTGTGCGCCGGGATGAAGCCGCCGAGCGTGATCACGTTGCCGTTCGCCTCGTCGTTTCGCGTGGCGCTTTCCTGCGTCTCGAAGGTCTCCTGGCGGCGGTAGCCGACACCGCGCAGTCGCTGGCGCGATCGGCACCATCGGTAGAAGCGGTCGAGGGTGGGCGAGAGGCTTTGGCGCGGCAAAAAGCGCGTCACGGGCAAGGCCTCGATGTGGACCGGGATGGTCGTGGCCAGGCTCGGATCGCGATCCAGCTGGCGCTGCACCTGTCGCGGCAGGGTCGAACGCACGGCCAGGCCCATGCCGAAAAACGCCCCCGCGCGGCCAATCGAGTCACTGCCGATGCGCGTCTTGAGCTGTGTCGATCGGTAGAAGCCGAGGAAGCGCGGGATGTCGTTGAGGATGGCGTGGAGTTTGTGGCGCCGCTCTTCGTCCATCGAGTCGAGATCGCTCGCCGCCAGTATGTCGCGCACCGCCTGCTTGAGCGCCGTGGGATTGCCGCTGCCCAGCGCGCGCCGCAGCCTCATCAGCCGCGGTCCAAAGGCGTCGTGTCCGTGCTGCCTGTCCTTGAGGTTGTAGATTTCGACGTGGGTGATGGCGCCTTCGAGGTCGTGGACGAGCTCCAGAACGTCGGCCTCGCTGAGTCCGGTGGGGTTGAGCGTGAGTCGGTAGCCGGCGTGGAGCGCGCTCAACTGCTCGGTGAGGGACTTGGGATCCTGGCGCAGGAGCGTCGGCGCGTTGGGGTCGTCGGTCGGCGCGTGCGCGTGCTTCACCTCCGGGTTTTCGGCGAAGCGCAGGTAGTCCTCGACGATTTGGCCCGGCGAGAAGGCGTCGATCATGGAGAGCTCGGCCTCGATGGCGTGCCTCGACGACCCGCGCGGCCACATGGCGCCCGCCACTGCGTCAGGGGGGCTGCCCGCACTCTCGCCGGGGCGAACACTCTCCGCCTGCGCGGGAGGCTGTGTCGCGAGGGAGTTCATCGCCGACAGCGCCACGCCGTTCAGGGGCATCGACGGCTCGCGATCGCGTCGCGGCGCTTTTTCCGAATCGCTGAATTTCCCCTCGGCGAGCGCCTTTTTGAGCGCCTCGGCGCGGTGGCACAGGAGCGGCATGAGCTCGGCGTGAATGTGCTCGGCCAGGTGCGTGATCGACGGCTGACCAACGCCGACAAAGGCGATGAATTTCTCGGCCGACAGCGGCTTGAGCTCGATGTTCAGGCGCGCGTTGAGGTCGGCCAGGTGGTGCTCGTTGAAGCTGTGCAGCATGGCCAGCGTGATCTCTCGCCGGTGTTCGGCCAGGGCCCGTCCGAGATCGAAGAAGCGCTGCACCGGAGCCGTCTCGATGAATTCGAGGAAGTCCTCGCGTCCGTCGAAGCCGCGCGGCGCCCAGATGAACTGGGCGTATTTGCCGTGGAAGCGCGCGGGCAGCTCGATGCCGATGCGCAGCTTGACGCCCATGATCTCGGCGGCTTCGGTCAGCTCGGCGGCGGCGGCCGGCTCGATGTAGCCGTAGTAGATGACGGTGAGCTCGCGGATGCCCTTGAGCCAGGCGTCGGTGATGAGCAGCGACGGCGATTTGCGGCCCTTGGAGTTGGCGTCGTGGACGTGGTGGTCGAAGGCGATCTGGGTCCAGGACTCGGGCATCTCCAACAGGTGGTAGCGCCTGAGCTGGCGTCGAATCAGGGCGGGGCGGCCTGAGAGCGCGGCGAAGAAGTCGTGGGCCAGGCGCAGCTGCTCGTCGATGTTGCCGTGCTCGCGGATCAGCGCCTTCATGATCGAGAGCAGCACGCGCGCGGTGTTGTGGCGCAGGCTGGAGTCGCAGCCCATGAAGACTTCGTCGCGCAGAGAGCGCAGCGCGGCGACGCGTTCGTCCGCCTGGCCGGCTTCGAGGGTGGCGAGCAGCTGAATCAGGGCGTGGGCGATGCGCTTGTGAATGGGCGCGGCGAGCACCTTGATGCCGCGCGGGTGCAGGTAGGGGTCGAAGAGCGGATCGAGCTTGTGGGGGCGGGCCTCGGCCGAGATTCGCTTGTTCACGAGTTCGACCAGCTCGCGATCTGCTGGGTCGAAAAAGAGGAGGTCGTTCAGGCGGCTCAAGGCGCGTTGTCCTTCGGGGTGTCGGTTGAAAAAAACAGCGCGGCGTCAGGGCCGCATTCCGGCGCGGGCAGGGCGTGAAGGCGCGATCACGAATCCTCCGGCGCGGGTTTGTCAGAGGCGCGGCGACGCCTGCGCACGACAGGGGCGACCGCCTCGCGGCCCGTTTCGCCAGACTCGACGGGCGCGGCGGACTTGCTGGCACTGGCGGTCGACTTTCGCGGGGCGCGCTTGGCAGAGGCGCGGGCTTCGACGAGCGCGGAGATGCCACCGGCGGCGAGGATGGCGCGCAGATTCTCCGCCGCGCGGGCAAAGGGCTCTGGCAGCGATTCTTTGGGTGCCGCCGTCTTGCGCTTTTTGGCCGCGCTGGCCTTGGCGGGCGCTGCCGTCGAGGAGGTTTCCGCGCGCGCTGTCTCGCCGATGTTCGGGCGGCTTTCCGCGGTGGGCTGGCTGAACGGGAGGCTGACCTGTTTGAGATCGCTGTCCCTGCGGGGGCTGGCGGCAGCGGAGATCGTTGAGCCTTGGGCGACGGGCGCGACAGGGGGCGCGGCGCTGGCGGTCAGCGCGTCAGTGGTCCGCATCAGAGCGCTCTTCTGGCGTCGGTTTTTGCGATGGCGGGACAGGGGGTCGCCACTGTCGATGGGCGCGGCATAGCGCGGCGCGCGCGGGAGCTTGTCGTCCGTCCTCGGCGCGGCGCCTGGCGTGGGCGTCGGCGTGTTTGGATCTGCCGGGACAGCGCTCGGGGCGCTCGGCCTGGGCTTCACGGCGCGCTCCAATCCAGCGTGCGCGACAGCCTGCTCGTCTCTCTGCGCGAACGCCGAAGTGGTCGGCATTGCCACCGCGCCCTTCTTTTTGCGCCGCCTGCGCTTTTTCTTTTTCGCGTCGCCCTCGCCAGGAACGGCGGTCGGGGTGGCCTGCGCGGCCTGCGCTTTCTGGGCGAGCTTGCGCGCTTTTTGTTTCTCGGCGCGCTTGTCCTTGCGGCGCTTCTTTTTGAGCGTGACGGGCGTCTCCATCACGGCGCGCGTCTCGCGATCGAGCTTCTCGCGCTCCTCGGGAGACATGTCGTTGTCGCAGTGCCCGCAGGCGGGCGCCTCCTCTGCCCCGAAGTAGCGCTGGATGAAGCTGCTGCGGCACTCGGTCGTCGTCGCGTAGGCGGTCAGATCGCCCAGCCGCCGCCGGTCATGGACGCGCTGCACGTCGTAAATGGCCGCCGCGCGCTCCACCTCGTCCATCTGAGGCGGCCTCGCCAGCGTGACGGCTTTGCCCATCTCGACCTCGGAAGCGAAGCTCAGATCCTGAAGCAGGCGCAGGACGACGCTGGTGCGCGTCTGGGGGACATGGGCCGAAAGCGCGAGGTCCTTGAGCGTCACGGGCTCACCGCGCTCCGACCAGGCGGCGAGCGCTTCGGCGACGTGCCGCACCTGACTGCGCGTCGGGTATTGCTGCTCAAGGAAGTATTCCTGAATCTCCAGGTCCTTCTCGTCGTAGAGCAGGATGCAGCGCGAGGGCTTGCCATCGCGTCCGGCGCGTCCGGCCTCCTGCACGTAGGCTTCGAGCGAGCCGGGCACCTGGTAGTGGAGGACGTAGCGGATGTTGGGCTTGTCCACGCCGAGCCCGAAGGCGTTCGTCGCCACCATCACCATGGGGTTGCGGCCCGACATGAACGCGCTGTGCGCCGCGTCGCGTTCCGACTTGAGCAGCTTGCCGTGGTAGTATTCGGCCTGGATGCGCGCCTTCTTGAGCATGGCCCAGACCATCTCCACGTCGCGCGTGGTGGCGCAGTAGATGATGCCGGGGCGGGGCAGCACGCGCACGTGATGGAGGATGGAGCGCAGCTTCGTCATCTCGCTGTCGTGCAGCTCGACGCTGAAGGAGAGGTTGGGGCGGTCGGGCGGCGCCACGATGCGGACCGGGTCCTCCATCCCCAGCTGGTTGATGATATCCTCCTGCACCTTGGGCGTGGCCGTGGCCGTCAGCGCCAGGATGGGCGGCGCGCCGAGGTCGTCGGCCACCGACTTGAGCGCCAGGTAGCTCGGGCGGAAGTCATGCCCCCACTGGGAGACGCAGTGCGCCTCGTCGATGACGAGCAGCGAGACATCGCGTTCGCTGATGCGCGCGCGGAACTCCTCGGAGACGACGCTCTCGGGCGTGATGAGGAGGATCTTGTGTTCGCCGGCTTCGAGCTCGGCGAGCGTCTTCTCGCGCTGCTTGGGCGTCAGCGAGGAGTCGAAGCGCACCCCGTCGAGACCGTATTTGACGAGCTTTTCGTGCTGGTCGCGCAAGAGGGCGATGAGCGGCGAGATGACGATCGTCAGCCCCGGCATGATGCGCGCGGCCATCTGGTAGGTGAGCGACTTGCCCGATCCCGTGGGCATGATCGCCACCGTGTCCCGCCCGTCGATGACGGCGTCGATGACATCGCGCTGCTTGGGGCGGAAGTTTTGGATGCGGAAGAATCGGCGCAGCTCGGCCAGCACCTCGTCACGCGGTCCGACATTGCGCCGTCGCCGTCGCCGCCGCTTTTTGCCGGGGAATTGTCCGGTGGCGCCCGTCTGTCCGCCCGTCGAATCGCCCGCGGCGTCGTCTCCCAGCCTGGGCGCGGTGTCGCCGCCATGCGCGTCTTCAATGGTTGGCATGGGCATGGGCATGGGCGTCGAAAGCGGTGTGGAGCGCGGCGCGCTCGGAGGCGGCGTCGAGAGGTCCTTGGGCGTCGACAGCGTCTTTGGCACCGACAGTGTCTTGGGCACCGACAGCGGCGCGGTCGGCGTCATCAGTGGTTTGGGCGTCGAAAGCGGTGTGGAGAGCGGCGCGCCCGGAGGCGGCGTGAGGCGATCTTCAGTTGGCTTGGCCTCGCTGTGCCCGGCGTCTGTGGCGCCCTTCTCTCTCGTGAAGTCGTCGATGGTCATGGCTGTCCTGTGAAGTGCGGCGCTCCCTGAAATGGAGCGGCAAAAGGGCCTGGGCGGCTTTGGACAAAGCGCGGCGCCAGAGGCGGAAAGAGCGGACAAAACGCGGCAATCCAAGTGTCGGCGCACGAGAGGAAGAAAACCTCCCGACCACCCCCGCCGACCGCCACGCTCATTCCCGGGAACTCGGTTGACGCGTCGAGCGCGAAGTCACTCCGGGGCCCAGAAAGCGGCGCGCACTATGCGCGGAACGAATAGGGCTGGGAAGCCGCTCTCTGAGAAAAAAAGAAAAACTTTCAAAAATAAAAACACGCGGGAAATACGCCCCAAAAATGCAAAAATATGCATTATTTTGAGAATGATAAAATTAAATATGCGTGTTTTATGCAGCTGAAATCCACACGGCTCACAGATCGAGATCGCCGGCCTCCCCAGCGCGCTCCATGATGAAGCGGAAGCGGGCGCTGGGATCGCGGCCCATCAGGTCGTTGATGACGCGGTCGGTTTCCAGCTCGTTGTCGATGCAGACTTTGAGCGCGACGCGTTTTTTGGGATCGAGCGTGGTCGCCTTGAGCTCTTCGGCGTGCATCTCGCCGAGCCCCTTGAATCGCTGGATGTTTGGCTTTTGCCGCCCCGTGGCCTTGCTCTTGAGGATGCGGTCGCGGTGGGCGTCGTCGAGGGCCCAGTAGGTCTCCTTGCCGATGTCGATTCGGTAGAGCGGCGGCTGGCAGATGAAGACGCGCCCGGCGTCGATGAGCGGCTTCATGTGTCGATAGAAAAAGGTGAGCAGGAGCGTGGCGATGTGGTGGCCGTCCGAGTCGGCGTCGGTGAGCAAAAAGACGCGGCCATAGCGAAGTCGCGAGAGGTCGCAGTCGCGGCCGATGCCGCAGCCGAGCGCCTGGGCGATGTCCTGGTATTCGCGGTTGCCGGCGACGCGGTTGCCCGAGGCCTGTTCGGCGTTCAGGACTTTGCCGCGCAGGGGGAGGATGGCCTGTGTGGCCCGGTCGCGTCCCTGTTTGGCGGTGCCGCCGGCCGAGTCGCCCTCGACGAGGAAGAGTTCGCATTCTTCGGCCTGGTTGGAGGAGCAGTCGGCGAGCTTGCCCGGCAGGTTGAGCTGCCGCGAGACGGCGCTCTTGCGCGTGACCTGTTGCGCCGCCGCCCTTGAGGCCTCTCTGGCCCGCGCCGCGAGGACGATGCGCGCCAGGATCGATTCGGCGGTCGACTTGTTGTCGTTGAGCCATTTTTCCAGCGCGGGGCGCACGGCCGCGTCGACCTGGGCGGCGACCTCGGGGTTGTTGAGGCGGGCCTTGGTCTGTCCCTGAAACTGCGGCTCGGCCACGTAGATCGACAGGACGCTGGTCAACCCCTCGCGGATGTCCTCGGGGGTCAGGGTCACGCCCTTGGGCGAGAGGTTGTGCGTCTCGATGAAGTTGCGCACCGCCTTGAGCACCGCTGTCCGCAGACCTGTCTCGTGGGTGCCGCCGTCGCCCGTGGGGATGCCGTTGACATAGGAGCGGATCGTCTCGTCCGTGGCCTCGGTCCAGGCCAGCGCCACCTCGACGCCGATGTCGTTTTGCCTGGCGATGTAGAGCGGGCTGGCGGTGGCGGGAACGATGGGGCGGCCGCGCCCGGCGATGAATTTGTCGAGGTATTCGCTGATACCGCCCTCGTGGACGAACTTCTCCTCGACGGCGGGCGACTGCGTCTCGTCGCGGAAGACGAGCGTGAGGCCGCGGTGCAGGTAGCTCTTCGATTCGAGGCGGTCGCGCACCTCGGCGACGTTGAAGGCCAGCTTTTCGCCGAAGATCTCGGGATCGGGCTCGAAGGAGATCTTGGTGCCATGGCCGCGACAGGGGCCGAGATCGATGAGCGCGCTCGTCGGTTTGCCCGCCGCGTAGCTCTGCTCGTAGCGATGGCCGTCGCGCTTGACCTGGGCGACGAGGCGCCGCGAGAGGGCGTTGACGACCGATGAGCCGACGCCGTGCAGGCCTCCCGAATGCGCGTAGTTGCCGCGCTCGAATTTTCCGCCGGCGTGCAGCGTGGTGAGGATGACCTCCAGCGCCGGCTTTTTGAGCTTGGGCATCTCGTCGACCGGGATGCCGCGGCCGTCGTCCTCGACCGTGATGGCGCGCGCGCCCTTGTGCAGCGTGACCTCGATGCGCGTGGCAAAGCCGTTGATCGCCTCGTCGACCGAGTTGTCGAGGATCTCCCAGAGCAGGTGGTGGTAGCCGGTCGCACCTGTGCCGCCGATATACATGGCCGGCCTCTTGCGAACCGGATCGAGCCCTTCGAGGACGGTGATGTCGCTGGCGGTGTAGTTGCGTGAGGCCATCGGTCGGCTCCTTGGCGTTGGGTGGCGTTGGCGGGGAAGGGGAGACGGGACGCGGCGCGCTGTCGGCGGGGCGAAGGACCAAGGCTGGGACGCGCGCTTTGGGCCCCATGAAGCGAAATCCCCGCCCACACCCTTTTCGGGGCGCGGCGGGGACTGGAATCGCTCTCGTTTAAACGCCGCCTCTCGCGCTGGACATGGCCCGGACGCGGGAGGCGCGGAGGCTATTTGGCGCAGGCTTCCTGGATGGCGACCGCGACCGCGACCGTGGCGCCGACCATCGGGTTGTTGCCCATGCCGATGAGGCCCATCATCTCGACGTGCGCTGGCACCGAGCTGGAACCGGCGAACTGCGCGTCGGAGTGCATGCGGCCCATGGTGTCGGTCATGCCGTAGGAGGCGGGGCCGGCGGCCATGTTGTCCGGATGCAGCGTGCGGCCCGTGCCGCCACCCGAGGCGACGGAGAAGTAGCCGCGGCCATTCTCGTTGCACCACTTCTTGTAGGTGCCGGCCACCGGGTGCTGGAAGCGCGTGGGGTTGGTGGAGTTGCCGGTGATCGAGACGCCGACGTGCTCCAGCTTCATGATCGCCACGCCCTCGGGGACGTTGTCGGCGCCGTAGCAGCGGACAGCGGCGCGCGGTCCCTTGGAGAAGGCCTTCTCGCTGACGACTTTCACCGTCTCGGTCGCCGGGTCGAACTCGGTCTGGACATAGGTGAAGCCGTTGATGCGCGAGATGATGTAGGCGGCGTCCTTACCCAGGCCGTTGAGGATGACGCGCAGCGGTTTGACGCGGACCTTGTTGGCGTTGAGCGCGATCTTGATGGCGCCCTCGGCGGCGGCGAACGACTCGTGACCGGCGAGGAAGCAGAAGCACTCCGTCTCTTCCGAGAGGAGCATCTTGCCGAGGTTGCCGTGCCCGAGGCCCACCTGGCGATTTTCCGCCACGGAGCCGGGGATGCAGAACGATTGCAGGCCCACGCCGATGGCGGCGGCGGCGTCCGCTGCCTTGGTGTCGCCCTTCTTGATCGCGATGGCGGCGCCGACCGTGTAGGCCCACTTCGCGTTCTCGAAGCAGATGGGCTGGGTCTCCTGAACGATTGTGTAGGGATCGATCCCCTTGGCGGCGCAGATCTCCTTGCACTCGTCGATCGAGGAGATGCCGTATTCCTTGAGCGCGGCGAGGATCTTGGCCTCTCGGCGCTCGTAACCTTCAAACTGAGCCATGGTGCGCTGCTCCTCTCATTCCTTGCGGGGGTCGATGTATTTGGCGGCGTCGTTGAAGCGACCGTAGTGCCCGATCGACTTCTTGTAGGCCTCGTTGGGTTCCATGCCGCCCTTGATGAAGTCGGTCATCTTGCCGAGCGAGACGAACTCGTAGCCGATGACCTCGTCGTTCTCGTCGAGCGCCATGCGGGTGCAGTAGCCCTCGGTCATCTCCAGGTAGCGGACGCCCTTGGCGCGGGTGCCATACATCGTGCCGACCATCGAGCGCTGGCCCTTGCCGAGGTCCTCCATGCCCGCGCCGATGACCAGGCCGCCCTCGCTGAAGGCCGACTGGCTGCGGCCGTAGACGATCTGGAGAAAGAGCTCGCGCATGGCCGTGTTGATGGCGTCGCAGACGAGGTCGGTGTTGAGCGCCTCCAGGATGGTCTTGCCGGGGAGGATTTCCGAGGCCATCGCCGCCGAGTGGGTCATGCCAGAGCAGCCGATCGTCTCGACGAGCGCCTCCTCGATGATGCCCTGCTTGACGTTGAGCGAGAGCTTGCAGGCGCCCTGCTGCGGCGCGCACCAGCCCACGCCGTGCGTGTAGGCGGAGATGTCCTTGATTTCCTTGGCGTGGGTCCACACGCCTTCCTGCGGAATCGCGGCGGATGGATGGTTCGCGCCCTTGGCGACGCGGCACATCGCTTCCACTTCATGAGAAAAGTTCATCGTGTCGTCACTCCTGTGAGCGCTTTCGTTCAGAGGGCCCAAAACGCTCGAAAAGGGCCGGAAAATCCGGCTCGACGGCGCCTCCTCCAGAGGGGGGCGGGCCGAAAAGCGGCGGCGCCCTAGCAGCATCAATGGGGGGCCGCAACCGTGTTTTGGGAGCGCTTTGGCGGGGGATTCAGCGCCGGTTTTCACTCTGCGGGCGCTGGCATTTCGGGCAGTGGCAGCTGCTTCGTCCGCCGACGGTGAGACGCCTGAGCGCCGAGTGGCAGCGCGGGCAGGGATCGCCCTCGTGGCCGTAGATCCGCAGCAGCGGCGTGTTGCGGTATTCGGTGCCGCCACCTTGGAGAAAGGCCTCGGGCGTGACGCGGTTGTCGTCGACGGCCTTGGCGAGGGTGGCCGGGATGAGGGCGGCCAGTCGCCGGATTTGGGCGCGCGAGAGGGAGGCGGCCGGCTGCTCCGGATGCAGGCGCGCGGCGAAGAGGATCTCGTCGGCGTAGATGTTGCCGATGCCCGCGACGAGGCTCTGGTCGAGGAGGCACGACTTGATCGCCCGCCGTCGTCGACGGAGCAGGGCTTCGAGGTGGGCGGCGTCGAACGCGGGATCGAATGGTTCGGGGCCGAGGCGCGCGATGCCGGTGAAGGTGTCGATTTCGTCTGTCTGCCTGAGCCACAGCCGCCCGAAGCGCCTCTGGTCGGCGAACCGCAGCTGACGGCCATCGCTCAGATGGAAGACGGCGTGTGTGTGCGGCCAGGCGGGGTGCGCGTGGGGCGTGACGAGCAGGCGCCCGGTCATGCGCAGGTGGCAGACGAGGTCGCTGTCGCGGTCGAGGTGGATGAGGAGGAACTTGCCGCGCCGCCCGACCTACTGAATGGCGCGGTGGACGAGGCCGTCGACGAAGGCTTCGGGCGAGGGGTGGCCGACGATGGTCGGCAGCTTCAGTTCGACCGACTCGATGGCGCGACCGCAGAGCTCCTGTTCGAGAACGGCGCGAAAGGTCTCGACCTCGGGCAATTCGGGCATGGGGTTCCTCGTCAGCCGGGCGGGCCGTTCACAAATCGCCGACGAGCCGCGCGACCTCGGGCAGGATCGCCTCGCGGGAGAAGACGTTCAGGCGTTCGACGCTTGCGCCCAGGCGGCTCTCGGGGACTTCGGCGCACAGCGCGTCGATGGCGCGGTTGTAGAGCGTCTCGCAGAGCGTCCTCAGCTGGATGGCGTCGTAGAGGTTGTATTCGCACAGGCGGCGCAAAGCCTGGCGGTCGCCCGTTTCGCGAAAGCGCGCCCAGAGGTGGATGGCGTCGAGTCCGCTGACGCCGTGGAGGTGTTCCGGCCGCCCAAATCCGAGCGCTTCTTCCAGCCGCTTGAGGCCGCCGCGCAGGCCGAGCGCGTGTCCCCAGAAGCGCAGGTCGAGGTGGAGCGCGGGCTCACCGAGGTCGGGCAGGTGGCGCCGGAGGACGGGCTCGTCGAAGCGCGTGCCGTTGAAGGTGACCCAAAGTGGCCATTTGGCGAGCGCGCGCGGCACGGCGTCGAGATTGCGTCCGGCGATGAAGAGCTCGACGCCCTGGGCGTGAAAAAGGCTGACGGTGGTCGGGTTTTGCGCCTGCGAACCGTCGGTCTCGATGTCGAAGAAGACCGCCCTGTCGCCAAACGCGCCAAAGAGCCGCCAGCGCTCGCGTGCGGGAAGGAGGGGCACGATGGCGCCGAGATCGCCCGCGTCGAGGTGTTGCCTGGCCTTGTCGATCGCCTCGCACAGCCGGGCCTCGTGGGCACCGGAGAACCAGTCGGGGCGGCGCGCGAGGAGTTTGCGCTGGGGAAGATCGCGCCAGCTCTCGATGCCGTCGCGCCACAGCTCGCGTTCGCGGGCCGGACCAATGCCGCCGACGATCTGAAATGTATGTTGGAGCATGACAAATGCCTCCCAATGCGTGGTGGGAACAAAGCCGCCGCGTTTTGGAGCAAAACGAGCAATTAAGGATGATGAAAATCCCGCCGCGTTTCGTTTTATTTTTGAAAAGCTTTTTTGTCGCGCGCGAATTGTTTGGAAGCTGTTTATTGTCTTGCAAAAATAAACGACGCGTGTTTGCTCGGTTTAATTTATTTGATTTCGTGATGGTCTTTTAAAAGTGTAAATAATTGGAAGGTGTTCGGTGTCGATAATTGTTTTTTTAATTGTTTTGAATGGGTCGGATTGTTTTCTGAAAATCGTTTGTTTCTCGAAATCGGCCGTGCTAGGGGCGCGCGCCGTTTTTTCCGAAACGCCCCCTGTGAGACGTGAACCTCCACGGGAGCGCGACGGGAACCGCGCGGCCAGGAACGCTGCTTGGCCAGTGTCCGCCACTGACTGGTCACAGATCCGCGCCGCCCCAACGAGACGAGGAACGCTTTGGACATCACCGACCCCACCGCCGAGAACGCTGCCGCGCTGCCCACCGAGACCACGGGCGCCGCCGATCAGGCCGCGACCCACGCTGACACAGAGGCCACCGCCAGCGCCGCCAATGAATCGCGCACGCCGCCGCCCCCAGGTGGAAACGCCGATTACAGCGCCGCCAACATCACCGTGCTCGAAGGCCTGGAGGCCGTCCGCAAGCGCCCCGGCATGTATATCGGCCCGCCCGACGACACCGGCCTGCACCAGCTCGTGTGGGAGGTGATCGACAACTCGGTCGACGAGGCCTTGGCTGGTTACTGCACGCGCATCGAGGTGACGATCCACGCCGACGAGTCGATCACCATCAGCGACAACGGGCGCGGCATCCCCACCGAGATGCATCCCACCGAAAAGCGCCCCACGCCCGAGGTGGTCCTCACCGTGCTGCACGCGGGCGGCAAGTTCGACAACGACGCCTACGCCGTCTCCGCCGGCCTGCACGGCGTCGGCGTCTCCTGCGTCAACGCGCTGGCCGATCCCCTGGTGGTCGAGATCTTCCGCGGCGGCCTGCACCATTCGCAGCGCTACTCCAAGGGCGTGCCCACCGAGCCCTTTCACGTCGTCGGCCCGACCGAGCGGCGCGGCACCACCATCCACTTCAAGCCCGATCCGCTCATCTTCGGCGAGCGCGTCTTCAATCACGAGGTGCTCAGCCAGCGCCTGCGGCAGCTCGCCTTCCTCAACGCCGGCCTGATGATCGTCCTGAACGACGAGCGCACGGGCAAGACGAGCGAGTTCCACTACGAGGGCGGCATCCGCGAGTTCATCGGCGTGCTCAACAAGAGCCGCGCCGTCTTCAGCCCCCAGCCCATCTACTTCTCCGCCGAGGTCGAGCGCGTCCAAGTCGAAGTGGCGATGCAATACAACGACTCCTACGACGAGAAGGTCTTCTGCTTCGGCAACAACACCTACAACGACGAGGGCGGCAAGCACCTGGAGGGGTTCAAGGCGGCGCTGACGCGAACCATCAACGCCTACGCGACGCAGAACGGGCTCTGGAAGGAGCTCAAGGACGCGATGCCCACCGGTGACGACGCGCGCGAAGGCCTGGTCGCAGTCGTCTCGGTCAAGCTGCCCAATCCGGCGTTCGACAGTCAGCCCAAGCACAAGCTGATCAACCCGGAGGTGCGCGGCATCGTCGAGGGCGTGGTCGGCGAGAAGCTGTCGACTTACCTCGAAGAGAATCCGGCCGTGGCCAAGCGCATCGCGGCCAAGGTGGGAGAGGCGGCGCGGGCACGCATCGCGGCGCGCAAGGCCAAGGAGATGGTGCGGCGCAAGGGGGCGCTCGACTCGGCGTCGCTGCCCGGAAAGCTCGCCGACTGCCAGGAACGCGATCCGTCCAAGTGCGAAATTTACATCGTCGAGGGCGATTCGGCCGGTGGCTCGGCCAAGCAGGGGCGCGACCGCAAGTTCCAGGCCATCCTCCCGCTGCGCGGTAAGATCCTGAATGTGGAGAAGGCGCGCTTCGACAAGATGATCTCGTCCGACACGGTCTCGATCATCATCACCGCCCTGGGCACCGGCATCGGCCGCAACATGCGCGACGACGACGGCAAGGACAGCGGCGGGTTCAACCCGGACAAGGTGCGCTACCACCGCATCATCCTGATGACCGACGCCGACGTGGATGGCGCCCACATCCGCACACTCCTGCTGACATTCTTCTATCGCCACATGCCGGAGCTGGTGGAGCGCGGCTACGTCTACATCGCCCAGCCGCCCCTCTACAAAGTGACGCGCGGCAAGAAGGAGACCTACCTCAAGGACGAGGCGGCCTACACTGACTACCTCCTCGGGGTTTGCGTTCAGCGCTGCGCTGTCGAGCTCGCCAAT
Source organism: Myxococcaceae bacterium (assembly GCA_017500825.1). Classification (GTDB taxonomy): domain Bacteria; phylum Myxococcota; class Myxococcia; order Myxococcales; family UBA5297; genus UBA1203. The sequence continues at coordinate 38,891 of JAFVYB010000088.1, read as the reverse complement.
GGAGAGCGACTGGAGGGCGAGCGCCTCGCGGCCTTCCTCAAAGAGATCATCCGCTATCGCCAGCTGCTCGATGCCGTGGCGCGCCGTCGCGATCCGCGCGTTGTCGACGCCTTGATTCAGGGCGCGGGACTCGATGTGGCCACGTTTGATCCGGCTGACGAGGCGGCGCTGCTGTCGCGTCTCGAAAAGGCCGCGGCGTATGTCCGACAGCATGAGCCCGAGCTCGTCCGCGCCATGGAGACGCCGCTGCGCGTGATCGATTCGGCGACGGGCAAGTCGTCCTTTGTCTTCCGCACGCACCTGGCCGGCATCCACCACGAGACGCGTCTCGACGAGGCCTTCTGCGCCACGCCGGAGATTCGCGAGCTGTCGGCGCTGATGGGTGAATGGCGCGCGCGCTCGGCTCTGGCGCCCTATGTCCTTTTGACGGGCGAACAGCGCGCCGAGTTTGGGACGCTGCAGACGCTTTACGCCGCGATTAAGGCCGCCGCCGAAAAGGGGCAGCAGATCCAGCGCTACAAGGGCCTCGGCGAGATGAACCCCGAGCAGCTTTGGGAGACGACGATGAACCCGGCCACGCGCACGCTCCTTCAGGTCAAGATCGAGGACGCGCTGGAGGCGGACGGCATTTTCAGCGTGCTCATGGGCGATCAGGTCGAGCCGCGCCGCGAGTTCATCGAGAAGAACGCGCTCGAAGTGCAGAACCTCGACATCTGAGCCGGAACCGACCTCGTCCAGCGGGGCGCGTGAGTCGGGCAGAAGCGAGAGACGCATGAGCGCCAGACAACTGATTGAGCCGCGCGCGTTTGGCCGCCCGGGAGGCGGGGCAAGGTTCGCCGTCGCGATCGTCGGTGTGGCGCTCGCCGCCGCTTTCCCCGGCATGGCCCGGGCCCTTGAAGTGTCCCAGGGCGCGCCCACAAAGGCGCTCGGGGCGACGATCGAGGGCGCTGTTGTCGCATCGTCCACCGCGGCGTCGGAAGCGCCTGACCCCGGCGATCCCATCGAGAGGCTCTATGGCCACAAGCGCCTGTCCTTTGACGGCGACAGCCCGGCGCTCACCGTCCGACTCATGGAGGGCAAGCGCGAGATCTCGATCGTCAGCCACGGCGTGGCGCGCGTCGAGGCGCGGGATGTGACGGGCGGCGCCTGGCGGAGCGTCGATATCCCCGCCGACTCCTCGTGGACCTTCCGCCTGCGCGCGTCGCGGCCAGCTGTTCAGCTCTACCTTTTGGCTGTGGACGAGTTCGCGCTCGGCGATCGCGCGCGGCTCATCGCGGCGCAGAAGATGTGGGCGGACAGGGGCCTCATGGTCGAGGTGCGGCGCATCGGCAGCCGCTACGGCATCGCGGGGAGGGTCATCGACACGCGGCGCGACCTGTTGCTTCTCGGTCCGGCGCGACCGCGGACGGCCGCAGAGGATTTTGCGCGGGCGGTTCAGGCCGAACATGGCGTCCGGGCGCGAGCGCACCCTGTCCTCGTGAGTCGTCCGAGTGGCGCCATCGAGCTTTTGGACGCGTCGGGCGAGGTCAGGCTGGTGGGGGATACGGCGATTTCGCTCGTGCCGCGGGACGCGGACGCGACCACCCTCGTGCGCCAGGTCGAATTCGGCGTCGGCTACGCGTTTCACGGCCATGAGGACCGGGCCTTTCGCGGCGAACTCATCGCGGCTGTCGACGCCTCTGGCGCGCTCGCGCTCGTCAACCGCCTGGACATGGAGGCCTACCTGCGCGGCATCGTCCCCGCCGAGATCTACGCCAGCGCCCATCCCGAGGCGCTCAAGGCGCAGGCCGTCACGGCGCGCGGCGAGGTCCTGGCCAAAATTGGCGCGCGTCACCTTGGCGACCCCTACCTCTTGTGCGCCGAGCAGCATTGTCAGGTCTATTCGGGGGTGAAGGGCGAGGCGGCCAGCACGGACAAGGCGATCGCCGACACGCGCGGCGAGCTGCTCTTTTCGGCCGATGGCCAGCTCGTCAACTCGACCTACAGCGCCGTCTGTGGCGGTCACACCGAGAACAACGAGGTGGTCTGGAATGGCCTGGCCGATCCTTCGCTGCGCGGCCGCCCTGATCTGCCACCGGGCGAACTGAAGCGCGCGGACGAACCTAGGCGCTCGCTCGCCGACACCGCCACCCTGCGCGCCTTTCTCGACGCGGCGCCTCTGGCCTACTGCGCCACGGCCTCCTTCGCCTCGCCGGGCAAATATCGCTGGGAGAAGCGCTTCACCCGCGAGGAGGTGAACGCGCGCCTGTCTGACCTCGGCATTGGCGCCATCCGCTCGCTCGAACTGTCCGAACGTGGCGCTTCCGGGCGGGCCAGCCTGCTCACCGTGCGCGGCGAGACGGGAACGCGCGAAATCCACGGTGAACTCGCCATCCGCCGCCGCTTCGCCAACCTCAACAGCACGCTGGCCGTGATCGAGGCGCCCAGCGACGAAGCGCCGGAATGGATTTTTCGCGGCGCGGGATGGGGACACGGCGTGGGCATGTGTCAGGTCGGCGCCATCGGTCGCGCCGAGGCTGGCCAGAGCTACCGCGACATCCTGCGCCACTACTTCAACGGCGCCCTTCCCGAGCGGCTCTACGGCGATCCCAACCTCGCCCGTCAGGCGCCCCGGGAGGCCCCTTGAGTTTTTTCTCCCTTCCTCTGTCGGCGTGCTATGGCGCGCGGCTTTTTTGAAGGGGGGAGTCGTTCCCCTCCCCGTTTTGTCCACAGGAGCCAGTCGATGAATCGCACCATGAATCGAATGATTGTCACCTGCGCCTCAGCGCTCACTCTCGCGTTTGGCGCCTGCAGCAGCGAGCCGAAGCCTGAGCCGCCGCCTCCCGCGCCCAAGGCCGAGCCCGTTCAGGTCGCCGCCCCCGTTGAGCCCAAGGACGACCTGCCGCCCGGGATGAGGCTTGAGAAGGAGCTCCAGTATGACGTGGTGCCCAGCGCGGCGCAGACGGCCATGGCGCTTCAGCTCGCCAACCAGCTCATGCTCCAGGGCAAGCTCGAAGAGGCCGAGGTCCGCTACAAGGTCGCGGCGGCTGGCGGCAGTTCCGAGGCGGAGAAGATGCTGATGAAGCTGCGCACGGAGATCACGGCCAAGAGCTACCTCGACAGCGCGAAGCAGAAGTCGGCCTACGGCGATTACGACGGCGCGCTCTCGGCGCTCAGCCAGGTCCCCGCGAGCAGCATGTTGCGCAAGTCGGCCGACGCGCTCGTGGCCCAGATCAAAGAGAAGCAGGAGGCCATGCAGAAGGCGCTGGAGGCCAGCATTCAGCAGGGCCTGGGCGGCACCGGCGACGCTGCCGCCACCGAGTGAGGCACACGGCGAAAACACCGCCTCCCGAGCGCGTTCATCTGGCGCGTCCGGGGGGCTTTTCTGTCTGACGACGTGACGTGGGGAGGATCCTTCCGTGACGAAATCTCAAGAAGATCAGGAGAGCGCGGCGCAAGCCGTTGAACAGGACGCGGGGCAGGTGGCCGTGGGGGCGGTCCAGAGTGAAACGGTGGCGGTTCAGGCAGACAAGGATGCCGAGCCGATCGTGGAGAGCGCGGCGCAGGCGCCGGTGTCCGGAGGCGCGCCGACCCAGATCACGGATGTCGCGGCCTTGAACGATCAGCTCTCGCGCTACCGGGCAGAGCTTTTGGACGTGCGCAACAAGCTGCGCGAGGCGGACGAGAAGCTCAGGGCGGAGCACGACCTGCGCGTGCGCGCTGCCGCCGACCTGGAGAACTATCGGCGTCGGGCCATGCGGGAGCGCGAGGAGACGGCCAAGTTTGGCCAGGAACGCCTGCTCAAGGAGATCCTGCCCGTCATCGACAACCTGGAGCGCGCGCTCGACCCCAAAAACAGCGCTGACGTGGCCTCCCTGCGCACTGGCGTCGAGATGACGCACAAGATGTTCGAGAACGCGCTGGCCCACTTCGGACTCAAGGGCTTTTCGGCCATGGGCAAGCCGTTCGATCCCGCGATTCACGAGGCGATGCAGGCCGTTGAGTCGGACGAGGAGCCGGGGACCGTCGTCGCCGAGATGGTGCGCGGTTTCATGCTGCACGAGCGCCTGTTGAGGCCGGCCATGGTGTTTGTGGCCAAGCCCAGGACCGTGCCCGCGCCGCGGCCTCAGAGCGATGAGGCGTCCGAAACGTCGTCAGGCGCGGAAAAATCCGAAGGCGCACAGAAGGCCGACAGCGCCGCCGCGCCACAGACCAGTGAACCCTCTGCGGGGACCGCCGCCGCGACGAGCGACGCGACGCCTCCCGCGCCAGAATCATCCAGGCCCGCCGCGCCCCCGAGTGAGGCCTGAGGCGCCGCTGCGCAGCACTTTTGAGAAAGGACAGAGCCATGCCGCACGTCATCGGGATCGATCTCGGAACCACCAACTCCTGCGTCGCCGTCCTGGAGGGCGGCGACCCGGTCGTCATCCCCAACAGCGAGGGCAGCCGAACCACGCCGTCGATCGTCTCCATGACCGAGGGCGGAGAGCGCCTCGTCGGCCAGATCGCCAAGCGCCAGGCGATTACCAACCCCGAGCACACGCTCTCGATGGTCAAGCGTCTCATCGGGCGCAAGTTCGACTCGGAGGCGGTGCGCCGCATCAGCAAGCTCGTCCCCTTCGAGATCACCGCGGCCGAGAACGGCGACGCCTGCCTCAACCTGCGCGGCAAGTCCTACGCGCCAGCCGAGATTTCGGCGTTCGTGCTGATGAAGATGAAGGCGACGGCCGAGGACTATCTGGGCGAGGAGGTCACCGAGGCCATCATCACCTGCCCGGCCTACTTCGACGACGCACAGCGCCAGGCCACCAAGGACGCCGGTCGCATCGCCGGGCTCGATGTCCTGCGCATCTTCAACGAGCCGACGGCGGCGGCGCTCGCCTACGGGCTCAACCACATCGGCGACGATGGCGACTCGAAGCGCGTCGCCGTCTACGACCTTGGCGGCGGCACCTTCGACATCACGATCCTTGAGCTGAGCGCCGGGGTTTTCGAGGTCAATGCCACCCATGGCGACACCTTCCTCGGCGGCGAAGACTTCGACATGCGCATCATCGACCACTGCTGCCGTCTCTTTCAGGAGAAGACCGGCATCGATCTGAGGGGCGATCGCATGGCGTTGCAGCGACTCAAGGAGGCCGCAGAGCGCGCCAAACACGAGCTGTCGAGCGCCGACGAGACCGAAATCAACCTGCCCTTCCTCACCGCCGACGCCTCTGGTCCCAAGCACCTGATCGAGTCGCTGACGCGCGGCGAGTTCGAAGAGATGGTCTCCGACCTGATCGAGCGCACGCTCGACCCCTGCCGCCAGGCCCTCGCCGACGCTGGGATCACCGCCTCGCAACTCGACGAAGTGCTGCTCGTCGGCGGCATGACGCGCATGCCCAAGGTTCAGCAGATGGTGCGCAGGTTCTTTGGCCGCGCGCCGGACAAGGGGGTCAATCCGGACGAGGTCGTGGCCATCGGCGCGGCGACGCAGGGCGCGGTGCTCAAGGGCGAGGTCAAGGACGTGCTCCTGCTCGACGTGGCGCCGCTCTCGCTGGGCGTCGAAACAGCCGGCGGCATCTGCACCAAGATCATCGAGAAGAACACGACCATCCCCTGTCGCAAGAGCGAGGTCTTCTCCACGGCGCAGGACAATCAGCCGCTCGTCTCGGTCCACGTGCTCCAGGGCGAGCGCGAGATGGCCGCCGACAACAAGACGCTGGCGCGCTTCGAACTGGTCGGCATCCCGCCCGCGCCGCGCGGCGTCCCGCAGATCGAGGTGACCTTCGAGATCGACGCCAACGGCATCGTCCACGTCTCGGCCATGGACCTCGGCACCGGCAAGAAGCAGCAGATCCGCGTGACCGCCTCCTCGGGGCTCAGCGAACAGCAGATTGAGAAGATGGTGCGCGAGGCCAGCCTTCACGCCGACGAGGACCGCGACAAGAAGGAGATGGCCGAGGCGCGCAACAACGCCGAGGCGCTGCTCTACACGACAGAGCGCAGCCTTGAGGAATACGCGTCGATGCTCCCGCTTGAAGATCTCGCGGCCATCGAGTCCGGCATCGAGGCGCTCAAGCAGGCGCTCACGGGCCACGATCTCGCCGCACTCAAAGAGGCGCACAGGGCCCTGGAAGACAGCGCTTACCGCATCGCCGAACTCATCTATCAGAGCGACGCGATGAGCTGACGCCGACGGGCTGACGTGCCCGCGCCGCGATTTGGAAACGCGCGTTTTTCGCCTCGACCTCCTCACAAAAGGTCGGGGCGTTTTTTTTGGACGTCAGAAGGATCGGCTTTGATGCGGACGCGCCCGCCCGCCGCCTTCATCGCCGATGGATTCAGCCCGGATCCGCCTGGGCGCGCACTTCGGCCTCCAGCGCGACGCGTTGCTTCAGGCGATCCCGCGCCTCGACGACCTCTTTTTGTCGCCTGCCCGGTTTCAGCGCCTCGATGGCCCGCTCGTAGAGCGCCAGCGCGCGGTCGGCCTCTTTGAGCGGCCCTTCGAACAGCCGCGCCAGCCCGAGCAGCGCCTCGACATCCTTCTCCGACGCCATGAGCTGCGCCTCGTAGTGCGCCACCGCGTCCCGAAGCCTGGGTTTACCGCTCTCGTCGCGCAGTCCCTCGAAGGTCCAGGCCAGTCTGAGCGGGAGATCGGGCTGATCGGGGTTGAGTCGGCGCACGTGCTCAAAAGCCTCGTGGGCCCGGGCGTAATCGCGGTGTTCGAGCGCGAGGTTGCCCAGGTTGAACCAGGCCTCGCTCAGCGCGGGGTTGAGGCGCACGGCCTCCCTCAGGTGGAAGGCGGCCTCGGCGCGGCCCTTGCCGTCGAGCGCGCTCAAGAGGAACAGGGCGCGGCAGTGGTGGGCGTCGGCGTCCTCGGGGGCGAGTTCAAGCGCGCGTTGACTGAAGAGGTCGGCCAGGCGGCGTTTGCCAGAGGTGAGCGCGATCAGTGTCAGCGTCTCGTAGGCGGTCGCGTTGTTCGGATGGCGCGCGAGCAGCTTTCGCAGCGTCTCTTCAGCGGCGGTGGCGTTCCCTTTGTTCCAGAGGAAGAGCGCTTTGGCGTTGAGCCATTCCGGGTCGAACGGCGCGCTGGCCAGGGCCCGTTCAAAAATGGCCGTGCCCGTCGCGAAGTCTTTTGTCCGCGTGAGCAGGAGGTGGCCCAGCGCCCGGAGCGTGGGGCGGTGCGTTGGCGCGCGTTCGAGGAGCTCTTGGTAGTGGCCGCTCGCCTTGTCGAAGCGCCGCGACTTCTCCGCGGTTTGCCCCAGCCAAAAACGCGCTTCGACGAGCTCGGGACTGGCCGCAGCCGCCTTGCCGAGACTGGTTTCGGCGCCTTCCAGATCGCCTGCTTCCAAGGCCGCCTTGCCGCGTGTCAGCCATTCGTCGGCGGTGGGCTCGATCGGCGGTGGCGCGGGCGCATCGTCGATGGTCGCGGGAGGAAGGTCGGCCGTCGCGGGTGGTTTGGGCGCCGAGGCGCAGGACGCGAGGCTGGCCGTGGCGATCGAGAAAATGAGGGCGCGGAAGAAGGTGTCGGTCGTCATGGCTCGCCTCCCGGGTTGGCGTTGGCCGCCGCGTTTGTCGCGGTCCCGGCGGTCGTTTGGGGCGTTGCCCCAGCGGTCGTCGCGTGGGCCGCCGTCGCCGCGCCTGTCGCTTTTGTTGTCGCCGCAAAAGTCGTCGCCGCTTCAGGCGCCTGCCAGCTCACCTCGCGCCAGGGGCCGGGCGGGGATGCCACCACATGCGACTGCCGCCGCGCGGGCCAGGTGCCCGGACGGATGGCTTCGAGCGCTTCCTCCGCAGCGATGAGCCACGCGTCGTAACGCGTCAGCTCAAAGGCCTTGGCGATGGCCGTCTCCAGCGCCTGAATGGCCTTTTCTTCGAGCGGGAAGGCCTGGTTTTCGAGTTCGGCCCGGTAGAGGTCGAGTTCGTCGGCGCCGAGTTCGGGCGGGTCGGGGCTGTCGAGGAGCTTCTGGGCAAAGTCGCGGTAGACGAGGCCGAGGCGCGTCAGGGCGGGCAGCGTCCAGCGTTCGGAGGTGAGCGCGATCACGGCCAGGTAGTCGCGTTCGAGCGATTCCAGCCGCCGCACCTTGTCGGCCATCGCGGCGCGCAGCCGTCTGAGGTTGAGGTCGGTGAAGTCGATCGCCTCAAAGCGCTTCCACTCGTGTTCCAGCACCGCGAAGCGCACGGCGGCCATGGCGTCGCGCACCCCGGCGTCGGCTTTGGCCTCGGCGGACAGGGCCTCGTGGGCGGCGGTGAGCGCGTCGAGCTCCTTCTGGAGTGACCCGCGCGCGCCCGTGTCCGACTCAACGCGCAGCAAAAGCTCGTCGGCCCGCGTGGCAAAGCGCTGCGCCTTTGTGAGCCGGTCGCCAAACTTTGTCCGCGCCCGTGTGAGCGCCGCGATGGCCTGTTCACGCCGTTCCCGCGGCGATTCGACGCGCCCGCGGTTGAGGGGATGGCGGTGGACAAAGGGCGGCAGCGCCAAAATGTCGCGATGCAGCGCCGCGACCTTGAGGGCCATGGCAGGCGCCTCGTCGCGCGCGGGGAAGAGGTCGAGAAAGGTCTCGGCGTGGGAGAGGGCGCGGTCGATGTTGGCGAGCGCGGTGCTGCCCAAACCGTCGCGATAGAGCGCGGCGTCGAGCAGGGCGTCGCCGATGGCCCGCGCCTCGGCGTCAGGGTGGGGCGCGGGTGTTTGTCCTGGGCGTTCAGCCTGCGCGCGGGCGCGGAAGGGCGGGAGCGCGCGTTCGAGGAAGTTCTCCACCGCCTCCGCGGCCCGATCGATGTCGGCCACCTGCTCGAAGAGCTTGGAGAGGCGGCGCCACGTCTCGGCGACGAGGCTCTTGCCGTCCACGCGCGCGGCTTCGGGATGACGCGCGAGGAGCGACTGCCCCAGGGCGATGGCCAGGTCGAGCTCACCCAGTTCGGCGCGCAGCGTGAGCGCGTAGAAGAGCGCCTGCGGCGCGTATTTCGACTGGGGATGGGCGTCGGCGAAGTCGGCGAACCCTTTTGCCGCGGCCGATTTGTCCCCCCGCTCGCCAAGGACCGTCTCGTCCAGGTGCTTGTAGAGGCTCGCCTCGCTGATTTCCGTCAGGCGCGCGCCAAAGGCCTTGTCCGTGCCGACGAGGGCGCTGTTGGCGACGAGCGATCGCGACAGTTCGCTCAGTTCGAGCCAGGCCTCGCGGCGTTCGAGCAGGTTGAGCGAGAGCTCGGCGGCCTTGCGGCTCCAGCGGTCGGTGGGGGCGGTGGCGATGATGTCGCCCAGGCGCCTGGCGGCCTCGACCTCGTGTCGCCGTTCAAAAAAGACGAATGCCGCCTTGTAGCGCGCGGCGATGGCCTCCGCGTCCGTGGGGAACCGCCCGACAAAGGCGTCGATGGATTCGACGAGGGAGCTTTCCGCAGCTGTCAGCGGCACAGCCTCGTCGAGCGCGCCCGCCCGGCTCCCAGCCTTGAGCAGCGCCGCCCGGTCACCGCGCCTGAGATCTGCCTTGCGCCGCTTTTCGTCCACCCGATGCCCCTCGCCGAGCGCCACCTTGCGCGCCCTGCCGCGCTCGATGTCCACGAGCTTCTCGAAGCTGAGCATGGCGTTGTAGGCCGCCGCGCGTTCGAGTTCGCCCGCCGCTCCCAAAGCCGCCTGTTGCCGCGCCACCGCCAGGTATTGCGGCCCGGCCGCCTCGAACTCGCCGAGCGCCCAGAGGATCTCGGCGTAGAAAAACCGCAGCTCGCCCGCCTGCTGGCTGTCGGCGAAGTGCGCGAGGTAGTCGCGGTAGATGTCGCGCGCGAGGCGGTAGGTGGCCACCGACTTCGTGCGCTGCGCCTCCTGGTGGTAGTCGGTCACGAGCGTGCGCATGGCCGCCTCGGTGATCGCGTAGGCCTCCTGAAGCGCCGCCTCGTCGCTGGCGTTGGCGCGTGCCCAGTCGCTCTTCGGGCCATAGGCGTGCGCCAGGCGCCGCAATTCCTCCTGGACGCGCCCGCGCTCCCGCTCGCTCTCAAAGGCGTCGATGATCGCGCGCTGATACGCGGGGTTTTTGGGGTCGTTCGGCGCCGAGGCAATGAGCTGGCCATAGGCCTTGCGCGCCGCCTGTGGATGCCCCGCTTCGAGGAGCAGCGCCGCCAGTCGCGAAATCAACCGCCGCGCCTCTTTGTCGCCCGCAGCCGTGCCGCCCACCTCCGACTGGAAATAGGCCAGTGCCTCGTCGACCGCGCCGAGCCGCGCGAAGCCAGGCACCATGTCGCCGAGCGCTTCCCTGCGTTGCCCCGCCGTGCCCTGCCCGCCGCGCGCCTCTGCGACCACCTCTTTGAGCTTCTCGATGGCCGCAGCGTCGTCGCCCGCGTTGTAGTCGCACCAGGCCAGCCTGTAGCGGGCGAAGCTCCTCAGACTCGCGTTTGGAGAAGAGAGCGCCTGCTCGTAGGCCGCGCGCGCTTTCTGGAGCTCGTTGCCCTCAAAATAATGCTCGCCGAGCTGCACCTGGGCGTCTCCGGCGAAGCGCGACTGCGGGAACGCGCGCAAGAGCTCGACATAACCGGCGATGGCCTCCGCGCGCCGTCCCAGCTCGGCCTTGTTGTAGGCGTCGGCAAAGAGCACCTCGTCGCGCCGCGCGTAATCGGGGTGGTTGTCGAGGACATCGCGGTAGGTGCGCAGCGCCTCGAATCGGAAGAGCTCGCTCTCCTTGAGGAAGTCGCCGAGCCTGGGCTCGCCCTGACCCGCCTTTTCGCCGCCCTCGATCCAGGCGTTCATGGCCTCGTCGTAGCGAAGGATGCCCGCCCGGGCCTCGATCCGGCTCTTCTCCCACCACAGCTCGGCCAGTCTGAAGAGCAGGTCGGCGCGCGGCGCGCCCTGAACGCGGGGGATGATCTTCTGCAGCTGGGCGATCTGCTCGTCGCGCTTTTTGGCGGCCTCCAGGTCGTAGTCGATGTCGGCGCGCGGCCCAGAGGCGTCGAGGATGCGCTGCCTGGTCCTGGCGTCGTCGCTCGCCTTGGCCGAGGCGGTCGTGGTCTCTGGGGATGTCGCGTTCGCGGCGTCGGCGATCTGGGGCGGGAAGGCGAGGCCGATCGCGAGCGTCAGGGCGGCGGTCGAGGGGAAACAACGTGAGAGGGGCAATCGCTGCGGCATGGGGACCTCGGGCGTCGTCGTGGTGAGGCGGGCAGGGGCGGTTCGGCGGTTTTGGGGCGGCGGAGACGGGTGGCTTTGGGGCGGAACCGTGGGCGCGTCGGCCACAGGCGCAACCAGCTGTCAAACCACCTTCGGCGGCGGGGCGATTCGGTCGCTCCAAGGGCGCGGCGCAAGCGTCGATTCAGTTGGGGCGGGCGAGAAGTTCAGCTCCCTGTCGGCCCTTGACCGTCCGCGCGGCTTTGGGCGAACGGCGCGCGCTTTGTCTGGCCCCGCACCTCTGGATTTCCACCGTCTTCGGGGAACGCGCGTTGAAACTCGCCACCGCCCGCAAAATGTCGGCCCACGCCGCCGTGCTCTTCGCCTTTGGCGCGCTCGCGCTCGGTGGCGCCATGCCCGCGCCCGCCATCGCCGCCTTTGCCCTGCTCATGCCGCTCGCCTTTGCCTTCGAGGGGCGATTTCGCGGCGAAGCCCTCCTGCCGACGCTTGCCCTCGCGCTCCTGCTCGCCCTGCTCACAGCGCTCTTCCTCTTCGATGTGCTGGAGCTGGCCGTGGCCGCCTCGACCTTTGCCATGGCGCTCGTCCTCACGCGCCTCTTCACGCGCCGCCGCGCCGCCGACGACGGGCTGCTCTACCTGACGGCCCTGCTCGCGCTCACGGGTGCCGCTGCCCTGACCGCCGACCTCGTCTACGCGGCCTGCTTTGCCGGGTTTGCCCTCAGCGCGACCTCGGCCCTGACGCTCTCGGAACTCTCGCGCTGCGCCGAAGCACTGGACGCCCCGCCCCGGGCCCTCGACCGCCTCCTGTCGCGTCGACTTGTGTGTGCACTCCTCGGCCTGTCGCTCATCGCCCTGTGCGCCGCCCTGGCCCTGTTCTTTGTCCTGCCGCGCATGACAGCCGGCGCCTTTGCCCGCAAGACGCCCCTCGGTGGCCGCGTCGGCTTTGCCGAAAAGATTCGCCTCGACGGCGCGGGCATTCTCAAAGTCGACCCCCGACCGGCGCTGCGCGTTCGCCTCTCCCCGGATCCCGGTCCCGGCACGCCATCGCTCGGCCTGCATTGGCGCGGCGCCGTGTTCGACACCTACGACGGCGTCGAGTGGCATCGGCACAGCGGGGCAGGCGAGGCGAGCGACTTGGACAGGCCCCAACCCAACGCGCCCATTCCTCAGCCGCGCGTCGCCATCGGTCCCAGGCAACGGGCCTCTGGGCGCCTCCATGTCGAGGTCTTCCCGGCCGTGGGCGAAAGCGCCGTCTTTGTGCCCGAGCGCGCTTTCCGACTCGAACGTCCGCGTGCCAACCAGATGGGGCCGCGCCGCGAGATGCCGCCCTTTTTCGTCGCCGACGCGGGCGAAGAGGTCCGGCTGCACCGCCCTGCCCACAACGGCTTTCGCTACGAGATCGCGCTGTCGTCGCCAGAGACGGCGGCGGTCCGGTTGCGCGACGAAGGCGGCGCTGACGATGGACGCCGTGAGCCGCCACAGGCGCCGGGGCGGGCAGAGCGCGACGCACCCAAAACGGCCGGGGCGCCTGATGTGGCCGAGCTGACTGACCGCTCCGAATCGTCGGAATCGGTTGAGCGCGCCGCGTTGAAAAAGCCGAGGCGTTTGCGCGCCATTCTCGGGGGAGAGGCGCTTTCAGGCGCGTCGAACGCGGAAATCTCCGCTGAATCGCCGTTTCTTTCCCTGCCGCCCGGGCTTGATCCGCGCGTTGTGGCGCTGGCGCGACGCCTGACCAAAGGGCGCGAAGGCGTGGTCGACAAGGTCCGGGCCATCGAGGCGCATCTGGAGGGCTTCGCCTATTCGACCGAACTCGACGCTGGCGGGGGCGATCCGCTGGCGCGCTTTCTCTTCGAGCGCCGCGCTGGTCATTGCGAGCTGTTCGCCACGGCCATGGCGGTGATGCTGCGCGCTGTCGGCGTCCCGGCGCGTGTCGTGGGCGGTTTTTACGGCGGCGAGCGCACCGAAGAGGGCGACTACCTCGTCCGGCTGGCCAACGCGCACGCCTGGGTCGAGGTGATTTTGGACGGAGAGAGAGTGGCCGTCGTCGACCCCACGCCACCCGAAGGCCGCCTGCCGCAGACCTCGGGCCTCCTCACCTGGATCGCCGACCGCTACGACGCGCTTTCCATTCAGTGGCAGCGCGTCTTCGTCGACCTGACGATCTGGGATCAGTGGCGGGCCCTGCGCGGCGTCGCCCGCAAAATCGCCCATGGCTTCGAGCGCTTTCAAAGGCCGCCCAGCCCGGGCGTGGCCCAATCGCCTTTCCTCCCGCGGCACTGGCCGTGGATCGCGCTGTTGGCGCTCGCCGTCCTCGTCACCATCGCCCTTCGCGCCGGATGGTTTGTTCGCTGGCGTCGCGGCGCCGTTGTCTGGCGTGGCGATCTGTTGGCGCAAAGGCTCGACCGCGCGCTCACCCGCAAGCTCCGCCAGCGTGGCTTTCATCGCGCCCCGAACGAGACGCGCCGTGAATTCGCCGATCGCCTCGCTCGGGAGGGCGTTTCGGGCGCGCACATCGTTCAACGCGTCACAGAGCGCTATCTGGCCTCGCGCTTTGGCCTGAGACCAATCGACGCGGACGAGGCGCGGCGGCTCTTTCGTCTCCTGCGCGGGCTGTGATCGGCGCGCGTCGCTGGCGTTGGCCTTCCGATCCTCGGGCTTTGATCCGGTCAGCTGGCGATCGGCAAACACGCCGATTTCATTTTTGAGACAGGTCTGAACCGTCCCCCAAAAGGCTTGACCGCTCCCCCTCAATCCGCTTTGCGCGCCCCCTTTTTTCACCCCGGTCTTTGCCGGCGAGCGCGCGCATGGCCACCTCACATCGCTATTTCGCAACAGCGCCCAAGGGGATGGAGCAGGCCCTCGCCGACGAGCTGACAGGCCTTGGCGCCGGCGGGGTCGAGCTGAAAAGCGCCGGTGTGGCCTTCGAGGGCCCCCTCGCCATCGGCTACCGCGCCTGCCTCTGGTCGCGCGTCGCCAGCCGCGTTCTTCTCAACCTCGCCTCCTTCGAGGCGCCCACCGCCGAGGCGCTCTACGAGGGCGCGCGTCGCGTCGATTGGCGGGAACACCTGCGCGGCGACGGCACGCTGGCGGTCGATTTCAGCGCCCGCGCTTCTGGAATCGCGCACACCCATTTCGGCGCGCTCAAGGTCAAGGACGCCATCGTCGACCAGTTCCGCGAGGCGAACGGCACGCGCCCCGGCGTCGACCTCGAACGGCCCGACCTCAGGGTCAACGCCTGCCTCTTCAAGGATGTCGCCACCCTGAGCGTGGACCTCTCCGGCGAGAGCCTTCACCGCCGCGGCTACCGCGTTCAGAGCGCGATCGCGCCCCTCAAGGAGAATCTGGCGGCGGCCATCCTCGCCATCGCCGGCTGGAGCGATCTCGCGCGGCAGGGGGGCGGCCTCGTCGATCCGATGTGCGGTTCGGGAACGCTGCCGATTGAGGCGGGCCTTGTGGCGGCCGATGTCGCGCCCGGGCTTTTGCGCGCATCCATGGGGCTCATGCGCTGGCGTCAACACGACGCGTCGCTCTGGAGCGAACTTGTCACCGAGGCACAGGAGCGCGACCGCCGCCGTTCGGGCGACTTCAAAGTCTGCGTCGAAGGGTTCGACATGGACGCAGCAGCCATCCGTGCCGCGCGCGCCAACGCCCGACGGGCAGGACTCGGCGAACACCTCCGCTTTGAGCAGCGCGAGCTCTCGTCGAGCGAACGCCCCGTCGCCATCGAGCGCGGCGTTCTCGTGGCCAACCCGCCCTACGGCGAGCGCCTGGGCGACATCCGCGCCCTCGGACGGCTCTATCGGCGCCTCGGCGATGTCCTCAAACAGCGCTTCAGCGGTTGGACCGGCTTTGTCCTCACCGGCAACCTCGAACTGACCAAGGAAGTCGGCCTGCGCGCGCGCCGTCGCCACGTCCTCTTCAACGGCGCCATCGAATGTCGGCTCCTGGAAATCCCCATCGACGCGCCCGCGCCTCTTCCGGCGACCGTCTCGGAAGCGATGAGCGCGAATGCCTCCATCACGGGTTCGCAGCAGGCCCCCAACGGAGCCTCGACCGCGCGCGACAAAGGTGAGGCGCCCGCCATCCGCGTGAGCGAGGCGGCCCAGGGCTTTGTCAACCGCCTGACCAAAAATTTCCGCCACCTCTCCAAATGGGCGCGCCGCGAGGGCGTCAGCTGCTTTCGCGTCTACGACGCCGACCTGCCCGACTACGCACTGGCCATCGACCTCTACGAGCGCTGGGTCCACGTCCAGGAATACGCCCCGCCCAAGACCATCGAGCCACGCAAGGCCGAACGCCGCCTCCAGGAAGCCCTCGCCGCCCTCCCGCGCGTCCTCGGCGTCCTGCCCTCCGATGTCCATCTCAAGGTGCGCCAGCGCCAGAAGGGCCACGGCCAATACGACAAATTCAGCGACGAAGGCGCCTTCCACGAGGTGCGCGAGGGCGGCCTGCGCTTCCTCGTCAACCTCACCGACTACCTCGACACCGGCCTCTTCCTCGACCACCGCCCCCTGCGCCTGCGTCTTGGCCGCGAAGCGAAGGGCAAGCGATTCCTCAACCTCTTTGGCTACACGGGCGCGGCCACGGTCCACGCCGCCGCTGGCGGTGCCACGCAGACGCTCACCGTCGACCTCTCCAACACCTACCTCGACTGGGCGCGCCGCAATCTGGCGCTCAATGGCTTCGCGAGCGCCTTGCTGTCGACCGACGGACGCCCTGGCACCTCATTCAATCGCCACCCCCCGCGAGGCGCACCGAAGACCGCGCCGCTGGCGACAGGCACTCGCCACGCCCTCCTGCGCGTGGATGTCCTCCGCTGGCTGAACGAGGCCGCCACGCGCCGCCCAAGCGAGCGCTTCGACTTGATTTTTCTCGACCCGCCCACCTTCTCCAAGTCCAAGGCCATGAGCGGCACCTTCGATGTCCAGCGCGACCACCCGACACTCCTCGCGCGCGCCTTCGACCTCCTCGCCCCGGGCGGCACCCTCTACTTCTCGACCAACCTGCGCGGTTTCCGCCTCGACGAGAGCGCCTGCCAGGCACTGTTCCCCCAAGGCGTTTCTTCAAGCGACATCACGCGCCAGACCCTCGACCTCGACTTCCAGAAGAACCCCAAAATCCACCGCGCCTGGCGCTTCCAGAAGAACGGCTGAGAAAGAAGGACCGAGAAGAAGGTGCCCATTTGATCGCCGTCCCCGTCCAGCAGCGCCCGATCGCCCACCCCCTTCCCAGCCAAAGCCTCCGCGCCTTCAGCGCTTCTGCAGTCCCCTGCAGTTACAGCCGCCCTCTGAATATCTGCCCGCCCCTCTGAATCAGTTGCCCTTCCCCCGCGCCGCGCAGCCTGATTCCCCCCAGCCTTCTATCCCCTCAGGAAATGCCCTGCCGCCTCCCCCGGGATCTTGGCCACAAGACCGATTCCCCCTCAACCTTGCCCCGCGCACTTTGCCCGCCGATTTCCGGCACCCCAGGTGCCCCGCCTCCAGCAAAGAGGCTCCATCCGCCTGTGAAGAGGAACGACATGAAACCCTCTCGACACCTCAAGCGACTCCTCAAGAACGAATCGGCCCAGGCCCTGGTCGAAACCGTCATCGTTCTCCCAGTCGTCATCTTTTTCATCCTCGGCACCATTCAGCTGACCCTGATGCACCAGGCCCGCTTAATGCTGGAATACGCGGCGTTTAATGCGGCGAGAACAGGGAGCGTGTGGAATGGGGATAAAGGGAAGATGCGCCGCGCTGCAGCAATATCATTGATTGCAACTCGCCCAAACTGGCCGGGTACTGATGGGACTATGTTCCATATTGGTTCGACACAAGGATGGGTTGACCTGGTTGTTAATGGTTTGAAGGTAATCGCGGAAAATGAAGCTGTAGCTATGTTGACGGATGGTGTTAGCCTTATTAGCGTTGATATCTTGCGGCCGACAGAGGCAGATTTTAATGGTAAAGATGAAATTGACTTTGATCAGGTGTCTAATTCCTTTGAAACAAGGCGACTTGGGCAGCTGAGTATTAGAGTGAAGTATTTTTATAGATTAATAATTCCATTTGCTAATATGGTGATATGGAATAGTTGGTGGAGCATGAGGTGCTCGGGGATGGGGGAGGCTTCAAGGTTTTTGTCCTTGCTTAATCAAGTGATGGAAGATATAACGGGGGAGAATCCCGGATTAGGTGTGGGGCGAAGATCGCCATTTTTGGCGTTTGATTATGTTAACTACAATGCGCTGGGGGATATGCTGGGACAGCTTTTTTCTGATGATTTTATGAGCACGGCAGATTATTTTGAGGGAATTTCTGCTGGTGAATGGTTAGCTGTATGGCTGGCTTCGCAGATGGGAGATAGTTTTTATGACGGAGACAGAAGTTATTCTATACCGTTGGTGACAGGGCATACTATTAGGATGCAGTCAAATTTGTATAAATGTGCCCTGGATGACTCGTGTGAATAGGACTTTTGGAACAACACGGATTCTTGGAGAAAGAAAATGATTTCAAGTTTTCGCAAGGGTTTGAGGAACAACGAGTCTGGACAGGCAATTATTCTCGGTGCTGTCTCCTTGTTGGTGTTGGCAGTTGGTATCATGACGACCATTCAGCTGGGCTGGTCGATCAAGGAGCGCATTCAGCTTCAGCATGCTGCTGATAATGCGGCGTATACATCAGCTGCTGTTGTTGCTCGAACATTTAATTTTATTTCGTGGAACAATCGTGCCATTATTGCGCAATATGTCAGCGCGATGGCTTGGCAGTCACTGGTCAGCTGGCTTGATGCTAACGCAATGGTGATTGCACAATATGCTGCGCCATTATTAAATGCTGGTTTTATTGTGGGCATTGTGGCAAAAATTCCATTTTTGGCTTGGTTGGATCCTGTCGCCCGAGTTATAGGTGGCTTTGGTCATGCTTTGAAGGTGTTGGCTGAGGGTATTCAGTGGGCGTCTAATGCCTTAGATGTGGTTGTGCCGCACGTGATTCGGTTTATCTCGTTGTTTAACGAATTTTTTAATTATTGGGCGATGCAGTGGGGGTTGGGGAAAATGTTTTTGCATTTAACTGTAATTGGGCAAATAGCACAGGGAAATGGATTTTATCAGTCTGTAATGACTGAAACCGCAGGTTCTCTGGTTAACCAAGATTCTCTAGCAAAAGCATCGTATGTCACAGGAGTAGGACTCTTTTGGGAACTTCAGCTTGGAGTTAATTGGCTTTCTTTTATTCCTGGAATCCCACCTAGTATTTTTGACGCTAAAGGGTCTGAAGAAATTGGCTCTAGCTCTAGTAATCAAAAAGTAAAAAATGCGACTCGTTTGATGACGAATTTAGTAAACGCTTCCCGAGAAGGTTCTTCTGGTGATATATTATGGGAAACGAATCGAAAGGATTTGTTGAGCGAAATTATCGAAGAGGTTGCAGGAGGACGTGTAGCAGAATTTTTGGCAAAAATAGGAGTTACGTCTGAAGGTGGAACGATTCTTGCGAATCCTATCCCTTCTGAATATAATGTTGATAAGCTTTTAGGGGATTGGCCATTTTCTGATAATAAAACAAAACATCCATTGTTTAAATCGGGAACATATGAGAGCCAATCAGATCTAGCTGGTGGTGCTATCATTTCGACAGACCTTGTGAATGCGTTTGGCGATGGAAAAGCTGGGTTTATTAAAACGGTTCTGAAGTGGATATCCAAGGCGCTTCCGATAGCACCTGTTTCTACATCTGTGGGTATCCAATCTACAAAAGATACTAATATCACAAAACATTGTCGGTTTACTGAAATTAATACAATGGCCGACGGCGTTTGTGATATGATTAAAGAAGCCATTGATAACGCGTCGAGTTCAAGTAATAATGATAAAAAGAAGGGATGTGAAGAGGTTTGTGAAGAGAAAGAACATTGCACTGAAACGACAGATTCTGAAGGGAATACGATTAAGAATTGTGAAACGAAATGGGAAGTTAAGCCTGGCGCATCATCCGGAAATGAAAACTACAATCCAAAAGAGTTTTGTGAGAATTATTGTAATTCAAGCAGTGGCAGTTCTACTGATGCACTAGATGATGCCATAGGAGAGATTGGTGGCGATGATGCTTGTGGCAATATAGATAATACTGTGTATGAGACATTAAAAAATACATTTGGTGGAGCACCGGTTCGGATTGATGATAGTTGTGAATGCAGCAATAATCATAAATTTAAAGGCGTGACGAAATATCTTTCATTAAATATAGAAAGATTCGAGAAGGATAAGAAATATCCGTATTTTCTCGCGGGAGCTAATAAAAATCCAAAATTCCCAATAAATTATCTGGGATTTGGGGAGAATAAGCTAAAAGTTTCGAGTGTTGGCTCTGTGGAGGGGCCGACCTCTGCTTTGGCAGATTGCCAAAATGGAACACAGGGCTTAAATGATAAATTTAATGCAGAGTGTTTAGATGAGTATAATTTCAATCATCTGAAGGATCGAAACTTTTTAGGAATGCCAGGATTCCATGCATGGGCCAATGCTGAAGTTTATTATCATCGTCCCGGTGCTTGGGCTGAGCCTCCGAATTTCTTTAATCCATATTGGGGGGCGAAATTAGCGCCAATGGCTCCAGTGTTTACGCAATATACAGACATGCTGGGTAAGATTCCGGTGCTAGGAGACCTCTTGGCTGCCTTGACAGGAAATGTTATTTCAACAGTTTTGTCTCATTGATAATAGGGAGGGATATTATGAAAAAGATTGAAAACGAGCACGGTGCTGCCGCAGTGGAAGTAGCCATTTTATCATTGGTAATGGTGCCGATGGTGATGTATGCGATATTCTTCTTTGACTTGTCTTTGATGCATATAAAGATATTGGAGGCATCAAGATATTCTGTTTGGGAGCTCATTGCGACAGAAAATACAAATTGGAAGGCTGGGACGCACTCAATTCAAAGTCAACAAGTCCAAAATGAGCTTGATGCTTTGTGGGGAGATGACATGAATAGTGCGACAAGTAATAATTCTGATTACAATAAACATGCTGGTATTTTTAATGAAAAAGTATCTGGTCTTAGCGTGACGACTCTGGAGAATGAGGGTGAAAATTCATCTTCGGATTCAATTATCACTGCGACATGGACAGATGATCTATTGTTTGGAGACAATATTAAAGGTGAAAAAGATGTAGATGAGACAGAGTTGAATTCTGAGAACGATTCGGAAGGGATTATAAAGTCAATCATGGATAAAGTTCTTGAATTTTCGGGTCAAGGCGCTAACTTTTTTTACAATAGATTTGGTTTAAATTCTAAGGGGTTTGTGAAGACGACGGTTTCTTCAAAATTATATTTTAAAAGAACTGCACCCATATTTGGAGATACCCTTCTTCCAGACGATGTTTTTGACTTTTCCGCAAACCAAAAGTTGCTGGTAGATGATTGGAGGTTATATGATGGAGATGATGTGGATTATGGTGAAAATTCAACAAAAAATGAGGCGTATTATGCTCAAGTCAAACGAATGTTTTTTTTGGGAGTTTTTAAAGATATCGGTGATTTTTTAAAAGATACACTCGATTTTGGCGGAGGAGATGATGGGAAAGGCCTCTTATCTAAATTTTTGAATAAAATTCAATCAGCCATAGGGATTGATAATCCATTTACACCGACCGTTCGCTCTTATGCATTAAAGGGTTCTACTGCTGATACCCCCGACACTTGTGCATCTGGAACCGGGTGTGTAACCATGGATGTCGTTAATCCTTATTGTTCTAAAAACAAAAGATGCGGTGCACGAACAAGTTTTTACACAAATGTTGTTCGAGATACGTGGTCTTGGCAGGATAGTAACTACTACAAAGTTTATCAGCGGCAGAGCAATTCGGATAGTTCAAGTTATTACATGGGATGCCCTAAGTCCCAGGTTATCAATAGAGCTGACTGCTGGCAAAACTAAACCCTGATGAAGAAAGGATTCACCATGAGCGCGCTGAAGATATTGAAGATCGGTGGTGTTCTCGTTGCCGGCGCTGGTTTTTTTGTGGGCGGTCTCTTTCTGGGGGACAGGCCGGCGAGTGAGGCGGTGGCCTATCAATTGCCCCAGCAGTATTATCAGGCCGATGAGATCCCGCCCTATCCCGGGAGTATGGAATACCCGCTGGGCCGTGATCTCGCGGTCAATGATGTCGAGACGCGGATTTCATATTTTTACACCAAGGATTCGCCCGAGGCGGTGCGCGACTTTTATGTCAAGGCGCTCAAAAAGAATGGCCTCGATCCCGTGCTCCGCGAGCTGGAGAATGGCGAGTTCAATGTCTATGCCCTGAGCAAGGACATGGAAGATCAGATTAATATCGCCATTGCGCCGAGCGGCGGCCAGACAATCGTCTTTCCGTCGGTGATTCCCGTGTCGGGCAAGCTTTTGGGCGGTGGTTCCGCGCACAAGGCGCCGGATGTTCCCTTTTCCGCGCACGCCATGGGCATCATGAATGTCGGTTCGCCCCGCGAGGCCGGATCGGTTGTGAGCTATGTCGAGCCGCGCTTTGATATGGTCAGCGCTGTCGGCCATATTCGCGACACGCTCGGCCGTCAGAATTGGCAGATGGAGGAATACAAGCCGGATGTCGATGGCCTGGGCAAGGCGGCCTTTTTGCAGTTGAAAAAGGGAACAAAACACATGATGTTCAGCCTCGCCAAGAATCAGGAAGGCCGCGAGGGCGTGGCGGTCATTGTCAACATCCAGGATTCGCGTGAGTAATGCCGCGATGAGCGACACCTTCTGAAATACAAACAGACTGTTGGAGGTTTCCCATGAAGACCATCCTCAAAAAGAGAGCCTCAGAGCTGGGCCAGGCGACAACGGAATATGCCCTGATGTCGATGGCCATCCTTGGCGCCTCCGCGTTTTTCTTTGAGCGGATGATGTCCGCCTATCAATACTATACCAAGGCGTTTTACCTGCTGTTGGTTTTGCCATTTCCTTAGAAAAGGAGGGGGTTGTAGCCCTCCATTTGACGGAAGGTGTGTTTTCCCCTTGATGCATCTTCCGTCATTTATTTTGCCTGGCTGGGGAGGGAGGATTTTGACTCCCCAGCCGGGCACTTTATTTTGAGGCGCGGCATTGATGGCGAGCCGGGGTTTGTTTTGACCTGAGTGTTTCATTTCGCGGCGAGACCTTTGGACGATAATGGCAGCGCTGGTTGTCCGGTGTCGATTGCCCATCGTCGATCCTCAACGCGAGATAATCGGGTATTTGTTGTCGCGCGGCGTCAAGGACGCGGTCTTTGAAGAGGCATCATGCTGAAATTGATTCGATTTTTGATGTATGGTGGCATCATTCTCTTTGTTTTGATCGCCAAATCGCGCGCGCTGTGGACATGTGTCGATGTCCTGCGTAATGAATATTATTTTTTTGAAGACGCGCGGTATCTCGTTGTCCATGTTGTGTTTCTTGTAATGGCGTTTGTTTATTTTTGCTGGCTTTTGGGCGCGACGTTTATTCAATGGCGTATGCCGCTCTGGAGCCATGTGCTTCCCGTTTTATTGCTCGGTTGGGTGCTTTGGACCAATGGCTGGATTTTTCGCACCTCGGCGGGGTTGGGCGAGCGCAGCCATCCAGAAACATTCACGCCGCCCGCCACGCGCGCCATGAGCGCCATGCATTCGCTGAAAGAATATCTGTCGACGCATTCATGCGATTCTGTTGAATCCGATGCCTTGCTCGACGCCTTGGGCGATCGCCAATGGACGGGGTATCGATCGTTTGGTTTGGCGGAGCGCTATCGAATTGTTCAAAGCCTGGGAAAGGAGCCGGTGACGAAATTGACGGCTGAAATAAAAGCGCCCGGCACGATTTTTCTCGTCTGCGATAAGACAACGGGTGACTTTTTTCTCTCGACAGTGGTGACTGCGGCCACGCCACAGGGACCGCTGAGTTTTGTCGTCGATGGCGTTGGTAAACCGGTCACTGTCATTGGACGAGTGAGGAGATAATGATGATGGCACCGTATGCGTTGATCGCGCTTTTGAGTTTGGCCGCGCCTTTGGCGACCACGTCCCCCGCCGCGCCGCAAGATAAAGCGTCGACAAATAAAGTGTCGAACGATGACGAATGCGAAGTGTCCCTGGACAGCGCGAATTTGCCGGAATTATTGCAAGGCTCTTTTGAGTCAAATGCCGGTGAATGGGTGGAATACGCGCCTTTGAAGAATGGCGTGCCGGACACGAGCGCGATCATGCGTTTGTCGATTATCGCCGACCCCGAAACAAAGAAGACGGGTTTTGAGCTCTGGTTTGATAAATTGGGTGAATTCGCCGTGCGCAGCCGCGTGTCGCCAGAGGGCGAGCTCATTCAGGAGCTGAAACAGGGAACGCGCGCGTTTTTGGTGCCGCCCGCCGAAAAGAAAAAGCGGAGCAAGGCTTCCTGCCGTTTGGAAAATATCCTCAAAAAGGAAATGCAGAGCTCAGTGCGCGAGAGCAAAAAGCCGACGCGCCTAAAGACCTTGGCCGGTGAATTCGAGTGTCAGGAGGTATCGGTCAAATCATTCAGGGGGGATTTGAAAGTTTTTGTGAGTGAATCGGCGCCACTCATGAAGATCGTCCGCCTGGTCCTTTGGAATGGCAGCACGCTTGAGCTCGTCGCGCATGGCAAGAACGCCTATTCAGCGTTTTCCAAGGATTTGATGATCTTGCCGATGTCCAAGTTGACCGAGATGATGGGCGCGCTGCAACAGGGATTGGAAAACGCCGACAACCAGCCCGCGCTGCCGATGAATGGCCAGAGTATTGATCCGAATTTGCCGCCCGCGCCGCAGGGACAGGCGACCAGTCCGGCGCCCGCGTCCACCATGCCAGCCGCGCCATCTGCGCCCGCGATGCCCGCGCCGACAAATTCACAAAACAATTCGCCGGGAAAATAAGCAATCATACGGAGCGCCTCGCCGAGGTGATGCGTGGACATTAAAAATTAAACGACGCGTGTTTCCTGGTCGATATTTTATGATGGAGAGGATGGGCGGCCGGATTGTGACGGCGAAGGGCGCGCAAAACGTTTTATTTTGACCGCCTGGTTGGATAAAATTGAAGAATACACATGAGAGCTTTTGGCCGAAGACGCCGGAAGCTCTTTTTTTTGTTTAATTCAAGATTTTTGAATGTTGATGGGTGGTTGCGCTTTTTAGTGTTTTAAAAACACGACGGAATGGCGTCCAATTGAATTCATAAATCAGCCTATCAAACCTTCTCGGAGGGACTGCCGCGCGAGCCTGTCGCTGCCTAGCTTGTCTGGCGCGAAGGAGGCCGCGACCGTGTCCGAGTCGATTCTCAAGCGCGCGCGACCGCTGATGGTGGCGCGTGCCCTGTCCGCGGCGCTCACGCTGGCGGTGCCCGCGATTCTGGCGCGATTTCTCGTCCCGGCCGCCTATGGAACGTTCAAACAGGCGTGGCTGATTGCTGGAACGCTGGCGATGGTGATCCCGATGGGGGCCGCATCGAGTCTTTATTATTTTGTGCCGCGCGAGCCTGAATTGTGCGCCCGATTTGTGTCGCAGTCGCTCGTTTGGTCGCTTGTGAGCGCGCTTTTGGCGGCGGGATTGATTCTCGCTGGTGAACCGCTCATCGACGCCGCTTTTGACAACGGCGAATTGACCGCCCTCGTGCCCCTGATGGCGGCGGTGACGTTTTTTTGGATTGCGGGCAGCGTTTTTGAGCCAGCGCTCACGAGTTTGGGGCGGATGCGCGAGGCGGCCGTGGTCCGTGTGCTCAGCGAGGTTTTGCGCGGATTGGCCATGGTCGCCGGGGCGGTGCTTGGCCAGTCGAGTCGCGGGCTTTTTGTCGGCATCGCGGTGGTGCTTGGGCTCAAGGCAGTCGCCTGTTTTGTCTGGCTTGTCGCGCGCCTCGGATTTGAGGTGCGGTGGGCCGATTTTCGACGCCAGCTCGCCTACGCGCTGCCCTTGGGCGCGGCCTTTCTGCTGATCATTCCGCAGCAGCAGTTTCATCAATACGCGGTCGCCGCGAGCGTCACCCCGGCGCTCTTCGCGCTCTACGCGGTGGGGTGTTTTCAGCTGCCGATCGTCGAGATCCTCTACACGCCCGTCTCGGAGGTGCTGCAGATTGGGCTCGGCGAAGAAGAAGCGCGCCGCGATCCCCAAAAGGCTCTCGCGCTCTTTCACGAGGCGGTCGCGCGCCTGTCGCTGGCCTTTGTGCCCGCGTGTGTCCTGCTCTTTTTGTGCGCCAGAACGCTCATCGCCTTTGTTTTCACCGAGCAATACGCGGACGCGGCGCCCATCTTTCGCCTCTCGCTGATCACGATTCTCGTTTCGTCGCTGCCGCTCGACGGTGTGATGCGCTCGCGGGCCCAGAACAGATTTTTGCTCGGGCTGTCGGTCATCAAGCTCGCCGCCACGCTGCCCCTCGTCCTCGTCTGTCTGCGCCTGTGGGGACCGATTGGCGCGCTCCTGGGATTTGTGACCGTCGAGGTGTTTGGCAAGCTCGCCATGTTGCGGCGCGCCGCGCGTCTGTTGGGCGCCTCGATGCTCCAGAGTCTGCCGCTGCGCGATCTCGGACGACAGGCGCTCGCCGCGATGGGCGCGGTTCCTCTGTGCGCGGGTTGTCTCTTCTTTTTGGCCGACACGCGTTTCGCGGCGCTTTTGACCTCGGGGGTGGCGTTTGCCGCCGTCTATCTCGCGCTTCTCTGGCGCTCTGGGGCGCTGCCCAATGAGTGGCGTCAAGGCAGGCAGAGGGCGCCGGCGACGATTGGCGACGAGTGAAGGGCAGGGGAGCGACGCGTCGCGGGAAACAGGCGGAAACAGGCGCCCGCCGATGACGAACTTGCGGTGTCACAGGGAGTTGCTAAGGTCCCGCGCCCTTTGTCGGACGAGGCCGGTCGTTGAATCCCCGCGCCGCTCTCCGCCGACGATCTCAGGTAGCCATCCATCCCTTGCCCATGCCTCGTCCCGTCCCTCTGGCCATCGCGAAAATTGGCCCGTGCGCTCTCGCCGCCATCCTCTTCGCGGCGCAGCTGTCCTTGGTGCCGCGCGCAGAGGCAGAGGAGCTCTATCGCTACTGGGACGACGGCGTTTTGGTCCTGAGCAACATCGCGCCGAGCGACGGTCGACGGACGGTTCGCGTGCGACAGCAAAATGGCGTCACCCGATTGACGCTGCGGGGAAGTGAGGCCGCCGCGTCCAGGCGCATCCGGCGCAAGGCGATTCCCGAGCGATATCGCGCGCTCCTGATTGAGGCCTGCGAACGCCATGGCGTGGCCTACGAGCTCGCGCTTGCCGTCATGGCTGTCGAGTCGAACTTCGAACCGCGGGCGGTCTCTAAGGCTGGAGCGCAGGGATTGATGCAGCTGATGCCCGCCACCGCCGCCGAGCTCTCGGTCGAGGACCCTTTCGATCCCGAGCAGAACATTTCTGGTGGCGTCCGTTACCTGCGCTACCTGACCGACCTCTTCGAGGGCGATCTCACGCGCGCGATTGCCGCCTACAACGCTGGCCCGAAGGCCGTGAGTCGGGCGGGCGGAGTGCCGAATTTTCCCGAGACCAGGGCCTACCTCTCCCGGGTTCTGGAGCTCTACGAACACTACAAAGCGCTGCGGCCGGTGAGGCCTGCCGAGGCGCAGCAGAGGTGATGGCATGAGTTCAGACGAGGCTGCGAAGACGAAGGATGCCGCCATTGCGAACGCCGAGCGCCTGCTGGGCGCGGGCAAGCTCGATGAGGCGCGCGCGATTCTCGAACGCCTGCACGCGGAGGACGTGAAGAGCTCCAAAATTCAGGGCCTGCTGGCGCTCACGCTCTTCAAGCTCAACGACTTTGAGAACGCCGC
This sequence comes from Myxococcaceae bacterium, assembly GCA_017500825.1. GTDB lineage: Bacteria > Myxococcota > Myxococcia > Myxococcales > UBA5297 > UBA1203. The sequence continues at coordinate 12,032 of JAFVYB010000088.1, read as the reverse complement.
GACGCATTACGAGCAGCTGGTCCACGACAATCCCATCGATCCGACGCTGCGCATCAACCTCGGGCTCGTCTACGTGAAGGGAAAGAAGTTCGAGCGGGCCATTGAGGAGCTGGAGATCGCGCTCGATCTCGACCCCGAGCACAAGAAGGCGCAGGGCTACCTCGGGCTGGCGCTTTCGCAGACCGGGCAATACGCGCGCGCCCAGGCGTGCTTCATCCGCGCAGGCAACCTGAACATGGCCGAGCGCATGGAGCAGGCGATGAAGAATGGCGCGGGGGAGCCTCCGTCGGAGGAGTCGGCGCCCAAGGTGGAGGTCGCGGCGGGCGATCCACATGCCAACGCGGCGCCAGAGATGCCGTCGACAGAGGCGGCCAAAGCGGACAGGCAGCAGGTGGCCGACGCGGCGCCAGAGGCGGAGGAGGCTGACGGCGAATTCCTTCCGGTCGAGAGCGTCGAGGAGGGGGCGTCGGTGAACGTGCTCGAACTCGATGCCGCTTCGACGGCAGGGGCAAGGGGGCTGTCGCGTCACTGCCGGTTTGAATCGCTGGAGGCACTTGAGGCCCAGGGCACGCTGGCGCTGAAGGAGAGCGCGGCGAGCTTTGTCCTTGGCGACACGATTCAGATGAACGTGCGTCAGGAGCTCTTCTCTCGCGTCAACGGTCTGCTGATCGCGACGGGCGGCCTTGAATTCACGCCTTTGCAGAAGCGCTTTCAGGGGGCGGCGGTCGAGCGCATGTTCGGCACTGGCGATGATCTGATGATGCGCGTCGCGGGCGAGGGCGCGCTCGTCGTCGATCCGGCGGGCAGGACCTTTGTCTCGCTTCGGCTGCGCGGAGAGACCGTCTTCTTTCAGGAGAAGTGGCTCTACGCTTTCGAGTCATCTCTCTCGTTTGAGAATGGCCGCATCCAGCTCGCGGGCGACAGGAAGCTCTCGCTCGTGTGCCTCTCGGGGAGTGGGCGCGTGCTGCTCGCCCTGCCCGGCCCTGTGCTGTCGCGGGCGATCAAGTCGTCCACCTGCCAGGTGCCGCTCACGCGCATCGTTGGCTGGCACGATGAGCTCGTGCCGCGCGCCTTGTCGTTGTCGAATGCCTCCCAGCCGCTCTCAGACGCGCAAACACTCGTCGAGCTGTCAGGGCAAGGCGTCGTCCTGTTGACGCGAGAGCAGCAGAACCGCTGAACGGGCGAGTCGCTCCTCTGGCGCCACCATTCATCTCCCGCCGCCTCCAGGGCGTCGCATTCGAGCCATGGCCAACCTGAAAAAAGAACTCCTGAACGTCCCCAACATCCTCACCATGGTGCGGATCCTCGCGATCCCCTTCTTCATCCTGTTCACCTGGTATGCCGACCCGCGTTCGTCTCTTTACGCGGCGCTCATCTTCGGCGCGGCCTCGGCGACGGATTTCCTCGATGGATGGCTGGCGCGGCGTCAGGGGTTGGTGACGGTGACCGGCAAATTCCTCGATCCGCTCGCCGACAAGCTCATCGTCATGGCCGCCTTTGTCCTGCTCGTGCGGCTTGGCCGTGTCTCCAGCGTGCTCGTCATCCTGTTGCTCGCCCGGGAGTTCATCGTCACCGGGCTGAGGACCATCGCCATGAGCGAGGGCGTGGTCATCGCGGCAGGGCAGGGCGGCAAGTGGAAGACGATGTTCCAGCTCACCAGCATCATCCTGCTGCTCGTCCACTACACCTACACGTTCGACTTCGGCCTCTTTCAGATCACGGCGAGCTGCAACAGGGTGGGCACTTGGCTTTTGTGGATGTCGCTGGTCGCGTCGATCGTCTCTGCTGTGGACTACTTTAAGGGCTTCCTCAGCTTGATGGATGCCAAGGACAGCGCGCCCGCCAGCGCGAAGTCCAAGGCCGAGGAACGAGAAAAAAGTGAGATCGCCGAAAAAAGTTGTTGACAACAGCGGCGAAGGCCTCTAAAAGGCCGCCCGTTTTCGAGCGGCACCGAAAACTTCGCGGGAATAGCTCAGTGGTAGAGCATCGCCTTGCCAAGGCGAGGGTCGAGGGTTCAAATCCCTTTTCCCGCTCAAACAGAGGCCTGACATCCGAGAGGGTGTCGGGCCTTTTGCTTTTCCGGGGGCGACGTTGCGGCGCTTGGATCGCGTGACGCCATCTGTCGGTTGTTCGGTGTTCGCGCACGGAGCCCTCGCTGGAGCGTCCTCATGACCGTGGCCGCCGCACAGCGCGATCGCTACCGCGTCCTGAAACCCATCGGTTCGGGCGGGATGAGCCAGGTGTTTGAGGCGTTCGACGAGAGCCTGCGGCGGACCGTGGCGCTCAAGGTACTTCACCCGCATCTCGCGCTCGATCCCGAGGCGCGCGCCCGTTTTGCCCGCGAGGCACAGGCGACGGCGCGTCTGCGCCACCCAAACATCGTCGAGATTTTTGATGTCGCCGCGCTCGACTCGAACGACGCCTTCATCGTCACCGAGCTGATTCATGGGCCGACGCTGAGCGCGTTTGTGGCCGCGCATCCCCTCGCGCCTCCTGGTGAGTTGGCGTTTTTGGTCATGCATCAGCTGGCCTGCGCGCTGGCGCACGCTCACCAAAACGGCGTCGTCCATCGCGATCTGAAACCCGAGAACGTGATGCTGAGCGAGTCGGGTGGGCTCAAGCTGATGGACTTCGGCATCGCGCGCATCCTCGACAGTCAGACGCGCATGACCATGACGGGGACGCTGGTCGGATCACCGCTGCACATGGCGCCGGAGATCATCGAGGGCGAGCGAGCCACACCGGCCTCGGACATCTTTTCGGCAGGCACCATCCTTTATTGGCTCGTCAGTGGCGCCCCGCCGTTTTTGGGCAACAACGCCTCCCAGACGCTGCGCAAAATTTTGGATGTCGAGCGCGAGGACCTGCGCCTGTGCGCGCCGTTTCTTTCGGAGAGGCAGTGCGCCCTCATCGATCGCTGCCTGGAACGCGATCCGGCGCGGCGCTTTTCGGATGGCGGAGAATTCTGCGCGGCGCTGGAGACGATCCTCGAAGAGGAGGGGCTCGACGATCCTGCGGGGCGGTTGCGGGCGCTCATCGCGCGTCCTGACGAAGCGCGGTGCGAGATGAGGTCCGAGCTCGTGGAGCGCTGGTGTGCGCAGGTCGATTCCGCGCTGTCGCAAAAGCCGCCTCGCCTGGCGCGGGCCATCGAACGGCTCGATCGCGTTCTCTGCGTGGCACCTGAAGACGCGAGGGCACAGGCGTTGCGTTCGCGCATTCACCGCATGCGTCATGCCGCGCGTCGCAGACAGTGGATCGGTCGCTTGGTCATCGCTGGTCCCACGCTCGCGCTCGCCTCGGCGCTGCTCTTTGACTTCATGGGGGGGGGAGCGCGGCTGGAGGCTTCTGAATCGAATGTGGCGACGGAAGAGGCCTCTGTCGTCCCGCCGCGCGCGGCTTTGTCATCGACATCGACACCGGCACAGGCGTCGCGGCTTGGGAATGAACCAGACGCGGATGAGGCGTCGACGGCAGACAACGCGGCGCGCACCGGAGGTGACGCGGGCGCGCCGACAGCCTCGCGAAACCAAAATCAGGACCAGCTGCCGGGCACGGGCAAGTCGCAAGGATTGCCACTCATCGCGGCGAAGGAGCCGTCACGAGCCGTGGTCGGGCCGTCAGAGCGCCCGCCGCCAAAACCTGTCGAACAGAGCGAGTCGTTCCTCCCGGTCGGCGAAGGGGACGGGCGCGGCGCGAACACCTTGGCGCAAACATCGACAGCGCCGTCGATGCGCGGGGCAGAGGTTGGCGCGAACAGGCGCGACGAGGTCGAGGCCGCGGTCTTGGGTCGGCTGGAAGTCATGGTGCAGCACGCCACGCACGGGCTGACCTGGGGGCGCATTTTCCTCGACGGGAAGTGGGTCAATGGCCACGCGCCCACCTGGTCCGGGGAGGTTCCGGTCGGTCGCCACGAGCTGCGCGTCGAATCGCCCTGTTGTCTGGCGGAGTCGCGCGGCGTGACGGTCGCGACGGGCGATCAAAATCCACCGGTGGTGTTTCGCCTGCGCGCGCGCCCCGCGCTTCTGTCGGTCGTGAGTGAGGAGGCGTGCGAGATTTGGCTCGATGGCCTGCGCAGGGCGAGTTGCGCCGACTCGGTGCGCGATCCGGTCGCCGTCCCCCTGCCGCCGGGTGAGCTGCGCGGCGAAGTCACCTTTGTCCTCGTGAGGCAGGGCAAGCCAGATGTCGCGCGCACTGAGCGATTCGAGGCTGGACAGGCGCGCGTGATCGAGTCGCCCTTCGCTGTGGACGAGTGACAAAAACGCGTCCTGGCGGCTCTTTTTGCTCGATTCGCTATTGAACGGCTGCCAAGAGGCGCCCGCCCTCGCGGCACGCCGTTTTTGCCGTCCGCCGGTGATGGCCGCGTCAGATTCAGGCCCCGCGGTTCCGGCGCCGCCCTTCGACAGATGCCTCTTTGCCCCGCCATCGCCCGCCGCGCCCTTGTCGCCTGTCGCTGCCTCCTCTGTCTGGGCGCTCTGTTTGGCTGTGTTTGGCCGTCGTTGGCGGCGGTGCCCGAACTCTTGAGGCCAGCGCGGGAGCGGTTCGACTTTGGGCGCTATCCGGAAGCCATCGCGGCCATCGAGTCGCTCACCTCGCAAAAGGCGCTGACGGCGGAAGACGAGCTGACCGAGGCCTGGCGCATTCACGGCCTGTCGCACCTCTATCTCGGCGATCGTGACGCGGCCCGCGCCTCCTTTGAACGCCTGCTCGCGCTCGACCCGGACTACGCGCTCGACCCGCTGCTCGTCCCGCCAATCGCCGTCGACTTGCTCGAAGAGGTGCGCGCCGACAAAGCGGCTTTTCTCGCCCCTATCCGCGAGCGCCGCCGCCTGATTGCCGAGCGCCGCGCCCGGGAAGAACTGGAGGCGATGGAGGCCCGCCGCGCCTCGCTGACCCGACAGCCGCTCCTCATCCAGCGCGTCGAACGCCATTCCTTCTTCACCAACTTCCTGCCGTTGGGAGCGGCGCAGATCTCGCAGGAGCGCCATCAGGTCGGTGTCATGTTCGCGATTGGCCAGAGTCTGGCCGTGGCCGGGACCATCTTCACCTGGGTGCAGTTCGACTCGAAGGTTGAGGCTGACGGCAAAGTCCGCCCCGAAAACTTCGACTCGGCCCGCATCTGGCGCGTGGCCAACTGGGCGCTCTTTGGGACGACGCTCGCGCTCTACGTGGGCGGCGTCATCGACGCGGTCGCCCATCACCGCGAAGAGACCGTCACCGAATTTGAAGTGCCGCGCCCGCCCGGCGAGTCGCCGCAGCTTGGAGACGACGCGCAGCTCTTCATCGCCCCACTCGATGGCGGCGCCGCAGCTGGCGTTTTTGGCACCTTCTGAAGCCAGCGCCCCAGCCCAGCCTGACCTCGCCTCTGGTCGTGGAGACAGCCCATGCTCTCAATCACCATCGCCATGCCCGACGGCTCGCGGCGCACCGTTCCTCTCGTTCGCGCGCGGACGAGCGTGGGGCGCGCTACCGACAATGGCGTCGTCATCGATCACCCATCGATTCCCGAGTGCGCCCTGCAGTTGGAGAAGGTGGGCGAGTTCGTCGAGATGATGGCCTTTGGCCACACCAAAGCGTCGCTGCCCCGGGTGGCCGGCAAACCCTGTGGCGAGGCGCGGCTCAAGGTGGGCGACAGAGTGGAACTGGGCGAGGTCGCGCTGACGATCGAGTTCATCGAGCGACAACCCCGGGCGGTGCCGCAGACGCCCGCGCCGTCCGCTCCCGTGGCGTCCACTCCAGGAGAGCGCGCGGCCTGCGACATCGAGCGAGACGCCTTGGCGACGCTTCACCGCTTCAGCCAGGCCCTGCTTGGCGACTACCAGCTCGCCAGCCTGCTCGAACTGATGATGGACCAGGTGATCGCGCTGACACACGCCGATCGCGGCTTCCTCATCCTGCTGGAGGACGGCGTCCCGGCGATCAAGGTGGCGCGCGGTCCAAGGCGCGAGAACCTCTCGGCGGCGGCGCTGCTCTTCTCCGACTCGATTGTGGCCCGCGTCCTCAAAACGCGGCGCTCGCAACTCGTCCACGACGCCCTGAGCGACCCCGAATTTTCGCAGAGCGCCTCCGTGGCGAGCCTCAGGTTCCTCTCGGTGCTCTGCGTGCCGCTTCTGGAGAAGGGCGAGGTCATCGGCCTCATCTATCTGGGCAACGATCGCTTCGCCCACCGCTTCGACGAGCGCGCGCGCGGGCTTCTGGAGATCTGGGCGGCACAGGGCTCGCTCATCCTGCGCAACGCCCTGCTCCTCAACGAGCTCAGGCTCGACAACGAGACCATGCGCGAGGTCCTCAACACGAAGCGCTTCGGCGATCTCGTCGGCACCAGCGCCCCCATGCGCGACATCTACCGCCGCGTCGCCAAGGTGGCGCCGACCGATGTCTCGGTGCTCATCACCGGCGAGACAGGGACAGGTAAGGAGCTCGTCGCCCGCGAGATTCACCGCCGCAGCCCGCGTGCCAAAGGCCCCTTCGTCACCATCAACTGCGGCGCCATTCCGGAAACACTCCTGGAGAGCGAGCTCTTCGGGCACCTGCGCGGCGCCTTCACCGGCGCCGTGGCCACGCGCAAGGGCAGGTTTCAGGCGGCGGACGGCGGGACGATCTTCCTCGACGAGATCGGCGAGATGCCGCTCGCGCTGCAGGTCAAAATCCTGCGCGTGCTTCAGGAACGGACCGTGACCAAGGTCGGCGACAACCGGGCGGACCCCATCGATATCCGCGTCGTGGCCGCGACCAACCGCGTGCTCACCGACGAGATCCGGCGCGGGCGCTTCCGCGAGGACCTCTACTACCGGCTCAACGTCGTCACCCTCGACCTGCCGCCCCTGCGCGCGCGCGGCGAGGATGTCCTGCTGCTGGCAGGCGACTTTTTGCGGCGGGCCACGGACGAATTGGGCGCGAGTGCCCGGGGATTTGCCCAGAGCGCGCTGAACGGCATGAGGCGCCACGCCTGGCCGGGCAACGTCCGCGAGCTGGAAAACCGCGTCAAAAAGGCCGTGGTGCTGGCCGATCGGGCGCTCGTCACCGCCGCTGATCTCGACCTCGATGAAGACCTGCCCAGGGAGATCGTCCCGCTCGCCGAGGCCAAGGACGATTTCCAGCGCCGCTACATCAACCAGGCGTTGGCGCTGAACGGCGGCAACAGGACGCAGACAGCGCGCGCGCTCGGCGTCGATCCGCGCACCATCTATCGACACCTGGAGGCGGAGCGGCAGCTGTCGGAGGGCGTGGAATTGGGCCTTTGCGAGGCGGCGGCAGGGGAGGAGAGGGGCGACAACCACGGCGGGTCAGAGGGCCAGTCGCGGCGCTGAATGGGAGAAGTCGTCGCGCCCTCGCGCGTCCGCCACGACAGGAGAACACCATGCACAGCAACAGAAAGGTCGCGCTTTGGGTCCTTGGCGCCTTTGTGGCGGGAGCTGTCGCCGCGCGCGGTGTGCCCGAGGCCCGGGGCAACGCCGGCACCGATGGCGACGCGATGTATCGGGAGCTCTCGCGCTTCTCCAAGGTGCTGGCCCACATCGAAAACAGTCACGTCGCCGCCCCTGAGCCCGCGCGCCTCGTCGATGGCGCCATTCAGGGCATGGTGGCCACGCTCGACCCGCACTCCGCTTTTCTGACGGCCGACGAAGTCCGCGAATTGCGCGCCCGCGAGGCGGTCGCAGACCTGGCCACACCCGGCATCGAGCTCACGCTCATTCCCCACGAACTCTTTGGCGTCCGCTTTCGTCAGCTGACCGTGGTCGCCCCTCTCGACGATTCGCCGGCGGCGCGCGCGGGCATCGAGCCCGGCGATCAGATCGTCCACATCGACGGCCGCTCGACGATGCGACTCGATCCGCTCCTGGCCGAGGCGCTCCTCAGTGGTCCGGAGGGCAGCAAAGTGGTGCTCGGCGTCATGCGGGAGGGCTTCAAGACGGCGCGCGACATCACGCTTTTGCGCGCCCGCCCGCGTTCGCTCGTGGTCGACGCGTCGATCATCGGCCAGGCGGGCCTAGGGGCGTTCGGCTATCTGCGCGTCAAGCGCTTCGAGTCAGGCGTGTCCAAGGCCATCGCCGCCGCCCTCAGAGATCTGCGCGGCCAGGCGGGCAATCAGCTCGGCGGCCTGATCCTCGATCTGCGCAACAACCCCGGTGGCCGCATCGACGAGGCGACGCGCGTCGCCGACCTCTTCCTGCCGGGCGGTCGCACCATCTTCACGCTCCAGGGCCGTGGCGGAGACGTTCTCGACGCGCCCCAAAGTCACGCGCATGGCACCGAACCCGGCTACCCCATCGCCGTCCTCATCAACGAGGGCACCGCGTCCTCCGCCGAGCTGATCGCGGGCGCCTTGCGCGACGAAAAACGCGCGGTGCTCATCGGCGGCAGGAGCTTCGGCAAGGGCAGCGTGCAGATGGCCTTTGAACTCATGGACGGCAGCGCGCTGAAGCTCACGGTGGCGCACTACAGGACGCCCTCGGGGCAGCGGATCCACGGCAACGGCATCGACCCGGACATCGCGATTGCGCCTTCGACCGCCTCTGCCGCTGGGCTGGATTTCCGGTCGTCTGTAGGCGATAGAGCGCCGCCCTCCGCCCCTGCCCCGTCAGAGGCCCGGGCGCCCGAACGCGGTGAAGATCCGGCGATTGCCGCCGCGCTCGCGCACTTTCAGGGCGGCCCGCCGTCCTCCCCGCTCCCATGAACCCGCTGTTCGAAGGCCTGCGCCGCCCAAAGGCGCGCTCTCGACCTCGCAAAGGGAAAACAGATGTCCTCGCGCCAGAGCACCTGCTTCAGACTGTCCGCCTGCCTGATTCTCGGCCTTGTGTGCGTTAGCGCCGCCTGGGCTGACACCCCGGAAGCAGCCGCCGCGCCCGCCCCCCAGGGAGCGACGCCTGCCCCCGCCCCTTCGAACGCCGACAAGGGGACAGCCGCGACAGGAGAGACGCCACGCCTCGCCGTCATTGGCCTCGACCTCGATGGCGCCTCGTCCTACGCCGCCGCCCAGCTTCACCACCTCGGCGAGGGATCGGCCGACAAGAGCGGGCGCTTCAGCCTCATCGACCTGATCGCCCACCTCGATCCCGACGCCGCCGCCGAATCGGATGCCACCCGCGCGCGCGTCGAAGCGCTCCTCGGCGAATCGCGGGCCGCTTACGACGAACTCGAACTCGCCCTCTCTCGCGACAAGGCCGTCGAGGCGCAGGACCTCCTCCTCAAGTCCGACCTGACGCGCCACTTCGAGCAATACGTCGCCACCCAGACGCTCCAGATCGCCGCCCTGCTCGCCGATTCCGAAATCCAGGCCGCAGACCGCCTTCTCGCCAAGCTCCTGCCGATGGATCTCGAGACGCGGTTCGACCCCGATCTCTTCTCGCCCGACTACGTCGCCCAGGTCCGCAAGTCGCGCGAGGCACTCGCCAAGGAGCCGCCCAAAGGCGCCGCGCTGAAGGTTCGACCTGTCTCGGCGCGGGTCTACATCGACGGCAAATTCAGAGGCATCTCGCCGCTCGAACTGACCGACCTCGTCCCCGGCGATCACATCCTGACCCTGATCGCCCCGGGCTATCGGCGCGCGCAGCGAACGATCTCTCCGGGAACAGCGAGCGCGTTTGACGAATCACTCGAACCGACCGCGCGCCAGGCCGAGTTTCAGCCCCTGCTCGACGCGCTTCGAGCCCGCTTTCTCGACAAAGCGCGCAGCGACGCGGCTCAGGCACTCGCCGGCTTCCTCAATGCCGACCAGATCGCGGTGATCGGCGTGCGCGGCCAGAGCGGCGACAACCTGCGCGTGACAGCCATCCGCGTGGACGCCAGGGACGGCCACGAATACGCCTTCATCGACGAGCTCGTGCCAAACGACGTGACCGGCTTTGCCGCCTCGTCTCAGGATCTGTTGGGCAAGATGTTCGCCGTCGATTTGCCGCGCGACAAAGGCGGCCGGGCCGTGCAGGCGCGGACCAATCCCTTCAAGTGGAAGATGCGCCACACGAGCTACGTCCTCTTTGGCGTGGCGGCGGCGGCCCTCGGCGGCGGCATCGGCTTTGGCGTCAACGCGAGCAGCCAGGCCAGCGCCTACGCCGATCTCGACGCCCCGCAGAACAACCCCGTTTACGACCGCATCGAGACGGTGGGGATGCGCTCGGCCATTCTCGCCGATGTCTCCTTTGGCGTGGCGCTCGCGGCCGCGGCCACAGGCACCGTCCTCCTGATTCGCGACCTGGTGAAGAAGGACTCGTTCGGCGGCCAGATCGAGGAAACCGTGCGAATCGCCGCGCCAGTCGCCGTGGAAGAAACCTCCGCCGAAACGCCGCCCCCCGCGCCTGCGTCCACCTCCCCCGAGGCGCCGCGCCCGGCCGCGAACGCCCAAACCGACGAAGAAGTCATTTCCAGCGGGCGCGTTTCCTTCAGCGATTCCAGCGAAGAGCCCAAAGCCGCCGACAAGAAATCGACCGAAAGCGTGGACGATGGCTGGGGCGACGGCTGGTAACACGCGAGTTTAATTTTTAATTGTTTTGTGGAGGGTTGATCGATGCCTGCTGTTTTCCACCAAAGGCCATTGTCTTTTTGGCGCGCTTTTATCGGCCTTCTGGCGTTTTCTGTTTTGTCCACGGGTTGTTCGCTCACCACCGATTTCGATCAGGAAAACAAACCCTGCGACGGCTATCAGCAATGCGAGGACGGCTATTATTGCCAGATTCAGGACGATGTGAATGGAACCGGGATTTGCGTCAAAAGCGCCTCCAAGGCCATTCCCCACAACCACGCCGCCCACGCTGAAGGCGATGTCGCCGCGCCCCAGGCGGAAGTCGCCGCCGAATGGCAGCCCTGTGTCGACAATGCCTGCGTCCACCTCAAAGGGCATGTCTGCGACGCCGCGTCGCGATTGTGCGTTCCGCAGACCTGAATCATTCGCCGCCACGCCAGGTATGGCGTTTAAAATCCTATCGCCGCGCCACTGAATTGATTGATGACGAAAGGACAAGGGGACCCAAAGAGGTTTGCAGGATGACGACGCCAGCGTCGACCAGGAAAAAAGCGTTCCCCAATATCTTCGGACGAAATTTATTGAGGTTCAGACACGCGCGCGGATGGACGCAGCGGGAATTGGCGATGAGGGCGAATCTGTCGCGCATTACAATCGAAGGCATTGAGCGCGGCGCGCGGGTCAATCCGGATTCGCGCACAGTTTATCTCCTGGCGGAGGCGCTCCAAGTCCAGCCCGGCGATCTCTGGAATATCTCCGAAACGCTGCCCAATTCACTCCTGCCGCCACCGCTCTATGTTTCCAAAGAAATATCGCCCGAACAATTTATCGAGAGCGAGCGGGAAGAATTGACGGGTCATGAATACCGCCTGATCTCCATGTTGTCCGAGCACACCACTGTTCTGAAGAGCGCGCCCAAAGATGATTGGTATAAATTTATTAAAATTTTGAGGAAAGAACTACCGCCAAGGTTTTGATGTTTTGTTTTTGTTGTTCTGAATTGGCATGGATGGTCATCGTTCCGAATGAACATTGGCAGGGCATTGTCTTAAATCGATATCGACACGTCAAAGACTTGAATCGACAACGACACGACATTGTCTTGAATTCACATTGGCGTGTCGGCGCCTGCTCTGCCCCGTTTGAGCGAATTTAGTTCGTTATTGTGCGAGCGGGAAAAACCCATGTTTTTTCCCCTCTCGCGCTCTCCCTTTTCCTTCTCCGCCCCTCAGACGAGCGGTCTTTGCTCGATTTAATTTTTGGCTTTTGCGCGTTAGCTCGGATTCGGAGCGGGACAAAAGGCCGCCGTCGCCCTAAGCACCTCAGATGACCGGTGATTGCATCGGTTTATTTTGAGCGTTTGCGCGTTAGGTCAAATTCGGTGCATGGGCGACGGAACGACAATCAATAAAACCACCGCATTGAATAGGTTTGTCATTTTTGTCGTGTTTTTCGTCCGCCCATGCGCCGAATCTGGCCCATCGAGGCGTTCAAAATTAAATCGGGCAAATAAAACAGGCCATTGAGGCGCTTAGGGCGGGCATTTGTCCGGCGGCCCGCAGCCGGCCCCACCTTT
>JAFVYB010000087.1 GCA_017500825.1 Myxococcaceae bacterium | reverse complement strand
GCGCAAGGAAAAGGGAGAGCGCGAGAGGGAAAAAACATGGGTTTTTCCCGCTCGCACAATTGACGAATTAAAGTCGCTCGAACGGGGCACGGCGGCGGCCGACACGCCAACGTCAATTCAGGACTTTGACGTGTCGATGTCAATTCAAGACGATGAAGAGCCTTTTTCTGAATTAAAATAATTTAAAATCATGACACATCGGCGACGCGCGAAATCAGTCAATCGAAAAATTAGTAAACAAACCAAACATCAAAACAATAAAACAAATAAATGGGCCAAAACCTCCCCCGCTGGCGGGATTGCCGGCTGAGCCGCGCGTTTTGAGCTTGGCCGCGTCCTTCACCGGAGGTTTGCGATGTTTTTTGACGCCTGTCGCCTGAAGCGCGCCGTTTGGGCTGTGGCCTTGGCTGTTGTTTTGGCTTGGACGATCGCCGCCTGCGACGCTGACGCTCCCAAAATCGCGCGCGTCGCGTCCGCGGAATTGGCCGATCGCCCAGGTGAGCACGCCTTGCGCCCCGCTTTCGCCAGCGCCGCCGGAAATTGTTCGGTCGCCGATCTCGTCGAGCGCGTTCGGCCTTCGGTCGTCGGCATCACCACGCAGCGCGAGGTGTCTGGAGGGCTGGGGGGGCTCTCGCCGTTTTTGGGCGTGCCTTTTGGCCATGGCCAGAGCGGAACACGCGTGGAGCGCGGGCTGGGTTCGGGCTTCATCATCGACGCGGCCGGGCTCATCGTGACGAACCACCATGTCATCGATGGCGCGGACGAGTTGAGCGTGCGCCTCGCGGACGGGACCGTGCTCTCGGCCAGGCTCAAGGGGGATGACGCGCCGACAGACCTCGCGCTGATCGCGCTCGACGAACCGCCACAGGGGCTCAAGGCGGTCGAGTTTGGCGACTCGGACGCGCTGCGCGTGGGCGACTGCGCGGTGGCCATCGGCGATCCCTTTGGGCTGGAACTGACCGTGACGCGCGGCCTCATTTCGGCCAAGGGGCGCGAGATCACAGACCAGCCCTACGACCAGTTTTTGCAGACGGACGCGGCCATCAATCCGGGCAACTCGGGCGGTCCGCTCTTTGACCTCGACGGGCGCGTGATCGGCATCAACACGGCGATCGTGGCCTCGGCGCAGGGCATTGGCTTTGCCGTCCCTGTCAACATGCTCAAGGCGATGCTTCCCGAGCTCAAGACGCGCGGACGCGTGGTGCGCGGCTATTTGGGCATCGCCTCGCAGACATTGACGCCGGATTTGGCCGCGGCGCTGCAGACCGACGCGGAAAAGGGGGCGCTGGTGGCCCAGGTCGAACGCGCCTCGCCCGCGCAAAAGGCAGGACTGCGAACTGGTGACCTCATCGTCGCGGTGCAGGGCGAGCCCATCGATGGCGCCAGCGCGCTCTCACGCGCGATTGCGGCACGCGCGCCGGGGACAAAGGTGGAGATCGCGTTCTGGCGCGGCGGCAAACAGCGGCGCGTCGAGGTCGAATTGGGCGAGCGGCCAGGGACCTGGGATGGGCAGACGCCTGACGCGCGCGGTGAAAGGTCGAGCAGGCTGGGCGTTCAGCTGCGCGAGGTGCCCGAAGAGATGGCCCAAGAGCTGGGGATCAAGGGCGGGGCGCTCATCGTCCGCGTCGAGACCGGATCGCGCGCCGCCAAGGCGGGCCTCAGGCCTGGCGATGTCGTCGTCGGCGTGGGGCAGGAGGAAATCGACAGCCCGTCCGCGCTCAGCAGCGCTGTCCAGAAGCAGGGCGACAAGGCCTTTGTGCTGCGTCTCTTTCGCCATGGGCAGCCCGCGTTCGTGGCCGTGCCCGCGGCCGACAAGGACGAGCGGCGGTAGGTCGTCTTCCAGGGGCGGGCAAAGCGTGGCGTTGACGGCTGGAGGTGCTCGCGACCGCGCCGGGGCGCCTCACCAAATGTCGCCGCTCGAATAAACGCCGCGTCGGGATGGGTTTTCTTCGGACCGTGTCCACAAGGAGCCCACCCATGACGAGCCTGAGGCAGAGCCACCTGACCATTGCCGCGCCAGGACTGCGACGCGCCCACGATGGCCTCAAGATCGCGCACCTGACCGACCTGCACCTCGGAGCGCTCACGCCCAATCGTCGCGTCACGCGCGCCATCGAGCTGGCCAACGACTTCAGGCCCGACCTCGTCGTCATGACCGGCGACTACCTCTGTTACGACGCGCGCGGCCTCAGTCTGGTCCGAAGACACTTGGAGGGCATCGAGGCGCCCACCTTTTGCGTGCTGGGCAATCACGACCACTGGGTGGCGCCCCAACAGACGCGGCGCGTGCTCGAACATCTCGGCTACCGCGTCCTGCAAAACGAGCGCGCGGCGTTGGACTTGGGCGGCGAAACGCTCTTCATCGTCGGCGTCGACGACCTGGTGACCGAGAGCCACGACATCGAACGCGCATTTTCCGGCCTGCCCGAAAGCGCTTCGCGGCTTGTGCTCGCCCATGTGCCCTGCACGGTCGATCTCGTCGGCCATCTGCCGCCCGCGCTGATGCTCGCGGGACACACGCACGGCGGACACGTCAACCTGCCCTTCCTCACCCGGCGCCTCATGGGGCGCGCCAATGGCCGCTATCTCGCCGGGCTTTTTGAGGCGAACGGCTGGCGGCTCTTTGTCAATCGCGGTGTTGGCGGCGCGGGCTGTCCCATCCGCGTCAACGCGCCGTCCGAAGTGGCGCTCATCACGCTGCGCTGTCTCGACGGGGCTGAATCCGCGGCACGGCAGGCGGGCTAGCGGGCGCCTTGTCATGCCTCGATTCGCCTGTTGACACTTCCGGAGGCGGGGGGCAGTCGGCGCGCGCCATGCCCATCTACGAATACCAGTGTGAGACCTGCACCCATCAATTCGAGGAGCTCGTGCGCAACGGCGAGCACCCCTCTTGCCCCAACTGCCAGAGCCAAAACGTCCAGCGCAGGCTGTCGACCTTCTGCAAAAAGAGCGGAGGCTCCGGCGAAACCTTCAGCGCGCAGTCGAGCGGCGGCGGCAAGTGTTCCGGCTGTTCCGGCGGATCCTGCGCCAGCTGCCACTGAGCGTCGCCAGGCCTCACGCGCCGCCTGATGTCGGCCCGATGCCTGTCCGAGAGCGCGCCATGAACTCGCAGCGAGCGTTTCCCTTTTTTCAGGCGCCTGAACGCGCCGGGTATGAGTCAGCCGGGACAAAGGGAAAGGACAGGACGGCGCAAGCGCCTGCGCCGGGCGCGATGGAGCACTCGGTCATCGATTTGGCGGTCAGCGACGCGGATGCCCACGGCCCCCAGGCCCATGATTCGGCCGACAGCGGAGGGCTCGACTTCGACGAGGTGCCCTTTGTGCTCTCCGAAGAAGAGCGCGGTCTCAAATCGCCCGAGGAGATGGGCTTTCGCGCGCGCCAGCTGGCCGAGGATTTCAGCGCCATTCTCGGCAGTCCGATTCGCCTGACCGTGACCGACAACCGCTCCTCGATGTTCTCGTTTCGCGCGCCCAGGGGCGAAGTGATGTCCGTGCGGCTGCACCACATGTTCCTCGACGCCCCGCCATCGATCGTCCAGGACCTCGTCGCCTTCACGCGCGGCGGTCCCCAAAAGCGCGCGGCCAGCGAACGCATCGACCGCTTCATCGAGGACAACCTCGACCGCCTGCGCCCCTTCGAGTCGATCTTCCGCCCGCGACAGGTCCATGCGCTGGGCAAGTTCTGGGACCTGAAGGCCATCTTCGACACGCTCAACGCGCGCTTCTTCGGCGGCCGCATCGAGGCCCAAATCGGCTGGGGACGCCTGCCCCGCAAACGCAACCGCCGCACCATCCGCCTCGGCGTCTACGACCCGCGCGCGCGCGTGATCCGCGTCCACCCAGCGCTCGATCACCCCGACGTGCCCGCCTACTTCATCGAGTTCATCGTCTTTCACGAGATGCTGCACCAGGCCGTCCCCGCCGCTGAAAAAAACGGGCGCCAGGCGTTTCATAGCCCGGCCTTCCGCGAGCGCGAGCGCGCCTTCCCCGACTACGAGCGCGCCATCCGCTGGGAACAAACGCACATCCGCCGCCTGATCGACGAGATGCCGCTCTCGCCCCCCGCGCGCAAAAAAGCCCCGCGCACCTGAGCCTGAACCCATGCGCGCGAGGCCTTGTGTGTCGGCGGTTGGCTGTTGATCGCGGCCCGTTGGCGCGGCGTCAGAAGCGCTTGACCACAAAGTCGGCGATGCCCGTGTCCACCTGTCCCTGTTGATTGGCCTGGGCGGGCTGGCGCGCCTGTCCGGCGGCGGGAGGCTGAGCCACCACGCGCGGCAGAGGCGAGGCGGGCATGGGCGATCCCGACCCTGGCTGCGGACGCGGCACGGGCGTTGTCTGCGGGCGCGGAACAGGCGTCGTCTGGGGACGCGGCGCGGGCGTCTGCTGCTCCTGCGCGCCTCCCTCGAAGTCGTCCCAAATCGAGTTGCTCGTGCCGCTGATGCCCGAAAAGCGCAGCGCGAAGTCGTCGGGATTGGAGGCCTGCCGCAGCGCCTCCTCGTAGGCGACGATGTTCTGCTGAACGAGCGACATCAGCGACTGGTCAAAGGTCTGCATCCCGTAGGCCTGGTGTCCCTGGGCAATGGCGTCGGCGATCTCGCGGGTGCGGTCCTTGTCCTCGATCAGCTCGCGCACGCGCGCCGTGTTGATCATGATCTCGATGGCGGGAACGCGGCCGCGTCCATCGCGCCGGGGCACGAGTCGCTGGCTAATCGCCGCCCGCAGCACCGAGGCCAGCTGCATGCGGATCTGCTTCTGCTGGTGCGGCTGGAAGGCGCCGATGATGCGGTTGATCGTCTCGGCCGCGTCGAGCGTGTGCAGCGTCGCCATGACCAGGTGGCCCGTCTCGGCCGCGGTGAGCGCCGTCTCGATCGTCTCCAAATCGCGCATCTCGCCGACGAGCAGCACGTCCGGATCCTGGCGCAGCGCGCTCTTGAGCGCCTGCCCAAAGCTGATCGTGTCCGTGCCCACCTCGCGCTGGTTCACGATCGAGCGCTTGTCGCGAATGAGAAACTCGATCGGGTCCTCGATCGTCATGATGTGGCACGACTTGTTGCTGTTGATGTGGTCGATCATCGCCGCCAGCGTCGTTGACTTGCCCGAGCCGGTGGTGCCGGTGACCACGATCAACCCGCGCTCGCTCATCGCCAGTCGGTCGAGCACAGGCGGCAACAGGAGCTGCTCACGCGTCATGACCTTGAATGGGATCACGCGCAGAACCATCCCGATCGAGCCGCGCTGCTGAAAGACATTGACGCGAAACCGCCCCAGCCCGGGCACGCCATAAGCCAGGTCGAGCTCATTGGTGCTGCGGAAGCGCTCCTGCTGGAACTCGTTCATCAGCCCAAAGGCCATCTGCGAGAGTTCCTCGGCGCCGAGCCGAGCCGCGCCCTTGAGCGGCAAAAGCGAGCCATCGATGCGAAACATCGGCGGCAGACCGGCCTTCAGGTGGATGTCGGATGCGCCACCGCGCAGCGCGACTTGCAGGATTTCATTCAGCTCCATCGGTGCGTTCTCCCGAATAATTTTAATTTCCGCATGGCGGACGACATCGCGAACCGTGCTGAAGCGCGCCGTCCTCCACTTCAACAACAGGCGCCCGAAGCGCGCGGCCCTCTAAGACCTTCCCTATTGTTTTTCAAACCTTTAAAATCGCGTTTTCGAATTGTTTTTTCGCGCTTGAGCGCACATCTTATTGTTTTTGCGCTTTAGCGCACGGCATTACAAATCCGCTTCAGCGCGGGGCAGCTCAAAAGCGCTTGAGCGCGCGGCAGGTTTATTTTTTTTATTTGATTTCGACTCAAATTGGCTCGATTTAATTTATTCAAAAACGCGACTTCTCCCCCAAACGGGCTCCCCCAAATGATTGGCTGATTTTAATTTGGCCAACGTGTATTTTAACGGGGCGGAGG
>JAFVYB010000007.1 GCA_017500825.1 Myxococcaceae bacterium | reverse complement strand
CCCTCCCTCCATCACCTCCCGCCCCGTTAAAATACACGTCCGCGGAATGAAAATCTGCGAATCATTCGGGGGAGCCCGTTTGGGGGTAAAAGCGCGTTTTTGAATAAATTAAATCGAGCTTATGCGGTTCCAATTCAAAAAACTGCCCAGCGCTCAAGCGTCTTTAAGCTGCCCCGAGCTGACGCTGTTTTTGAAATGCCGTGCGCGAAGCACAAAAAACAAAGGTGTGCGCTGGACGCGCAAAGATAATAAGAAATCGCGTCTTTTAAACATCATTCAAAGATCTTCGCCGGGTTCAACAGGCCTTTGGGATCAAAAATCTTTTTCAGTTGTCGATGCAAATGAAGACTTTGGTCTCCGATTTCTTTGGGCAGAAATCTTTTTTTGGTGACGCCGACGCCGTGTTCGCCGGTGATGGTGCCGCAAAGCTCAAGCGCGATGTCCATGAGTCCTTCGACGGCGCGTTCGACGCGCGGGATTTGTTCCTCGCGATCGTAAAGGAAATTAACGTGGAGGTTGCCGTCGCCGGCGTGGCCATAGGTCGCGGTGAGGAGATCGCATTGGGCGCCCAGGGCTTTGACGCGTTCGATGGCCTGTTCAATGCGCGATCGCGGCACGGCGATGTCCTCGCTGAATTTGAGCGGTTTGAGTTCTTTGAGGGCGCGCGCCACGCGTTGGCGGGCCTGCCACAGGCGCTGTCGATCGCCCTCGTCGGTCGCGATTCGCGATTCGCACAGGCCGTGCAGTTCACAGGTTCGGGCGAGTCGGGTGAGGCCGTTTTGCAGGCTTTGGCGCTCGTCGCCGTCGAGTTCGAGGATCAGCGCGGCGCCGGTGTTGGGCGGCAGATCGACGCCAGGGCCGTTGACCGCGCGGATGGCCGTGTCGTCGAGGAGCTCCAGGGTGCGGGGCAAAAAGCCGCTGTCGAGGATGGCGCTGACCGCCCGCGCCGCGTGCGCCACAGAGGGGAAGGCGAACAGGGCGGTGGCCACCTCGCGCGGCAGAGGGAGGAGTTTCAGGGTGATTTCGCTGACCACGCCGAGCGTGCCCTCGGAGCCGACAAAGAGGGAGGTCAGGTCGTAGCCGGCCACGCCTTTGATCGAGCGGTGCCCGGTGCGCAGGCGTTCGCCGGACATGAGGACGACTTCGAGCCCGAGCACGTAGTCGCCGGTGACGCCGTATTTGAAAGCGCGTGGGCCGCCCGCGTTTTCGGCCACGTTGCCGCCCAAGGTGCACTCTTCGAGGCTCGCCGGATCAGGGGGGTAGAAGAGCGAACGCGACTGCGCGGCGCGGATCAGGTCGGCGGTGATCACGCCGGGCTCGCAGACCGCCACCATGTCGCCGGGCGAGAGGTCGAGAATGCGGTTCATGCGTTCGAGCGAGAGGGCCAGGCCGCCGTGAGTCGGGATGGCGCCGCCGCTTTTGCCCGTGCGCGCGCCGCTGGGTGTGACCGGGATCTCAAGCGCGCTGCAGAGCGAGAGGGCGCGCTCGATGTGGGCGGTCGAGCTGGCCCAGAAGACGAGGCCAGGCAGCGAGGGCAGGCCGTGTGACTCGTCGGCGGCGAATGCGCGCAGGGTGTCGGGGCAAAGGCTCACGCTGTCCGAGCCAAAATCAGCGGCGAGTTTGGCGGCGAGTTTGGCCAGAGCGCCTGTGAGCCGCGTCGAGCTCATCGCAAGGCCTCGCGCAAACCAGCGCAATCGCCCACGCCAAATTCGCAGATGGCGCGCGCGCTGTGTCGCCGCTCACCGCGCAGGGAAAGGCAGTTTTGCTCGGCTTCCAGGCGCACGAACACGGCGTCGGCTTCGAGCTTCCAGCACAGCCCCTCTGCGATGTGTTGGGCGAGCTCCTCCTGCAGAACGAGCCGGTGGGCAAAGGCGTCGACGCATTGCACGAGGTCGCCAAAGCCGACGATCCAGTCCCGGGCGCGATAGGCGACGCGGGCCACGCCCCGGTAGGGCAACAGATGGTGCGGACAGACGCTGACAAAGTCGATGGCGTCGAGGGCCACGACAGGCGCCCAGTCGCCATGGCGGAAGGGAACGCGCGCGTCGAGGCAGGCCAAAGGATCGCGGCTGTAGCCGTCGAGAAACTCATCGGCCCAGGCAGCGGCGACGAGCTTTGGCGTCTCTGCGAGCTGGGGATGTTGATCGGGCGCGTGTCCGGCGGCGGTGAGGAAGTCGGCGATGGCGCGGGTCATGGCAGCGCGATCAACGGCTGGGGTGGTCATGGCTTCTCCAAAAGTTCAGGGGGGACAGGTGAGGCGGCCGTTTTCGACGGCTGCTGAAAAAGGGCGCGATCTTCGAGGCGCAGGGCGCTCAGACAGCGATTCCAGACGCATCCAGAATCAAGGGCGATGAGGCGCTCTCGAATCATCACGTCGAGCGCGGCCCAATGGCCAAAGACGATGGTCTTGTCAGTCTCGCGCGGACTCGGCCAGTCAAACCAGGGGCGGAATGGCGGCGACAAATCGCGGGGCGGACCGATGAAGCGCGCGTTCATGGCGCCCGCGGCGTCACAGGCGCGCAGGCGGGTGAGGCAGGCGATCGACTCCCGGGCGCGATCAATCCCCTCGCCCAGGGAAAGCCCACTGGGGACATCGCGGCGCAAAAGGTCGGCGGCGAATCGTCCCTGCAAGATGCTTTCGGCCTCGCGGGCGCGCAGTCTGGCCACCTCGAACGACCAGTCGGGATGGAGCCCGGCGTGGACGAGATAGAAATCGCCCACGCGCAAAAGGAGCGGCATCTCGCGCAACCAGTCGATGAGCGTTGGGCAGTCGCTGGCCTTGAGGATGTCGTCGATGGTGTCGCGGCTGTCGCCCTTGCCCACGCCCAGCGCCGTGGCGATGAGGTGCAAATCGTGGTTGCCGAGGACGAGGCGAAGACAGCCCTCATGGCGTCGCGCCCAGCGCAGCGTTTCGAGCGACTTGGGGCCGCGGTTGATGAGATCGCCGGTCAAAAGCAACGTGTCGCGGCCCGGGCTAAAGCCGACGCGATCGAGAAGGAGGATGAGTTCGTCAAAACAGCCGTGGATGTCGCCAATGGCATAGGTGGACATGAGGGGGCTCTTATTATTTTTTGCGCTTCAGCGCACACCTTTGTTTTTTGTGCTTCAGCGCACGGCATCTCAAAAGACGCGTTTCCACTACTAAAAACGCGCTCCCGCTCGGGCGCAACATCCCAAAAACCGCTTCAGCGCTGGGCAGTTTTTTGAATTGGAACCGCATAAGCTCGATTTAATTTATTCAAAAACGCGCTTTCTCCCCCAAATGGGCTCCCCCGAATGATTCGATGATTTTAATTTGGCCAACGTGTATTTTGACGGGGCGGAGGTGCTGGAGGGAGGGGTGGG
>JAFVYB010000086.1 GCA_017500825.1 Myxococcaceae bacterium | reverse complement strand
GGGGAGCCCGTTTGGGGGGTGTTTTGGGAGGAATTTCGTGGAGAATTGAACAAACGCCGGGCGATGATGCGCGAAAATCAACAATTGCGCCGCGCTGAAGCGGTTTGAGGTTGGCGCGTGCTCAAGCGCATTGTTTTGCGCCGCGCCTGAGTGGAAGCGCGTTTTTTTTGATATCGAAAACGCGTCTTCAATCGTGGAAACGCAAAAATAATTAAGGAAACGCGTTTTTTATCAGGTGGCGTTCAGGCGCGAAAATCAATAGAGGGCGCCGCCATGAAAAATCAGCCATCCGATTCAAGTCGTCCGTCTAATCGTCCAGCCACCTCGAAACGCTCCGCTCAGCGGGCAGCGACGCAGCCGTCCAAGGAGAATTCCGACGTCCCGCGTCAATCCGCCCCAGCCCGACCGGGAGCGATTCCTCCGGCGATGGCGGCGATTGGCGCCCAGGCGCGCGCGGCGGCGAGCGAGGGGCGTCCGGCACTGTGGCGTCCTCTGCCTGACACGGGGTTCGCGCCGTTGCTCTGGGACGAGGGGCAAACGCGCGTTCGGAGGGGGGCGGCCGCGTTGGTGGCTCAAGGGCTCACGGCGGGCGGGCGCGTGCTCGTGGTGGCCGAGGGGGATTGGCCTGTGGCGATTTTGGCCGCGCAGTGGGCCGGGGGCGAGGTGGCGCTGGCGCCCGCGGGTGGAGATGGGGCAGCGCTGCGGCAGCGCGCGAAGGCGTGTGGCGCGAGGTGGGTCGTGGCGGCGACCTCGACGATTGAAACGCTGAAGGCCGAAAAAGGCGCGACGCGGGGGACGCGGCTTGTCGCTGTCGAGGAGATCCTGGAGGGCGATGGGGACGGCGCTGTCGCATCGGGAAAGGGATTTTCGCCTGTGGCCGCCTTTTTGCCCGCGACCGAGGGAGAAACCGCGACACCAAAGGGCAGGCCAACGGGGTTCTCGCTCTCGCACGAGGCGCTCTTTGGCCTGTGCCAGCGGTTTTTGCGCCTGTTCGCGATGGGGCCGGAAGATCACGTGCTTTCGATTTTGCCTGTGACCGCGCCGGCGGTGCTGAGCGCTGGGTTGATGGCGCCACTGATGGCGGGGGCGACGCTGCATCTCGACCCGGGCGCGCCCTTTGACTCGCGGCAGCTGACGGTCTTTCGGCCGACGGTGCTCATCGCCACGCGGCGGCAGTGGCGGCAATTGGCGGCACGCATCGAGGCGCAGCTGGCGGCTGGCACGCGTGGGGCGTGGGCGCGCGGGCTGGCGCTGAAGCGGCACGAGCTGCAGACGGCGATGAAGCCTGTCCCGCCGACGATGGAGGCCAAATATCGGCTGGCGCGGGAGATCTCGATTGCGCCGCTCAAACGGCTTTTTGGGCTGGGGCGGGCGCGTCTGGGGATCGTCGTCGACGAGGTGGGGCCGAGTGACGCGCGGCTTATCGAGTCGTTCGCCGCGGTGGATTTGCCGCTGCACACCGTCACCGGGCCTGCCGCCGCCTTTGGACTGGCCTTTGCCAACGCGCCGGGCTCGTCGCGGACAGGCTCGCTGGGGCGGCCGTTTCCCGGGCTGGAGGCGCGGGTGGATGACGCGGGGGCGCTCTGGCTCAGGGGGGCGACGTTGGCGGCCGAGGCGCGGGGCAGCGCGGGGCAGGTGCGCGCGCTCGAACGGGGCAGCATCGACTGGGACGGGTTTGTCCACGCCGAGTGAGTGCGACAGGGCGACGGTTCGTCAGGATTGCGCGTCGGCGGTGGACGACAGCGTCTCGGATGCGTCCTCGGCGGTGCCCGTGGCCCTTGCTTCGCGGCGGCGCGCCCTCGCCTCCCACAGGCGCATGCGGCCGATGGCCATGGCGCGGACGCGGTTTTCGTAGCCGAAGTAGACGAGCGTGTAGGGCACGAGCAGGCCGATGAGCAGCAGGGCGATGAGCAGCATCGGGAGCGAGGCCTTGCCGGCGGCCAGGGTGGGCAGGAGCAAAAAGAAGAGCACGCCGACCAGGGCAAAGGCGCCGAAGTGCATGCGCCGCTCTTCGCGTTCGGTCTCCAGGCGCAGGGCCTGGAAGGCGTCGAGCCAGGCGAGGTCGTCGTCGCTCAAGTCGTCGGGGATGCGGGCGAACTCGATGGCGCTCAGCTCGTTGTGGAGCGCGAGCAGGCGGCTCGGATCGTGGCCCGGCTCGGCGAGTGTCACGTCGTGAAAGGCGGAGCGCGCGCAGTAGTCGGGCAGCCAGCTCGGCGGATGGGGCAGGGCGCTGCGGACGGTCGATGGGGAGGACATGGGGGCCTCTTGGCGCCTGTGGCGGCGCCCGCGTGAGGGGTCAGCGCTTGTTGGCGGCGCAGGAGCGGCAGGGCTGCCGCAGGTCAAAGGCGAGGTCGAAGCGGATGGCCTGGCCGTCGGGACGGGCTGTCAGCTCCAGGCGTTCGGCGCGGCGCAACAGGGCGCTGGCTTCCATCTTGAGAAAGAAGAGCGCGGCGAAGATCTGGCCACCGGTCATGTCGAACATGGAGACGCTCTGGAGCAGGTCGGCGAGGCCCGGGCCGTCGGCGACGAGATGGAGCGCGGGCTGCTGGACGCGTTTTTGGGCCTTGGCGCGGCGGGCGGAAACTTGGCCGGGTGAGGCGAGGACGCGTTTGAGGAGTGCCGGGTCGTTGCCGAAGTAGAGCGCCTTGTCGGTGGCGCCGAGGTGGACTGGCAGGCCGTCGATCGTCAGGCGGCGGGCGTCGGCGTCCGGGGCCGTGGGGTCGGGCGTGACAGACTTGGGGAGGAGCGAGGCAATGGCGCGGCGCGCGCGGTCGGGCGTTTTGAGCGGCAACAAGAGCGCCTGGCGGAACTGGTGCAGGCTGTTGGGGCGCTGTTTGCCGTCGACGCCTGTGAGGGCCAGCGCGATGGGCACGTCCACGTCTTCGAGAAGCTCCTGAAGGACTTTCTGGCGGGCGTCGCCGGGGCAGGCCGGGCACAGGGCGCTGACGACGTGTGAGAGGCGGCGGGCGAGCGGGCCCTGGGGAGCGCGGGCCTTGGGCGAAAGGGCGAGGGTGGCGAGGAGCGGGGCGCGAATCGCGGACGCGTCGACAGGCGTCTGGTGTGTCCCTTCCGAAAGGAGCCATTCGCCACCAGCGAGCGTGCGTCCCTGAACGTCGAGACCGTTTTTGCGCGGGACAAAACGCGCGCCGACAAGGCCATGGCCCGTCTGGAAAAATCCGATGAGCGGGGCGGGCGGAAGCGACTTCACAAGCGCGCTGATCTCGCCGCCGGCCATCGATGTCTGGGCGCGCAGATGAAAGGACAGGCGGCTGAGGCGCTGGCGCTGATCTGAGGCGCCAGCCGTGGCGCAGGTGACGCCGTGGCGCTCGACGCGTCCGCTCGTCCAATCGCCGCTTCTGGGGTCGGCCAGGCCGCGAAAACGGGCGCCATCGCTCTCGAACTGGGCCGCTTTGAGGGTCGGCGCGCCGGGCGTGGACTGGGGTGGCGTTGGCGCGCTCGCGTCTTTGGTCTCGGTGAAGCAGGCGCCCCATTGGCCCTGCCAGAGGAAGAGGGTGAGTGGGCGTTCGGCGTCGATGCCAGCCGCGGCGAGCGAGGCGCGATCAAAGAGGTCGGCGCCGAGGGCGGTCGAGAAGAGGCGCGAGACGGACGACGGACGCAGCAGGGGCGCGTGTTCGCCGGCGGGTTCGAGGAAGCGGCTGAGCGCAGGCAGATCGGCCTTGGGATTGGAGAGGTGGAGGACGACGCGGGCGTCAGGCGGGGCCATGGGCGCGGGCGGCTTTGGGGCGGGGGCTGCGGCGCCGAACAGAAGGCCAAGGGCAAGGACAGAGGGCGTCATCGCGGCTCCCAAACTCAGCTGTCGCTCGTGTTTTCGCGTAGGGCGACCTTGAGGAAGCGGCGCTTGCCGACCTGAATCAGGTAGTCGCCGGCGCCCAGGTTGAGAGCCGGATCGCGCGCCTTTTGACCGTCGATGCTGACGCCGCCCTGGGTGACGAGTCGCCGCGCCGCGCTGTTGGAGTCGGCCAGGCCCAGGGTGCTGAGGAGCGCCGGAAGCCACATCGAGTTTTGACCCGCGGCGATGGTGAGAGCGCGCTCTTCGATGTCGCTGGGCAGGGCGCGCTGGGCGTGGACGCGCTCGAATTCGGCCTCGGCAGCCTCGGCGGCCTCCGGAGACGAGAAACGCGCCGCGATCTCTTTGGCAAAGGCTGCCTTGGCGGCCTTGGGGTGCAGCTCGCCGCGTTCGACAGCCTGACGGCGGGCGGCGATCTCCGTCGACGAGAGGGCGCTCAACAGCTCGTAGTAGCGCCACATCAGATCGTCGGTGATCGACATCAGCTTGCCAAAGATGCTGCCCGCGTCCTCGGCGATGCCGACGTAGTTGCCGAGCGATTTGGACATCTTGTCGCCGGAGATCTTGCCGTCGATGAGCTTGGCGTCGAGGCCTTCGAGGATGGGGTTGGTCAGCACGATTTGCGGCGCCTGGCCAAAGTCCTTCATCAGCTCCCGCCCGACGAGCAGGTTGAAGAGCTGGTCCGATCCGCCGAGCTCGACATCGCTCTTGAGCATCACCGAGTCGTAGCCCTGCAGCAGCGGGTAGAGGAACTCGTGGATCGAGATCGAGCGCCCTTCGCGGAAGCGCTTCTTGAAGTCGTCGCGCTCCAGCATCCGTGCCACGGGGTAGCGCGCGGCCAGGCGGATCAGGTCGGAAGCGGCCATCTTCGAATACCACTCGCTGTTGAAGCGGACCTCGGTGCGCTCCGGGTCGAGGATGCGGAAGACCTGCTGCTTGTAAGTCTCGGCGTTGGCCTGGACCTCCGCGGGCGTCAGTGGCGGACGCGTGGCGCTCTTGCCGGTGGGGTCGCCGATCATCCCGGTGAAGTCGCCGATGAGGAAGACGACGCGGTGGCCAAAGTCCTGGAAGCGCTTGAGGCGGAAGAGCAGGACCGTGTGCCCCAGGTGCAAGTCGGGCGCGGTGGGGTCAAAGCCGGCCTTGATCACGAGCGGCGTCCGCGAGTCGTAGGAGGCCTTGAGCTTCTGCTCGAACTCGGCGCGGACGTGCAGGTCCACGGCGCCTCGGGTGACTTCACTCAGCTGTTCTTCAGGGGTGGCTGCGCGCAACGGCGAGGTCATGTGTCGCGTCTCCTTGAGCGCTTGTCGTGGCGACGCGCCCGTCAGTGAATGCGCCCGCGAGCGGCCCGCGACAGCGCGCGGAACAAAAAAATCCCCCGCCATTCCGTGTGGGCAGCGTCCATTGAACCTGTCTGGACAGGTGGGTCGTTCACTGGCGACCGAAGGCGTCCTTCTCGCCGTGGCGAGGGCTGGCTCAGAGCCGCCGGAGCGAACATCCCGGAATGGACAAATCGGTTCGAATGCATGCCGCCCATCACGAGAACGGCAGGGGAAACTCGATGCGCGCGGGCTGAAAAAGAACTCGAAAACTGGGGCGCCGCGCCCGAATGACACGCGCTCGTCCCAAGGGAGGGGCCAAAAGGGGGCGGCCCTATAGCCAAGCGTCCAGGAGCCGTCGAGGACCCAAATTTTGGGGCCTGATTCCTTGCGTTTTCGCCAAACCGAAGCAGGCTCGACGGACCATGGAAACGCTTCTCAGCCTCAATTCAGATGGTTCGCTGTTGCCGGAAAACGATGAAACCCGCGCGCTTCTGGGGACAGAGCCCAGGCGGTTCAAGCTCCTGCCCACCTCGCCGCACCTTCTGGTTGGCGTGCGCACACCCTGTGAACCAGTGGTGACAGAGGACGAGCGCGTCATTCTGATCGGCGACGTGGCCGGGCTGCCGCTTGTCGATCTCATCGTCTTCCTCAACCAGTGCCGCATCAGTGGCCTTTTGCGGGTGACGGCGCCCGACGGCGAGCGCTCCTTGGCCTTCCTTGAGGGTGAATTGCGCGGCGCCAGCTCCAATCTGCCAGCGGAGAAAATCGGCGAGGTCGCGGTCCGCCTCGGCCTGGTGCAACGCCAGCAGCTGGACGAACTGATCGCGCTCCCCAGCGGTTCGGGGCGCATCGGCAACCTCATGGTCGAGAAGGGCCTGCTGCAGCGCCACGAGCTCTACACATGCCTACGCCAGCAGGTGACGGAGATCTTCCAGGCGTGCCTGATCGTGACGGACGGGACGTTCGCCCTGACCAACCAGAAGGTCGGC
The DNA here is from genome assembly GCA_017500825.1 of Myxococcaceae bacterium. Lineage (GTDB taxonomy): Bacteria > Myxococcota > Myxococcia > Myxococcales > UBA5297 > UBA1203. The sequence continues at coordinate 14,132 of JAFVYB010000086.1, read as the reverse complement.
GGCCACCGCTCGCTCAACATCAACACCCAGGGCCTGCTCATGGATTCCATGCGGCAGCTCGACGAGATGAAGGAGTTCCGCAAGCGCATCCCCTCCTCCATGGCCTGTCCCAAGGCGTGCAAGGAGGCCGGGCCAAAGCTCGATCCGAAGGAGGCGCAGATCCTGCTGCAGTGCAATGGCGAGCGGACGATCATCGACCTCGCGCTGATGTTCCGCCTCTCGGAGTTCGACACGACCAAGGCCATCCACCACCTGCTCGAACAGGGCTACGTGGAACAGGAAATGGTCATCGCCTCGTCCGAAAAGGCGCTGCCGTCGCCCTCGCAGGTCATCGACGCCTTTAACGAGGTCTTCACGATGATCTTCGAGGTGCTGCGCACCCTGCCCAACCCGCCGGACATCCTGGAGGAGACGAGCAACATCCTGCAGCTGCAGAGCGAGCTCTTCCCCATCTTCCAGGGCATCCAGCTGCTCCCCGACGGCACGATTCCGGGCGCGGCGCTCATGCAGAACATCGCCGAACAGGGCGCCGACACCGAAGAGGCCGCCCGCAACCTGTTCGCGACGCTCTCTGAGCTCATGTATTTCCTGCTCTTCGAGGCGGGCGAGCAGCTCGATCCCGCGGCCGACGAACAGCTCTCGGCGCGCATCAAGGCGTTGCTCGCGCCAGTCGAGGCCTGCGGTCGATGATCGCCGACCAGGTTCTCGTCCAGCCGCCACTCCTCACCGCCGACATCCCCGGAACCGGAGGCACCCTGCGCGCCCAGCCGGAGGATTTCGAGGTCGAGGAGCTGCCCGCCTACCAGCCTTCGCGCAGTGGCGACCACCTCTTTCTCTGGGTGGAGAAACGCGGACGGACCACGCGCGAGGTCGCGCAGTTTTTGGTGCGGGCGCTGGGGATCGGCGAACGCGATGTCGGTTTTGCCGGTCTCAAGGACAAGCGAGCGAAAACAAGGCAGTTTTTTTCGGTGCCCCTTCATCCGCGCGTCGAGGCGAGGCTGGAAGAGGTGCTCCGCCCTGAGGCGTTCGATGGCGTCCGGGTGCTGAGCCACGCGCGACACGGCAACAAGCTCAAGACCGGTCATTTGCGCGGCAATCGCTTCCGCATCCGTCTGCGCGATGTCCACCCCGAGGCTTTGCCGTGGGCCCAGGCCGCCGCCGAACGGTTGCGCCAGTGCGGTCTGGCCAACGCCTTCGGTCCTCAGCGCTTTGGCCGCGATGGCCTCAACGCCGAACGCGGGCGCGCCATTGTCCTGCGCCAGGAATGCCCCGATCTGGGACGCGTGAAGCGCGATCGCTTTCTCAGGCGGCTGTGCGTCTCGGCCTATCAATCGCTCCTCTTCAACCGCGTTCTCGCCGAGCGCGTCGCCGAGGGCCTCTTCGAGCGCGCCATCGATGGCGACCTGATGAAGAAGCTCGACACCGGTGGCCTGTTCACCTCGCGCAACTCTGACGAGGACACGCCGCGTCTCAAGCGCTTCGACATCGCGCCGACGGGGCCGATCTTTGGCCACAAGATGATGCGTCCTGAGTCGTCCGCCTGGGAGCGGGAGTCGCGCGTGCTCGCCGCCGAGGGCCTTGATCTCGCCGCCTTAGCCCACCTGCGCGCCGACGCCGAAGGCAGTCGAAGGCCGCTGCGCATTCCCATCGAAGTCGCCGTGTCGTCCGAAGACCCCGGAACGCTCTTGCTCGACTTCGCGCTGCCCAAGGGCGCTTTTGCCACCGCGCTTTTGCGCGAGGTGATGAAGGACGCCGTCGCCCTGCCGGACGAGCTCGACGCCAGTTGATCGCCTGTCGATGTCGCTTTTGCCGCGCCAGGGCGCTCGCCTCACCGGCGGACGCCTTCTTTTCTTTTGAGGAACGCCATGACCCACGCCCTGACCAACTCGCCCGCCGATGTGACCGCGCTGCTGCGCCAAATCGAACTGCCGCTCTTTGTCGTCCGCGACGGCGATCGCCTCAGCCTGACCTCGACGCGACCGGGCGATCTGGAGGCGCTCGTCGGCATCGTGCCCGCCATCCATCCGGGCGACCTCGGTTCGGCCGACTTCCGCCGCTGCTTTGGCGTTGAGCTCAACTGCGTGAGCGGCGCCATGGCCGGTGCCATCGCCTCGACCGCGCTCGTCACCGCGACCAGCCAGGCTGGCGGCATGGGATTTTTTGGCGCCGGAGGGCTTTCGCTCACGGCCATCGAAGACGCGCTCCAAACGCTGCGCGACGGGCTCGGCGAACGCGCTTTTGGCTGCAACCTGCTGCACGCGCCGCTCGATCCGGGACACGAACTCGCCGTGGTCGACCTGTGCCTCCGCCTCAACGTGCGCGCCATCGAAGCCGCCGCGTTCCTCAAGGTGACGCCAGCGGTGGTGCTCTTCCGCGCCAGGGGGCTCAGAGCGCTGCCCGACGGACAAATCGCGGCCGCGCGCCATGTCTTCGCCAAGGTCAGCCGTCCCGAAGTCGCCGCCCAGTTCCTGCGCCCCGCGCCCGCTTCCATGCTGCGCGAACTCGTCGCAGCCCAGAAAATCACCGAACAGGAAGCCCTGCTCGCCGCCCGCCTGCCAGTGGCCACGTCGATCACGGCCGAAGCCGACAGCGGTGGTCACACCGATCAGCGCCCCCTGACCGTTCTCGTGCCGCTCGTCCTCGCCGCCCGCCAGAGCGCCCGCGAAAAACACGGCTGGCGCGCGTCAGAGGTCCCGATCTTTGTCGGCGCGGCTGGAGGACTCGGCGATCCGCAGGCCTTTGTCGCCGCGTTCGCCCTGGGCGCCGACTACCTGGTCACCGGCTCGCTCAATCAGTCGTGCGTCGAGGCGGGCACCTCGCCGCTGGTCAAGTCGCTCCTCTGCAAGGCGGGCATGGCGGACGTGGCCATGGCGCCATCGGCCGATCTCTTCGAGGTGGGGGGACGCGTGCAGGTGCTCCGGCGCGGCACCCTGTTCGCCCAGCGCGCGCAGCGGCTTTTGGACGTGTGGAAGGGCGTGGACGCGTTCGAGGACCTGCCCGAGGCCGAGCGCGGACGAATCGAGACGGAGATCCTGCAAAAGCCCTTCGCCGACCTCTGGTACGAGACGCGGCTCTACTGGCAGAAGCGCAACCCGGCGCTGGCTCAGAAGGCGGAATCCGACGGCAAGACGCGCATGGCGCTCACCTTCCGCGCCTATCTCGGCCAGAGCTCGCGTTGGGCGCGGGAAGGGCTCGAAGAGCGCAAGAACGACTTTCAGATCTGGTGTGGCCCGGCCATGGGCGCCTTCAACGAATGGGCGCAGGGCAGCTTTTTGGCGCCGGTCGAATCGCGCGTTTTTGGACTCGTCCTCACGGCGCTGGCGCGTTCGAGCGCGGCGCTGACGCGGCGGGAGGTGCTCAAGGCTCTGGGCGCGCATGGTTTGCCAACGCCGCGCGATGTCGGGCGCCCTGCCGAACGCGACGAAATCGAGCGCGCTCTGGCCGCCAGACGCCTCTGATCCCCTGTCGCGCCAACCCTCTCGCCCCTTCCCCCGATGGGACGCCCCAGACAGTGGCTGGCCCGCCTGGCCGTGTGTCCCCCAAGTTTGACGCGGGCGTCGTGAACCGCTGGCAGCGCGTGGGCTTCATGCCGCTGAACGTCGACGGACGCTCGGCGCTTGGTCAAACGCTCGGCGCTGGGCGGTCAGGCGCGGGGAGGCGCCGGGACATGGGATTTGGATTGGGCGTGGACGCGCTTTGGTGTCGCTGGCGCGGATGTGCCGCGCGTTGGTGGCCGCTGTGGCTGCTCCTGGTCCTGAGCGCGTTCGACGGACTTTTGACGCACGCCTTTTTGCGCGCTGGCTGGGCCGAAGAGCTCAACCCGCTGATGCGCCGCCTGTGGACCGAATCGCCGTTCCTCTTTGGCGCCTTCAAGCTCGCCACCGCCGGCATGGCCGTGATCACGCTGCGCCTGGGACGCCACTCCGGCTTTTGCGCCGCCCTGCTTTTGATCGCGCTCGCCGCCTACGCCCTCGTCGCCTGCGTCCATCTCTTCTGGCTGGGCCGGGCCGCGCTGTTTTTCGCGGGCGCGATCCCGACTCTCGGCGCGGTCTTTTCCTCTGTCCGACGCGAACTCAGGGCGCATCAGGCGCCGTGGCGCGTAACTCCTTGAAGACCTGCGATCCGTAGACCTCGAACGCGGCCTTGTCCGAGCGCCAGCAGTCGGCGGGCGAACCCTGTTTTTCGCAGAGCGTCGTCAGGAACCGCTCGGGATCGGCGATCTGCTCCCAAACGCTGGGCAGGTAGGTCGAACGGCGGCCTTCGAAGGCGAGGGTGACGCCGGGCCTGTCGCGGGCCAAAAGTTCGAGGAGCGCCTCTGGCGTGGCTGGGCGGGGCGAGAGCGGTCGCGGCGCGTCGAGCACAGAGATGGAGATGTCGATCTGCGCGAGCTCGTCCGCCTGGACCGGGCTGAAGCGGCTGTCGTCGAGCGCGGCGTGCAGGGCGTTGTCGAGGACATCGCGGGCCAGCGACTGACGCGCCGTGAGCGAACCGATGCAGCCGCGCAGGGCGCCGCCTTTGTTGAGCGTGACGAACGCCGCCCGCTCCACGCCGAGCCGCGGGTGACGCGCCAACAGTCCCTCGTCCATCCGCGCCCGCTCACCGCGCCCGATTTTGGCTTCCAGCGCCTGCCGCGCCAGCTTGACGAGCGCCTGCCCCTCCTCGTCACTCAGCGCGAAGACATCCTCGTAGACGAGACCGCCGTAACCGACCACGCGCGTGGAATCGCCCTCGGGCACCTCGCTCGAATTGGCGTAGCGCACGAGCCGTGGCGTGAGCGCCAGCCGCGCGGCCAGTTCGTTCATGACGAGCAGCATCTGGGTGCCGTCGGTCTCGCAGCGGGCCACGTCGTCGCCGTTCATGCGCGACAGCGCGTCGAGACAGGCGGTGTCGAGCGCGCGGGCCTCGGCCTCGGGGTGGAAGTGCGACATGTCGAGGCTGAAGACGAACGCGGTCTTCCCGTCGGCCAATTCCAGAAGCTCTTCGGCGATGTCGCGCGCGCCCTTCCGGTCGAGGCGCCCGACCATGATCGGGACAATGGAAAAGGGCGCCTGTCGCAGTTCGCGCAAAAACGGCAGCTCGACCTCGATCACGTAGGCCTCGTGGGCCTTTGGCACGTCGACAAAGCCATCGCGGCGCAGCAGGCGTTCGACGGTGGGCGTGTCGATGGGGAGCGAAAAGCCGGGCATCTCAAAGCGCGAGGCGCGGTCGACGGAGAGGCCGCGAAAATCGGCGTCGGCGTTGTGGTTCGAGGCCAGGAGGATCACGCGCTCGAAGGTGGGCGTCAGCTGTTTGAGCGCGGCGGCGGCGACGTGGCCCGAGAAGAAATAGGCGGCGTGCGGCGCGAGGGCGATGGGCACGCGGCGGTCGCCACGGCTGGGCGCTTCTTTGAGCAGGCGGCGCACCTCGGCGGTCAGGGCGGCGGGCTCGGCCGGGTAGAAAACGCCGGCGGCGGAGGCGCGGCGGACCTGATGCGCGGGATCGACGGGCGGCAGGGGGCAGGAACAGGCGCTGAGAATCATGGCGAGGCTCGCGAGGGCGACGAGTTGGAGGCGGCGGACATGGCGGGGCGTTCTGGACATGAGCGGGGGCTCCTTGGGGGCAAAGGCGGGCCATCCTTGGGGCGGCGGGCGCGATTGCAAAGCGGCAAATGACCGGCGGCGCGGCGCGCCAGCGGGACGGCCCCGAGGCGTTTCGGCCGAGGCTGTCCGAGGCGTTCCAGACGTTTGGGGCCTCGATCCAAGCGGGGCGTCTCGCGCGGCGGTCTGGATGCGCATTTTGGCGGCTTCCCGGTCCTCTTCAGGAGCCCGCGCCATGGCCGTCATCCTCCTCTTTTGCCTCTGTCTCGCCGCGTTCGGCTGTTCTGGCGGTTCTGGCGCGCGCGAAGGCGCTGTCGACGGTTCGCGGGAGGCGCCCGATGGCGGCGAAAGCGCGGTGGCGGTGCGCGTGGCGCCTGTCGAGCGACGGACTTTGCGGCGGGTGCTCAGGACCACGGCCGATCTCAGGCCAGAGCGCGAGGTCAAGGTCGCCTCGCTCGTCTCGGAGCGCATCGTCACCTTCAACGTCGAAAACGGCGACTTCATCGACAAGGGCGAGGTCCTCGCCGTGATTCGCTCGGACGCGCTGCAGCAGGCCATCGCCCAGCTCGACGCGGAGATCGCGGCGGTCGACGCGGAACTGACGGCGCGGCGCCTCGACCTCAATCGCGGGCGGCGGCTCTACCGACAGCAGGCCATCTCGCGGCAAAACTTCGAGCAGTTGCAGTCGGCCTACGACGCTGTGGCCGCGCGCAAGGACTCGCTCATCGCCAGTCGCGCCCAGCAGCTGATCAACCAGCAGAACTCGACGATTCGCGCCCCGATCAGCGGCGTGGTGGCCAACAAGACGCTGCAAGTCGGCGACCTCGCCTCGCCCCAGCTCACGCTGTGCAGCCTCTACGCCATCGACACGCTCAAAGTGACGCTGCAGGTCGGCGAAGCGGACGCCGCGCGCGTGGAGGAAGGACAGCCCGTCCGCGTCACCATCGACGCCTGGCCCGGACGCGAGTTTGTCGGCGGCGTGGCCCGCGTCTTCCCCTATCTCGACCCGCAGACGCGCAGCGCCACAGTCGAGATCGAGCTCAAAAATCCGCCGATTGGCGCGGGCGGACGGCGGGAGCTGGCGCCGGGCATGTTTGGCAGCGCCGAGCTCGTGCTGGAGGAGGCGCAGGACGCGTTGAGCGTGCCGTCACAGGCGCTCCTCTTTGTGGAGAGCGACGCGGGCAGTGAACGCGAAGGGCTTTTTGTCGTCGAACAGGACCGCGCGCGACTGCGACTCCCCGAGATCGGCCTGCGCGAGGACGCGTTCGTCCAGGTGAAAAGCGGTGTGACCGAGGGCGAACTCGCCGTGATTGTCGGCCAGCAAAACCTCGTCGACGGCGAGGCTGTGACCATTGTCGAGGACGCGGCGGCGCGGGACGCGGGGACGAACGGCGAGCCGGACATGGACGCGGACGCGACGCCAGATCTCGCGGGCCTGTCTGACGAGGACGCGGGCGCGGAAATCGACGCGGGCATGGACGCGGGCCAGTCGAACGACGCCGCCACCAAGGTCCGCTCTCCCAGGCGATCGCCCAAGCGCTCTCCAGATCGCCCCGGAGCGCGCCGATGAACATCTCCGAGCTCTCGGTCCGCCGCGGCGTGGCCTTCGCGATGGTCTTTCTCCTCGTCGCGCTCGCCGGCCTGTTCTCGATGACGCGCCTCAAGATCGACCTCTACCCGGAGCTGACCTTCCCAATGGTCGTGACGATCACGACTTACGAAGGCGCGAGCCCCGAGGACATCGAGACACTCGTCAGCCGTCCCATCGAGCAGGGCCTCGCGGCCGTCGAAGGCGTCCAGTCGCTGCGCTCGACTTCGCGCACCGGCGTCTCGGTGGTGATGACCGAGTTCGACTGGGGCGCCGACATGGATCAGGCCGAGACCGACGTCCGCCGCGCGCTCGACCTCGTCACGCCCATCCTGCCAACCGACGCCGACGCGCCGATCGTGATTGCCATGGATCCGTCGCTGCAGCCGGTGCTGATGGTCCTCGTCTCCGGTCCGATGGCGCTCAGCGATCTCAGGCGCCTGGCCGACGACGACTTGTGCCCCGCCATCGAGCGCCTGCCGGGTGTGGCCTCGGCGCAGGCGATGGGTGGGCTGCTCCGCCAGATCAACGTCACGCTCGACCCTGACCGCGTCGCCGCCTTCGCCATCGACGTGAACCAGGTGCTCTCGACCATCTATCAGGAGAACAGGCAGGAGCCCGGCGGCACAATCGAGCCCGGCCCCCTGAGCGTCACCCTGCAGCTCTCGGGCCGCTACCAAAGCGTCGAACAAATCGGCGAGGCGCTCGTCGGCATGCGCCAGGACAGCGCGGGCAATCCGCTGCCGGTCCAACTCAAGGACATCGCCACCATCGAGGACGGCTTCGAGGAGCGCACCCAAATCATCGAGGTCGACGGCGAGGAGGCGCTCTGGATCGTCGTGCGCAAGCAGTCGGGCACCAACACTGTCGAGGCCGTGCGCGCCGTTCAAAGCGTCCTGCCCGAGCTCTCTCGCCGCTATCCGGGCGTGAACTTCAGCGAGATCTACAACCAGGCCGACTTCATCGAGCAGTCGATGGGCAACCTCGCCAGCACCACGCTGATCGCCATCGCCCTGAGCTTCCTCGTCCTCTTCGCCTTCCTGCGATCGGTCCGCCCCTCGCTCGTCGTGGCCCTGGCCATCCCCTTTTCGCTCTGCGCCACCTTCTTCGTGATGGACCTGGCGGGCATGACGCTCAACGTCATCTCCATGGCGGGACTGGCGCTCGCGGTGGGGCTCGTCATCGACAACAGCATCGTCGTCCTGGAGAACGTCTTCCGCCTGCGTTCGCTCGGCGTGCCACTGCGCGAGGCCTCTGTCCGCGGCGCCTCCGAAGTCGGCCTGGCCGTGACCGCCTCGACGCTCACCACCCTCTCGGTCTTCCTGCCGATCCTGTTCGTGCGTGGCGTGGCCGGCATCCTGTTTCGCGACATGGCGGTGACCATCTGCTTCGCCCTCGTCGTCTCGCTCGTCGTCTCGCTCAGCTTTGTGCCGCTCGCCGCCAGCCGCTGGCTCAGGAAGAGCAAACGCCACCTCGACAAACGCCCCCCGCTCGACACCTCCGACACCCCCGGCGCGCCCGATTCGCCCCCCGCGTCCAAGTCGTCCAGGCCCCACCGCCGCCCGCGCCGCGGCGCCTTCCAGTGGCTGCTTCAGGGCTACGGCCAGTCGCTCGATTTCTGCCTCGCCCACCGCTTTGTCGTCGTCGCCCTGCTCGTCGTCCTCGTCGTCCTGGCCCTCTTTCTCGCGACGCGCGTCGAGAGCGACTTCATGGCCCAGAACGACCAGTCGATGATCGCGATCGACCTCGAAACCTCGGTGAACAACAACATCGACGAGGCCTTTGCCGTGGCCAGCGAGGGCGAAAGAGCGGTGCGCGCGGCCATCCCCGAAAGCGCCCGCAAACTGATCGCGCTCGACATCGGTGGCGGCAGCGGCATGTCGGCCGTTTTTTCAGAGGGCTCCTACGCCGGCAGCCTGCGCGTCCCGCTCGTCGACATCGCCGATCGCGACCTCTCGCAGGACGAATTGGAAGCGCGCGCCATGGACGCGCTCAAAGCGGTGCCCGGGCTCTCGGCCACACTCCAGCGCGGTGGCCCCGGAGGCGGACAGGGCGGCGATCTGAGCGTCAAAATCTTTGGCCACGACCTCGACGAACTCAGGCGCCTCGACGCCCAACTCCGGCGAGAGCTCGCGGCGCTGCCCGAAATCGCCCAGGTGCGAAGTTCACTGACGCCGCCCAAGGACCAGCTCGACATCCACCTCGATCGCGACAAGCTGGCGGCCCAGGGCCTGTCGAGCGCGGCGATTGGCGCCTCCATCTCGGCCTTTTTTCAGGGGACGATCGCGGCGCGCTACGCCGACCAGGGCGACGAGTTCGACATCGTGGTCCGCTACGCGCCCGAGTTTCGAAAGAGCCGACAGGACCTCCTGCAGATGCCGATCGTGACGCCCTCCGGCGGTGTGATGCGGCTCGGCGACTTGGCGACGATCGATCTCGTGGCCGGGCCCGTGACCATCGAACGCGAGGATCAGGAGCGACGAAGCCAGCTCGATCTCACGCTGCGCTCCAGCTGGCGCGACAAAGACGGCAAGACGCGCGGCCGCGACCTCTCCGGCGCCATCGCCTCGGTGCGCGAACGCCTCGACGCCATCGACTGGCCCGACGGCTTCACCTTCGAGATCGGCGGCAACGCCGAGGACTTCCAGGAGTCGTTCCAGAGCCTCTTTCTCGCGCTCATGGCCTCGATCGTCCTCGTCTTCATGGTGATGGCCGGCCAGTTCGAATCGCTGCGAATGCCCTTCATCATCATCTTCACCCTGCCGCTGGCGCTGATGGGCGTCGTCTTCGCCCTCGCCCTCACCGGGACCACCGTCGACGTCTCAGCCCTGATCGGCGTCATCCTCCTCGTCGGCATCGCGGTGAACAACGGGATCATTCTCGTCGACGCGGCCAACCGGATCCGCGTCAACGGCCCGCAAGGCGACGCGGAGAGTCAGAGCCGCGTCAACGGCCCGCAAGGCGACGCGGAGAGTCAAACCCCCAGCGCGGAACGCACCGAGAACGCCGCGACAGAATCCGCCCGCGACACCAACGACGCGCCCCGGATCCTCTCGGCGACCGAGGCCATGGCCATCGCCGGGCGACAGCGCCTCAGACCCGTTCTCCTCACCAGCCTGACGACCATCCTCGCCATGATCCCGCTGGCCTTTGAGATCGGCGCCGGTTCCGAGAGCTGGTCCGGCATGGCCCGCGCCGTGATCGGCGGCCTCAGCCTGGCGACACTGCTCACGCTGTTCGTGACACCGGTCATGTATTCGTTCTTCGCTAGGCGCTGGCGGACAGGCGACGCCGAGGCGTGAATGGCTGGCAAAGCGCGCGTTTTCACTTTTCTCCACGCGCCCGATCGCCGATGGCGCGCGCCCCTTTTCTGCCCCCGCGAGGCGCGACGTGACGAGCCACCTCTGCCGACCTTCTTCCCCTGGCCAGGCCACCCCCTTTTCCGCCTTTGCCGCCTGCGCGCCGGGCCTCGAACCGCTCCTCTGCCTCGAAGTCCGACGCCTGGGCCTTTCCGCCGCGCGCGCTGTTCCCGGTGGCGTCACCTTCCGCGCCGACACGACGGGCGTTCAGCGCGCCAACCTCTGGCTCCACACCGCCGAGCGCGTGCTCCTGCGCCTCTCACAATTCCGCGCCGACAGCTTCCCGCTCCTCGAACGTCACGCCCGCCGCGTCGACTGGGCCCGCCACATCGCCCCCGCCTCGCGCCTCGCCCTGAGCGTCACCTGCCACAAGTCGCGCCTCTATCACTCGACCGCCGTGGCCGAGCGCGTGCTCAGCGCCATCGAGCGCGCCGTTCCCCGCGTCCAGCCCATCCGCATGGAAGACGCCGACGCCGACAAAGCCGCCTCTGCCGCCGCCGCGACGCACCGCGTCTTTGTCCGCCTCGACAGCGACCAGTGCACCCTCAGCCTCGACACCTCGGGCCAGCGCCTGCACCGCCGGGGCTATCGCCGCGCCATTGGCCAGGCACCCCTGCGCGAAACCCTGGCCGCCGCCGTTGTCCTGAGCGGAGGCCTGCAACCCTTCATCCCCCACCTCGCCCCGCGCGACCTGCCCCGGTCTCCTGCCCACACCTGGCTCCTCGACCCCATGTGCGGCAGCGGCACCATTCCCATCGAAGCGGCGCGCCTGCTCTGTCACATCGCGCCCGGCCTCGACCGCGCCTTTGCCTTCGAGCGCTTCCCCAGTCACGACGCCACGCTCTGGAACGCCCTGCGCGCCGAAGCCCAGGCCGCCATCCGCCCACCGCCTGACGACTTCTCCCTCGAAGGCCGCGACATCGACGCCGACGCCATCCGCGCCGCCCTTCTCAACGCCCAAAGCGCGCGCCTGCCCGAAGGCCTCGTCACCTGGCGCCAGGCCCCAATCGAAGAGCTCGACCAGCGCCCCTTTCCCGGCCTCGTCATCTCCAACCCGCCCTATGGCCACCGCCTCGGCGAGGCCGCCCATCTGCGCCGCTTCTTCCGCGACATGGGCCGCCTGATGCGAACGCGCCTGACGCGCTCCCACCTCGCCCTGCTCTTGCCCGACAGCGGCTTTGAAACCGCCCTGGGCCTCGCCCTCACGCCCCGCCTGCGCATGAGCAACGGCGGCATTCCCGTGCGCCTGATGTGCGGCGAGATTTCCGAGGGCAGCGTCCCCTGACGCCCGCGCCAGCTCCGCCTCGCTCAGCGCGTCGAGACGAGCGCGATCGAAGTTTCGCTGTAGGCCGTGATGTTGCCGCCGCCGAATGCCGGGTCGAGCAGTCCCGCTCTGCTGCCCTCAATCGTCGCGGTGATCTCGCAGCCTGGCATGGCAGCCGCCGGATTTTCCCACGCCACTTCCACGAGTTCGTTCGCCTCGATGGTGACCGTTCTGTCCGTCGGCGAGAGCGCGCGCTGGTAGTCGTAGATGCATGCCCCTGTGACGCGCAGGGTGAGATTGTCGAGCGCGCGGGCAGGCAAATCCCACCACAGCGTCAGCGGTTCGGCGCGGCTGACCTCGTCACTCGACGCCATGAGGTAGGCGACCGGCGCGGGCAGGTAGACCGCCGAGACCGTCTCCAAGCCGTCTATCTCTCGCCTCAGCGACACCTCGGCCAGGCTCTCGGCGCGCACCCGATCGATCCTCGCCTCATAAGCGACCATCCCCAAAAGGCTCTCCTCCTCCATCGGCGCCAGCTTCCCGCCCACGCGCAGCTCGATCGCGTCCTTCTCGTCGAGCATCAGGTAGACGCCCGCCTCGCCCTCTGGCCGCAGCCTCACCCTGGCCTTCACGCGACTATCCTCATCGAAGCTCAGGGTCATCTCAGCCTCGATCTCATCGAGCGCATAGTCGTCGGCGCGCCTCGTCTCACAGGCGGTCAAAAACATGGCGGCGAGCAGCGCGGCCAAAAGGCGACAGGGGCGATTCATGATGTTCTCCATGGTATGGGTTTGTGCGTGTCTCGACGTTTCATGCATGATTTTAAGATAAAATAGCAAAAATCACGCCATTCTCTAAAACAACATCCCCCGCCCGCGTCATCACGGGCGAGGGACGCCAAACACGCGCGTTTTATTTTAATTAATTAAATAAAGTCATAGCTCATCTGAAAGATGGCCCCAATCCGCCGCCGATGAATCGTCGAATCGCCGCGATCGTGCGTAAACGTCATCAGCGCCGCCAATCCAAGCCGCAAACTCGGCGTGTCGAGCGGATAAAATCGAATGCCCGGAATCACCTCGAATTGTCCGCTGAGATCGTCAAATCGCACGCCATCCAACTCGACCATCGGCTGCACCGGACCAATGTTGAACCCAAGCGTCGATCCATAAAGAACGCCTTGTTTCATCGCGCTCTCGTTAAATGGCTGGCGATATCCATAGCCCCCGCGCACCTGAAACGAGACATATTCGCCACCATATCCCCACGCAACCTGGAACCGCAGGCTGTCGATTAATTGCGGATATTCCTCCGAAAACGTGGCGCCCGCCATCAGCGCAAAGCGGCTCGCCGAATCAACAGGCACAGGAATCGGCACTTTAATATCCAGACGAACGCGCGTCGGCCGCTTTTCGCCAGTCAAAACATGGTCAAACGGAATATGCAGATCGACCCAATAGAGCGACAAATCCAACTGCCCCTCGAATTGATCCAGAGCGCCACCATCGCCATCCTGCGAAAACAAAAGCGACGTTCCCAACGCGATGCGCGGATAAATGCGCTCGCCCACAAAAGGCGCGGAAAATCGCGAACTGAGCAACAAATGTTCAGCGGCAAACCGCGCGTCGTCATCCATTTTGTCTTCAATCGACGCGTCTTCCTCCAGCGCCCAGGCGTTTGGATCCGCCGCCTCCACCGTTGCCCTGGCGTTGGCCGCCACCGATAATTTTCCTTTATTTGTCGTCGCGTTGATTGAATTTGTCGCGCTTGTCCCCTTTGTCGCGTTGGTCTCATTGAATACGTTTGTCGAAGTTGTCGCGTTGGCCCCATGTGTCGCCGCGTTCGCCACCATAGGCCCAACCATTATTCCCCACACGCCCAACCATATCCCCAGCCACCGTCCCCGCATCCATCGCCTCCCAGCGCGGCCCCCCACCAATCAAAGGGCCCCCAAACCAAAACTCCCCTTTGCGGTAAAGCTAGGGGCGGCCTGTTTGCCCGGCAACTGTTGATATCTGCGCTGAAGCGCACACCTTTGTTTTTTGTGCTTGAAGCGCACGGCAGTTCATTTCCCGCTGTGCGCTTTTTTGTTTTCTGCGTTTCAGCACGCACATTCAAAAAACGCGTTTCCACTATGGCGCCGCGCAAAACAATGCGCTTGACGCGCACGGCAATTCAAAAACCGCTTCAGCGCGAGGCAATTTAATTTTATTTTGATATCAATTTGAACCTGAATTAGCTCGATTTAATTTATTCAAAAACGCGCTTTCTCCCCCAAATGATTGGCTGATTTTAATTTGGCCAACGTGTATTTTGACGGGGCGGAGGTGCTGGAGGGAGGGGTG
>JAFVYB010000085.1 GCA_017500825.1 Myxococcaceae bacterium | reverse complement strand
CTACCAACTGAGCTACCTGGGCGAAAAAACGGCGCGCCTTTTAGGGATCGATCGCGCCGAAGTCAATCTTTATTTTAGAAAAATTTCATTTTTGGATGAGGCGGTCGGCAGCCAGCTTTTCCAAGGCGTCTCTCAGGTAGCGGGTGCGGCGCTTGAGTCGGGAGGCCTGACGGGAGAGCGCCTGGTAGTCGCTCTGAGTCGCGAACCCCAGCGCGTGAAGCAGCGACTCTTGCTTTTGAACGATGGTTCGGCGCGCCTTTTGGAGTTGAACCGCGGCCTGGGCGGCCCGTCGCGCGTGGGTTTCGTCGGCGAGGACCTGGCGGCAGGCATTGCGCGCGAGGCGAGCGGCCACATCGGCCACGGATTCACGATTCATGACGCGCTCTCCTCATCGGCAAAGGCTGTCGGCACTTTGGCCAGTGTCTCCCAGAAGAGGCGCTTGAACTGGGCGCGCTCGGCGATGGGCTGCAGATCGCCCTCGAAGTGGATCTTGCGCTGGAGCAGGGCCTCGATGGGGTCGAACTCACCGCGGATGAAGCGCTTCCAGGTGAGAAAGGCGCCCTTGGCCACGTAGTCGGGTTCGAGCTCGTCGATTTCGTCCTCGTCTTCCAGCGCGCGCACGTCGAGCACATGGCCGTCTTCGATGCGCGAGAAGACAAAGAAGGGCGTGTCGAGCGCTTCATCGGCGAGCACGGCAACCGCCAATGTCCCGCGCCAACCTTTGCCGGCGACAAGGCTTTCTGGATTGGCGTGAATGGCGGCGACGAGCGCCTGGCACCAGGCCATGGAAGGGAAGCGGGGCGCGTCATTAAGAGCGGTCACTTGTTATCCCCCCCCCCCCGAGGATGCGCTTGAGCGAGTCGAGAAGCGTCGGCCGCTCGTCCGTCTTACGCGCGCGCGAGGAAGCGAGGACCTCTTCCGCGTGGCGTCGTTCCTTTTCCGCGACGAGGGCCTGGCGCAGGATGAGCGGCGTGTCGCAGGTCGTCAGCTCGATCTGCATGGGGCCCTCGGGCAGGTCGAGGACGACCTTGAGCAGCGCCTCGGTGTCGAGCCTGAACTCAATCTTGCGCCCGGCGTGGACAGCGGGGACGCGCAGCGTGCCGAGGTATTCGTTGTTCACCACCATCGGCTGGTCGCCCTGGAAGATGTCGAGCGAGAGGAAGCGCGTGTCGGTCGACTTGGGCGCGGGCAGCCGGAAGCTCATGCTCGATGGCACAGTGCTGTTTTTGTCGAGGATCTTGCGAAAGCTGCCGTTGGAGAGGGCGATGCCGATGGGCATCGAGAGCACGTCGATGAGCGTGACGGCACCGTTGCTGCCCAGCGCTTCGCCCAGGAGGGTCGCGCCGACCGAGACACATTCGTCTGGATGGACGCCCTTGCGCGGCGGCTTGCCAAAGATGGCTTCGATCTTCTGGTGGATGAGCGGCATTCGGCTCTGGCCACCGACGAGCAACACGTCGTCGATGTCCGCGACCGTGAGGTTTTTCTCTTCGAGAACACGCCGGCAGATGTCGAACGTCCGCTCGATGAGATCACCTGTCCGCGCGTTGAGCTCCTCGCGCGTGAGCTGCAACCGGACATCCAGCTGCCTGCCACCCTGAGTGGTGAGATAGGGCAGGTCGATGACCACGGTGGGAATGAAGGAGAGGTCGCACTTCGCCGTCTCGGCCGCCGCCTTGACGCGCTGCATGAGCGCCGGATCGCCGCTGAGATCGATCTGATGAAGCCGCCGGAGCTCTTCGAGGATGAAGTCGATGATGCGGTTGTCGAGGTCGACGCCGCCCAGGAATGAGTCGCCTCCCGTGGCGATGACTTCAAAGACGTTGTTCGACAGCTGCATCACGCTCACGTCGAAGGTGCCGCCGCCCAGGTCGTAGACGAGGATCTTCTTGTCGAAGTCGCGGTTGAATCCAAAGGCGAGCGCCGCAGCGGTCGGCTCGTTGACGATGCGCCGAACATTGAATCCCGCGCGCCGCCCAGCCTCCTTCACTGCGTGGCGCTGGTTGTCATTGTAGTAGGCGGGCACGCTGATGATGGCGTCCGTCACGCTCGTGTTCAGAGCGTCCTCGGCCAACGTCTTGACGTGCGCGAGAATGCGCGCCGACAGGTCGGTCAGCGAGTGAACCTCTCCTTCCAGAAGGACGGCTGCCTCGCCCTGTTCGCCCTCGACAATCTCGTAGGGGTAGTAGCGACGCAGCTCCTCGACGGCGAGTGAGTTGGACTGGCGCCCGATGAGCCGCTTGGCGCCATAAATCGTGTTGCGGGGGTTGAGGACAATCTGATCCTTGGCCGCCGCGCCGAGCAGCCATTTGCCCTGCGGCGACAGGCCGATCACGGACGGCAGCGTTGTCTTGCCATGATCGAGGGGGATGAGCTTGGGCGTGCGGCCACGCATATGGGCGACACAAATGTTGGTTGTCCCAAGATCGATCCCAAGGATGGGCGCCTTCTCGTCATTCGCGGAGATCACGGAATCACACGTCGCGTCAGGAGGGAGGTGCTTCGGGGAGAAGTGGCGAAAGAGAGGATTCGCTGGGACCGTGGGGCAGGAACGGACGAGTGCCCACCCATTGGCGGCGTCCCTCAGGCGGCCTGCGCTGTCGCCTTAACGAGCCGAAACGACGCGTCTGAGTCGGCTCGAAATTCGACAAATCCTCGAAGCGTGAATCTCTAAAAAAGAATCGAGGGGAGACTCTCTCGCCATGTGACCGCGAGCGCTCCCCTCATGGAGAGATGAGGCTGTGGGATATGGCCTCAGCTGTAGGACTTTTCCTTTTTTTCCTGCTCCTCTTTGCAGCGGATGCAGAGCGTGGTCACCGGACGGGCCTCTAGGCGCTTGATACTGATGTCCTCTTCGCATCGCTCACAAATGCCAAATGAGCCGTCGTCGATGCGCGCCAGGGCTTTTTCAATCTTTTTAAGGAGAAACTTTTCTCGGTCGCGCAGCCGGAAAACCATCGACTGGGTGTATTCAGAAGAAGCTAGGTCGATCTCGTCGGGGAGATCGTTGGTGTCGAAGCTGCTTTCCTCTGTGCGCGTCTTTCTCGCGGATTGGATGAGATTCTTTTTGCTCTCCTCCAGCATTTCTTTGAACCGCTGCAGATCTTTTTGTTCCACGGCTTCCTCCCTGAATTGTTTGACAGCGCGCGAAAGGGTCTCGAACGGTCGACCGACAAAAAAAGCGGGCCTTCTATTCGGGCGTTTTTTGCTTTGTCAAGCGGGCGCCAGGGCGTGTGTGTTGATGTGGTAAGTCATTGTCTTAATGTAGGAAAAGTATGTCCGAATGCGCAGATGGCGCTTGTTTATAAATAGTGGGGTGGCAATAGCGTGCGCCGCCTTTTGTCCCGTCGCGTCCAAAGGAGAGTGTGTGCGCCGAGCATGCGGACGATGACGCCAAAGCGCGCCGAGTCACCGCGCGGGCAGACGCCATAGGCCCTCCCACACATCATCATTATAAACGGATTACCCAACCCTTCTCCCCTGGACGCGTCATGAGCCTTCCCGACAGCTTTGACCTGGATTTGCTCAACTCAGTCTTCGCACTCGCCGAGCGCGAGGATGTCGATCGCCTGCTTATTGTCAGCGACACACAGCTCCTCTCGCCGGAGGCACTGCGCGCCTGCAGACCGCGCAAAAAGCTCATTTTTGCCACGGCCTCGGACAATCTGCTGGCCGCCCTGCGCATGCAGCAAGTCCCCGCGGTCAAACTGCCCGCCTACAATTACCACCGCGTCGAGAAGGTGAAGGTGGCGCTCGTGGCCGCGGCGTCCGAAAACATGATTCAGGAAGGCGATCTTGTCCTCTGTCTTACGGGGACAGGGGAGGCGCGCTCACTCGACGCGCTTTTCAAGGTCGCGTTCGGCAAGCAATCCGGAGGCGCCTCTCTCTCGATTGACGCGATGAACCTGGGCTCGGAGTTCAAGTCGCAGGTCGTCGAGGCGCTGATCCAGACCGCGCTGACCATCGGCGAACAGGGCTACGAGGGCCACTCGGTGGGAACGCTGATCACGGTGGGCGATTCGCGGACGGTGATGGAGAAGAGCCGACAGCTAATCCTCAATCCATTCCAAGGCATGAGTGAGGCGGAGCGCAATGTGCTCGATCCCAACATCCGCGATGCCATCAAGACTTTCGCCATTCTCGACGGCGCGTTTGTCGTGCGCGAGGACGGTGTCATTCTCTCCGCTGGACGTTACCTGCAGGCGAGCGGCGTGCGTCAGGGGGAGGGAGAGGCGAATCATGGAAAGGTGAGCAGTCTGCCGATGGGGTTGGGGGCGCGCCACGCGGCAGCCTCCGCCATCACCATCGACACCAAGGCCATCTCGATCGCGGTCAGTCAGACAAGCGGGACAGTGCGCGTGTTTCGCGATGGCGACATCATCCTTGAGCTCTCGCAGAGCGCGCGCCGGCGGAAGTGAGCTAGCGGGGGGATTCGAAGTCGTTCCAAGGAGATTTAATTCGCTGTCAACTGAAAATAGGTTTAGTCGTTTTCGGGTGTTTTCATGAGAGAAGACTGGGCGGTCGGCAAATAAAAAATAACTGAATATAATATCAGGTTATTTTCGGAAAAATGAGCTCGAAGTGAAGGACAAAGGGCTCGGCCGGGGGCACAACAATCAGGCGCGCTGCGTCAATTGTTACCGTTCTGCCGCGATGCGGAGCCGGAATCGGGCCGGACAGGCGATGATGGAGAAGTGGTAGGCACGCTGAACGAGAGTTCTGTCGCTCGAATTTGCGCCTATTTGGGGGGATGGTATGATATGTAGGTGAGCGGCTGTTTTTTTTGAAAAAACTCAATGATTTCAAATGGTTATGATCGTTTTGCGGGCGTCTTTTTTCATGCTTGACACCCCTTCGGCCGCTCTCCTACGGTCCGCCGCCTCGCCGGGGCGACTTCCGCTGATTTGGAGTTCAAACCCCGGCGTCGTTTTGTTTTGGGCTCGATGGACAGCCCGCCTGCCCGCTGGGCTCACTTTCAAGACCAGAAGAAAGAACGAGGTCACCTTCCGTGAGAGTTGGCACCTACGCCCACCTGACGCCCCTGTTGGCGGTGCTTTGCGCCGCCTGCCTGGTGCCGCAAGACGGTGAAAATCCGAACCTTGCCGGCAAAACTGTCCGCCTGACGGTGCTCCATACGACAGACATTCACTCGCGAATTCTGCCTTACGATTTGGAGCCACTGAAGACGGACCGCGACTTGGGGCTCGTCCCCGAAGCCGCGCCTTTCGGCGGCGCCGCGCGTATGGCCGCCCTGATCAAGAGGGAACGAGAGCTCTCGGATCGCACCCTGCTTCTCGATTCCGGCGACTATTTCCAGGGTGCGCCGATCTTCAACGCCAACACGGGCGAGCCCGAGGTCCGCTGGGTCTCGATGATGGGCTACGACGCGAGCGTGATGGGCAACCACGAGTTCGACATGGGCGCCCACAACTTCGCCGATAAGGTGGCGCGCTTCGGCAGCTATCCGCTCCTGGCGGCCAACTTCCACTGGGAGAATGTGGACGACCCCAATTCGCACCACCTCGACAAACTCTCGACGCCCTACACGATCACCAACGTGCGCGGCGTTCGGGTCGCCATCATCGGTATGGCCTCGATCAGCTCGATGTATGGCCTGACCGACGGCGGCAACTCCACCCAGGCCACCCCGCTTGAACAGAACGAGACGGCGCGCGGCTATGTGGAGCTCCTCGCGCCGACAGTCGACATGATCGTCATCCTCTCCCACCTTGGCCTGACCGAGGATCAGGAGCTTTTGACCGGTTACGACGATTACTACCCCTACGAGAGCGCCAAGCCCTTCCTTGAGAGGGAGAAGGATCCCTGGACTCAGATTGAGCCCCTGCCTGCGGTGAAGCCAGACGGGTCGCGCAACACCTTCGCCGACGGCTCGATTCGCGTCTTTATTCCGGGCGTCAAGGGCATCGACATCATCGAGGGCGGCCACCTTCACGTCGTTCTCAACCCGCCCCAGGAGATCAAGGACCCCGCCGGCCGCACGGTGCTCATCAGCCACTCCGGCGCCTTCGCCAAATACCTCGGTCGACTCGACCTTGAGCTGGAGTTCCCGCCCGAGAGTAAGCCCGAGAGCATGACCGATGCGGCTTGGAACGAGCGCTTGCAGTGGGGCGCCGAGGTCGTGGCGCATGACTACAAGGTCTTCCCGCTCGACGGCGTCTGGTGTGACGACGAGGCACGCACCTGGCGCAAGGATCACTTCATTGAGGGTGACGAGCTCTACAAGCTCATCAACATGCGACCGAACATCACCTTCAACAAGGAGAAGGCCGACGCCCTCAACCAGAATAATGCCTACGCGGATGCCTATCGCGCTCGGTATGAGGCGGATTACCTCGACAGTTACCCCAACGAGTCGGATGCTTTGGCGGCGATGGCGACGGCACAGGCCGATTGCCAGACGCGCATCTTCACGAATGGCGACCTCTCGAACCAGAAGTGCAGCGCGCCACTGGGTAGTCAGCATTTGAACCCCAACGGCACCCCCACCTTCCTTTTCGAGACGGTCAGTGACGATGCTTCTGAGGGGATGGCGAGCTGCGCTGTCGAGCTCTTCAACAATCTGCGTTCCGACGGCGCGGACGAAGAGCAAATGCAGACCTGCATCGGCAATTACCTCGCCGACTACCGCGACTACTCCTGTGACCGATTCTTGCCCGAACGCTGCTGGTCGCGCGTCGATCGTTGCACAGCCCAGGAAGACCTGGAGACCACCGACCTTTTGCACGACTACATTGTCCAGCTCGACGGCACCTATGCGCTGCCCCGCATCTTCGCCTATGCCCCGCGAGACATCATGCGCCGCAACAGCGCTCAGGGCGGAGACGCGCCGCTTGGCAACATCACCACTGAGTCGATGCGCCAGCGTCGCCGTGTCGAGACCGAGTTCGCCCTCACCAATACGTTGGGTATGCGCGACCACATCTACGCTGGTCCCATCACTCTGGAGTCGATGTTCAACGTGTTCCCCTTCGAGAACACGATCAACATCATGTACCTCTCTGGTGCTGAGGTTCAGGAGCTGACCAACTATGTCGCCGAGCGCAGCGCCGAACGTGGCTGCCAGGCGCAGGCACAAGTCTCCGGCATCCGTTTCACGATGGACTGCTATCAGGCGCAACTCAACGACCTGCTCAAGTCCTGCAACACTGCCGACGACTGTCCGGCGCAGTTCGAGGGATATATCCTGCAGCATGAAGAGGGCTGGCGCTGCACGGAGGAAAAGGTCTGCTGGGCCAACACCTCGTTCGGCGTCACAGTGAACAACGAGAAGCTGCAGCAGGCGGCAACCTACAAGGTCGCGGTCAACGACTACATCGCTAAGGGCGGCTCGGGCTTTAAGGTCCTTAAGCGCAACACCTCACGCATCGAGACAGGCATCAGTATGCGCGACGGTCTGGTCGACTGGCTGCGCAATCAGTGCACCTGCCGCGAGATCCTCGATTTGGAAGAGGTGGAATCGACGACCACGCGGGGCAACACCTTCAAGGCGCTTGCCGCCAAGAATCCCGCGACGCCTGTCGAGGAGCGTCTCTCCGAGAACGACGCGCCCTGCGCCCGCTCCATCGAATACACCTTCGATGCCGACGGCATCATCGTTGACGCCAAGCGCAGCATCGATCCGGTGGTCCACAACTGGTGTGAATCGGCGGCCGCCTTCGAGAACGCCTACCGCGCCATTCAGGCGGACGGCTTTGACGAAGGTATCCAGCGCTATGAGGAGAGCCTGAGCGCGAGCACTCAGCCTGTGGACGGAATGCTTTCCTATCTCAACGCCGGCAAGTGCTCTTGTACCCAGGTGCTCAACGGCGACGAGGCCGCCTGTGGCCACGTCACGTCGGATCTCAAGACTTTCTGTCAGGCGCCCACCCAGGTGCCCATCGCCATTGGCGAAGAAGACGACCGCATCGAACGGAGGGTGGCCAAGTGAATACCCAAAAACTGTGCGCGCTGATGGGCGCGCTTCTCTTCAGTCTGGCCGGTTGCGAGCATGAAAAATTTGAGCTCGAGCAGCGGGTCGAGACCTTTAAGGTCGACATCACGCAAATTCAGACGTCGGAAACCTCCTCCAGCGGTTCTGGCGCAGGCTTTTCGATCGACGATCCGCTCCCCATTCCGTTGGGGTCCGTCAAGCTGAAGGTCTCGGTGATGGCCATCGACAAAGACGGTCAGCACGACGCCAGCTTCAATCGCCCCGTGTCATTCCGGGTGACGCCCGGCCAGATTCAGTCTGTCAGCACGAACACCACAGTTCCGGAAGCGGCTGATCTTTCGCAGCTCTTTCTGGCGCCAATGGTGGGCGGCATGAGCGCGGGAGAGATTACGATTGAGGTGGCCAACGTCTTCGGTTCGGTCGTCGTCTGGGCGCAGGATTCGGCGCCGGAAATGACCTATGCTGCCCCGACCTCTTCTTCAGATGCTTCCAGCGGCGACGAGACAGGCAACGCGAACTACACCTATCAAGCGCCAGCCCAGCCCAAAGACTGGGAGGCCGCCGCGCCTTACCGCACGCATGCTGCCGGTGCGAGCCAGACGATTTATTTTGGCTCGCCCAACGTCATCGATATGCAGCGCATGGAGGAATACGACTCTTATACGACCGCCTCGAACTGCGCCGATGGCATTGGAAGCTGCACGATCAACAATCGCACCTCGTCATTCATCGCGAACTTTCTGACGATCAACGCGATGCCGCCTTACGAGTGCTTGGTGGTCACAGCCATCACCAACGCGGGCTTCTATGTGACCGACCTGAGCGCCCATTACGCTGACTTGGAGGGGGACACCTCGCATCGCTTGCAGATGGAGCCCTACACGCGCGCCCTCAGTCACTTCGGCCATCTCTTTGTCTACAATTTCTCCTATCCGGATGATCTGGCTCTCGGCGACTGCCTCAAGACAATCACAGGCACGGTGCAGGAGTTCTCCGGAAATACCCAAGTCACCTTCCCGAGCTGGACCAAGAACGAGCGTTACACGACCGATAAGACGCTCATCCCCGAGCCGATTGAGATGGTCTTCGACTCGGAGCGCATGGTGGGCAAGTACTGCAAGTCAGGAACGCCTGAGGATGACCCTTGCTACGTGGACGAGCGCTCCAATGGCTATCGCCTCTGCATGGCTTATCGCGATCGCTCAACGCAATACGCCTGCAAGGGAGAGGCCAAGGAGGCGATGCCCTGCACGAGCAATGGCTTCAAAGACAACTTGGAGCTCGAATTCGTCCACTGTGCCCACAACTGGCGCAACTTTGACTCGGAATCGCTGGAGAGCGCGCTCATCAAGTTCACCAACGTCAAGCCCTCGAATGAGTTCGTGGACTGCGACTCGAACGGCAACGGCGTCGTCGGCTTCTTCAACTATTCGAGCTACGACGAGAACGGTGTGAACACGAGCGTCTACCAGTGGCGTTGCTCGGCTGAGGAATACGCGGAGGACGACGTTGACTGCGAGTGCTATCGCGACTGCGCCGTCGGTCACGATCCGGCGGATCCCACGCGCAAGGACCGCATCTGCACGGAGATCAACTCCTACGAGTCCTATGGTCAGTGGATCATCGAGTTGGAGGACATGCTCCACACGCGCATCAACATTCAGACGGGAACGGCCATCCCGCAGCTCGATCCCCGCGTCTTCGACATGAATTTCTCCGGCGTCGACTACTCGCAATGCCGCCTGAACGTCACCGGCATCCTGAGCCAGACACAGGCCGCGCGTCCGCGCTGGATCATCATGGCGCGTGATTCGGGAGATGTGTGCGCGAGCTCCGCGCCAGGAACCTGTCCTGACATCATCGCCCCGTGCGCTGAATGAGTCCCGAGGGCCCGGTCGCGCCTCGTGCTTCGTCGGGCCCTTCCCTTGACCCTTTTGCTCTTCTCTCGCTTTTCGGGTCACCCCTCCTCTGACATGGGGTGCGCCCAACGGAAGGAACTCCCTTGAAACAGTCACCTCAAACCAGCCGAGCTTCAGGAGGACGGATGTCAACCACACGCAGAACTTCAATTCTCGCCACGCTGCTCGCGGTCCTCTTGCCCACGAGCGCTTTTGCCGGCGATTTCGTCGACACGCGCGTCACGTTGCTTTTCTCGGACGACAACGTCTTCGCGGACGCGGGCGAGACCACCCCCAACAGCCCTTCGGCCCGCTTCGGCGCGGCCAACTCGTCGAACAGTCTGTTCTACGACAACTTCAACACCAAGTATTCGGGGTTCGAGAGCCTGACCAACCTCGTCCTCTACAAGCAGGCGCCAGCCTTCTTTAAAGGACTGACCACCGAGGCCGCTCTCGCCCTCAACCTGCTCGTGGCCCGCGAGAAATCGACCTCGACGCTCGACGCGGTGAAGATCGGCGACGCATCCAGCTATCTGCGCCTCAACTACACGCCGCCGTCGTGGGACGCCTCCAAGGGTGAAGGCATCTCGTTCACGGGGTTCCCGCTCTCCTCTGACCGCTTCCGCCTTGGTTACGCCTACAAGATCTCTTGGGGCGGCAGCTCGACTTTCCCCAACAGCGGCGAGTCGGTTCCTGGCGCCAAGCTCCAGCTGACCAAGAACATCAACGACGAGCAGCTTTTCTATGTGTTCGTCGGCCTCAAGACGACCCTCATCCTCAATGACAAGATTCACGAGCAGGAGACGAATTACGGCGTTCTGGCCGGCGCTGGCGTGGACATCACCCCCTGGCTGCGCTGGGACGTGTCCGGCGGCTACTTCCAGAAGGGCGTGAACCCCCAGACGAGCGTCCTCGGTCGTCCGGTTGATGCCTACGGTGTCTCCAGCCAGTTCGTCTTCCACTATGGCGAGCCGGTCGGCACCTCGGTCGACTTCAACCTCTACAAGAACGACCCCGATTTGCCGTCGCGCTTCTTTAAGGCAGAGCGCTATCCGGGTGGTTTCAGCTTCTCGGGCTCCATTGAAGGCAGCTTCCTCGCGCAGGAGTTGGCCGATCCCGACGTCTACGCGCAGACGAGCGTTCAGAAAGCCTACGCGGGCGCCCTGCAATTGCGCGCCAAATACAACTACTGGCGTTTCGGCGTCGTCGGCTTGCTGCGCAGCCTGTCGTTCATCGAGTTCAATGTGCCTGGCTATCCGCCGTTCGTGGACTTCCCCGAGGGCACCGACATCGTGGACGAGAAGTTCATCGCCGTGAACGTTGACTACTACTTCCCGAGCGTTCGCCTGACGCCGGGTATCAGCGCCGGTGTTCAGATGCCCGCCTCCTATTCCACGAGCGGCACGTTGGGCGGCAACAATCCCTCGGCGGCCCTCCAGGGCAAGCGCACCGTGGTCGTCAAGGACGCCAGCTCGATGACCGTGTTGCCCAGCGGCGAGGAGGCCAAGCTGGTCGCTTCCGGCAAGATCAACCTGCGCTGGGACATCTCGGAGTTCTTCTCAGCGGCGGGTGAGCTCTACCTCAACTACGACCGCAACCGGACGACCTTCCGTGACTCGAGCGACGGCGTTGCCGAAGCCGTGTTCGAGGACGCCTGGGCCCTCGGCTTCAACCTGATGATGCAGGCGCGCTTCTAAGAGCGTGCTGTGACAGGTGGAACCTTCCGAAACGAAGAGCCTCGGATCGCCTGATCCGGGGCTCTTTTGTCTCTAAGGCGCGAGTTGGCGGTTGAGCCGCTGGCTGGCGCGCACGTTTGACCGGTGGTGGCCCGCTGACGCCTGGAGCGATTTGGGCGCGCATGGGGCGAGGTCGCGCTCCGAGGAGAAAATCATGGCCTACAAGATCGGCGATCGCTGTATCGCCTGCGGCGCCTGCGAGTCGGAGTGTCCCAATGCCGCCATTTTTCAGGGGCAGGAGATCTGCGAAATCGAACCAGCGCGCTGCAGCGAGTGCGTTGGCTTTTGCGACGAGGCTGCCTGTCTGAGCGTCTGCCCAGTGGAGGCGCCTGAGCCGGATGGCGAACGCGTCGAGAGCGAGGCGCTGCTCTTGGAACGGGCGCGAAGTCTTCACCCCGATCGTCAGCTGCCTGAGTTGGAGACACTGCCCGCGAGCCTGTCCCGCTTTCGCAAGGAACGGAACTGAGCGGGGGCATCAGTCGTCGCCAACGATTCAGGGGCAAGGCGAGATGCCTGACCGGCGGTTTCAGCGGCGTCGCCCGAGGACGCGCGTTCAGTCGTTGCGCGTCGGAAGTTCTCGCCCGTCTATCGCCTGTTTTGGGCGGGGCTCAGAACAACAGCCGGTCGACACACACACACGGCCTTCGGTTGGAGACGGCGCGCAGCCGCGCACTCAAGCGAACGAGAGGATCAGACGCCTCTGTCCACCTTCCGAAACGCCCGACTACGACAGTGTCCGCTCGTCTTGCCCGCCGCCTTGGCCATCACGCTGCTCATCGCTCTGAGCTGCCTGTTCGCGCAGGTGGCGCATGCCAACGCTCTCTTCGGCGCTGTCGGCGATGAGCTCCTCTGCAACGCGTCCCTTGATGGCCCGCTCGACCTCGTAGGTCATCACGCGCTCGGCCAGCCTGTTCGAGGCGGCGACAAGGGCGTTTTTGCCGGCGACGATTTTGCGGAAGTCTTCCCCCTTGTTGGCTTCCTCCACGCGCCTGAGCGCCGCTTCGATGCGCTCGCGCTCGCCTTCGACGAGGAGGAAGTCGTGATCGTCGAGGCGTTTTTGGGCCTCATGGGCGATGCGCTGAGCTTCGATGCGCGCGTCGCGGATGAGCCGCCGCGCCACATCCTCTTCCGCGTTGTCGATGGCAGAGAGCAGCATCTGTTCGATGTCCTCGTCGCTCAGACCGTGCGAGGGGCGCACCTCGATGGACTGCTCCACGCCTGTCGAAAGCTCGCGTGCCGACACGCTGAGAAGTCCATCCGCGTCGAGAGAGAAGCTCACCTGAATGCGGGCAAGGCCAGCGGCCAGAGGCGGGATGCCGCGCAGGGTGAAGCGTGCCAGCGAGCGGCAGTCTTCGACGAGTTCGCGCTCGCCCTGGAGAACGTGGATGTCGAGTCCGGTCTGACCATCCTGAAAGGTGGTGAAGATTTGGGCGGCAGAGGTCGGGATGGTCGAGTTGCGGGGGATGATCTTCTCCACCACACCGCCCATCGTCTCCAGTCCCAGCGAGAGCGGGTTGACGTCGAGCAGGAGGAGCTCTTCGCCGCGCGCCTCGCCGGAAAGCTGTTCGGCCTCGATGGCCGCGCCGAGGGCGACAACCTGGTCTGGATCGAGGTCGACGAGAGGCGGGCGTCCGAAGAAGCGCTCGACCTCGGCACGCACGAGGGGCATGCGCGTCATGCCGCCGACGAGCACCACGCCGTCGAGGTCCTGAGGGGCGAGATGGGCGTCGAACAGGGCCGATTTGGTCAGGCGCAGCGTCCGATCGACGAGCGCGCGGACAGGCGCCAGAGATTCAAGCGCGGCGCGGGTGATGGTCGTTGACTTGCCGTCGAGCGACGTGTGCGCGGCGCTGGTTTCCGCGGAGGTGTCGAAGTGAAAGACGGCCTCTTCCTCTTGGCTGAGCGCTTCTTTGACGCGGCGCGCCTCGGCGAGCCAGGGCGCGAGACTCTCTCCGAGAGACGACAGTGAGGGCGCGGGGCCTGTCGAGACCTGTTCAATGGCCAGCGTGAGCAGCGCCCGATCAAAATCGTCGCCGCCGAGCAGTGTGTCGCCTTTGGTGGCCAGGACCTGAAACAGCCCATCGTCGAGCGAGAGAATCGACAGGTCGAAGGTGCCGCCGCCAAGATCAAAGACGGCGAAATGGCCGTTCACTTTTTTGTCGAGCCCGTAGGCGATGGCGGCCGCAGTCGGCTCATTGAGGATGCGCAGGACATTGAGTCCGGCCAGACGTCCGGCGTCCTTGGTGGCCTGTCGCTGGGCGTCATCGAAGTAGGCAGGGACCGTGATGACCGCGTCCTGGACTGGCGCGCTCAGGGCGTTTTGGGCGCTGCGTCGCAGGGATTTGAGGATTTCGGCGCTGGCCTCGACCGCGCTCAGACGGCGTTCGCCCAGAATAAAGCGCGGCAGTTCACTCTGTGGTGTCAGACCTGCGGCGACTCGTTCCTCAGGGGCGATGTCGCTGAGGCTGCGTCCCATGAAGCGCTTGGCCGATCGGATGGCGGGCTTCCGCGCGTCCTGCCCCGAGGCCTTTCCGACCAGGAGCGCCCCCGAGAGCTCGTCGAGATGGATGGTCGAGTGGAGGAGTCGGCCGCCTTCCGCGTCGACTGGCAGGCATTCGATCTCGCCATCGCGGCGCGCGGCGATCAGGCTGTGGGTGGTGCCGAGGTCAATGCCGACGGCGCGCGGAGAGGCGAGGGGATCTTCGATCTGGAGGAGGCCGCTCATGGAGGGGTCGGACACCTTTCTGCTTGGCTGAAAAAGCGGCGCCCTATCGTGCCTTTGCGAGGCGAATTCAACCCCGCCAGCGGGCCCTGCCACCCTCTGCGCCGCGGCGCGTTTTCCTCTGGCGTTTTTCGAGGCAGGCGCTAGGGGAGTCCGCCGCAAAAGCGTCTGGGCCATCCGCGCTGCTTTCTTGGACCCCGCAGGAATGGGGGCTAGAAGGCGCGCTTTTTTCGTGCCCGAAGAGCTGGCGCGCGAAGGGACTCAATGGAAGCGTTTGGACGATACGAACTCATCAAGAAGATCGCGACGGGCGGCATGGCCGAGATCTTCTTGGCCCGCCAGGCGGGTATCGAGGGCTTCGAGAAGCTGCTCGTCCTCAAGCGCATCCTCCCGCACCTCGCCGAGAATGAAGAGTTCGTCGAGATGTTCCTCCATGAGGCGCGCGTGGCCGTCCGTCTCAACCATCCGAACATCGTCCAGATTTACGACCTCGGAGAGGAGGGCGGCTCCTACTTCATCGCCATGGAATACGTGCACGGCGATGACGCGCGGCGCATCTGGCGCACCTGCGAGAAGGCGGGGATGAACCTGCCGATCCCCCTGGCCTGTCGCATCGCCATGGACGCGGCGGCGGGGCTTGCCTACGCCCACAAGCGCTGTGACGCCTCGGGACGCCCGCTCAACATCATCCACCGCGACATCTCGCCGCAGAATCTGCTCGTCTCCTTCGAGGGGGCGGTCAAGGTGGCTGACTTTGGCATTGCCAAGGCCGCCGATCAGGCGACGCAGACGCGCTCGGGGGTGCTCAAGGGCAAGTATTCCTACATGAGCCCCGAGCAGGCGAGCGGACTCGAGATCGACCAGCGCACCGATCAGTTCGCGCTCGGCATCGTCCTGCACGAGCTGTTGACCTTTCAGCGGCTCTTCAAGCGCGGCAACGAGATCCAGACGCTGACCGCTGTCGCCGACTGCCAGGTGGCGCCGCCCTCGTCGATCAATTCGAACGTCCCGCCCGAGCTCGACGCCATCGTGATGAAGGCGCTCTCCAGAAACCCGGACGATCGCTTCGCAGACCTCACAGAGATGCAGCTCGCCCTGGAGGAGTGGCTCGTCACCACGCGTCAGCCTTCCTCGAACGCGCTCCTCTCGACCTTCCTCAAGTCGCTCTATGCCGACCGCCTGTCGCAGGAGTCGCGCGAGGAATTGCCCTTTGAGCGCGAGCTCTCCAATGGCTCGGACTCCATCGTCTCCAAGCGCATTCAGCGCCGTCGATCATCGGTCCTGGCCGCGCCGCCGAAGTCCCCCCTCTCCAAGAGCGGTGTTCACAAGCGCCCGCGACCTGCCCTGACTCCCTCGCAGCCGATAGACGTGCCCCGGCACCATTCGGAGGTTTCGCGTCCGACCACCGAGACGCCCTCACGCGCCAGGCGGCATCGCCAGAAGTCCGCGGAGATGGCAGACGCGCCCCGCCGCCATTCCGAAGAGCGCCTCGCGCCTGCACCGACAGCCGATTCTCCCTCGCCCGCGCGTCGCTTCGCCTGGGTGGGCGCGCTTTTGGGCTTCCTTTTGGCGCTGGGACTGATCGCCGGTGTGGCCAAGGTCGTCACGGGGTCTGGCGTCGAACTGAGCGAACTGGTGCCCACGCCGGATCTGAGCGCGCTTCCGCCGCCGCCAACGCTGCCGCCTTCCACCGAGGGAAGCGCCGCGCTCTCGCCAGCTCAGCAGGACGCTAGCCAGGCGCCCAAACCCCTTGCCGCGAGCGGCGAGCGCAGTCCGCTGAAAGCAGCGTCCGCAGCCGACAACATCCAGCTGACCATCCTCACCGAGCCGGCTGGCGCCACGGTCTACTTCAACGGGCGCATGCTGCCGGGGGTGACGCCGCTGACCCAGTCGCTGCCGCGCGTCAAGGAGGCGACGATTCGCGTCTCAGCGCCCGGCTATCTGGACCGCACCGAGGAAGTCCTCCTCTCCGACGGCACGTTGCAGAAGTTCAAGTTTTCCCTGACCAAACGGGCCAGTGGCGCCGTGTCGCGTCCGCAGCCGAAGCCTTCTGCACGTAAAACGCCTGTCGCGCGTCCGGCGCGCGTGGACGACGATGACGAGGATTTCGCCGCCGAAGTGGGCACCGTCACGGTGGCCAGTGTTCCCTCCGCCCGCGTCTGGGAGGGCCGCGAGGAGCTCTGCGAGTCGACGCCGTGCGAGATCGAGCTGCCGGTGGGCAAGCACAAGATCGTCCTGAGCAACCCCGCCGAAGGTTTCGAGACCTCGCGCACCTTCAACCTGCGCGCGGGCCAGATTCTCTCCTTCGACATCGAGGTGGCAAAGGGGGAGCTGCTCATCCTGGCCAAGCCCTGGGCCGATGTTTGGCTGCGCAACAAGAAGATCGGCACGACGCCCATGCCCAAGCAGCGGCTCTACGAGGGCACCTACCAGCTGACGTTGATCAACGCCGATCTCGGCAAGCGCAAGACGGTGACGGTCGACATCGCGCCCAACGAGCTGACCAAGGTCAACGTCGACATGACCGCGCCCTGAGTCTGCCTGGCCGCGACGTGTCGCCATGGTCGCTGTCGCATGCCCGCTGTTGGGGGATCCCCCATATGCGCTCGCTTCCCGCGCCGCCTTTTGCGCTACGGCCGCGTGTGTTCGCCGCGTTCTGGCGGCGGCACGACATCGGGGGGCGCCATGGACTTTTGTTCGGGGAAGAGCTGGGGCGGTTACGAGATCATCTCGCGCATCGCTGTCGGAGGCATGGCCGAGGTCTATCGGGCGCGCCGTCGCGGCAGCGCTGGTTTCTGCAAGGAGGTCGCGCTCAAGCGGATGCGTCCCGAGTTTGCCGGGCGGTCGGAGTTTCGGCGCATGTTCGAGCGGGAGGCCTGGATTGCCGCGCGCCTGAACCATCCCAACCTGGCGCAGGCCTTTGACCTCATCGACGAGTCGGGCGAGCTCGCGCTGGCGATGGAGTTTGTGTCCGGCTGCTCACTGCGTCGACTCACCGCTGCCGCCCGTGGCGGACGAGGCCTGTGTCCCGAGAGTCGAACGAACGCGCTCTGGATGGCCGCCCACATCGCCTGGAGCGCGGCCGAGGCGCTCGATCACGCCTGGAACGCCCGCGACGAGTCGGGCGCGCCACTGCGGCTCATCCACCGCGATGTCAGCCCGCACAATCTGCTCCTCTCGCGAATGGGGACGGTCAAGCTGATCGACTTTGGCATTGCCCGACCGCTGGGCGAGGAGAGCGACGCGGGCGTGGTCAAGGGCAAGCTGCGCTACATGGCGCCTGAGCAGATCGTCGGCGGCCAGCTCGACGCGCGGACAGATCTCTTCTCGCTGGGAATCGTCCTCTACGAGAGCGCGCTGGGCCTCTCGCGACCGCTCTTTGACGCCGAGAGCGAGTCACGGGCGCGCGCGGCGCTTTTGGAACGCGAGATCGTCGCGCCTTCGCGGATCGACGAGGCTTTTCCTGAGGAATTGTCGGCGCTGATCATGAAGGCGCTCGAACGCGATCCTGCGCGGCGGTTCGACTCTGCCCGGTCCATGGCGCGCGCGCTGAAGTCGCTCATCGAACGACATTGGCGCGGCGAGTCGCTCAGTGAACTCATCGCCCAGGCTGTCTGTCGTCACCTGCGGGAAATCCGGGGACGGGCGGCCATATTGTCTCGTCCTCGGGAGGTGGCACCGCGCGCGCGTCCCCGCGTGGGGGATTGCTCTGGCCAGACAGAGCTCGGGCGTCGGGAACGCGGCTGTCGAACCTCCGGGGCTTTGAGTGCGGTCCAGACAGCGACCCGGCCCGGTCGTCTGCGCGGACAGGCGGAGGTCGGAAAGGAGCGGGCGGACGGGCAAAAGGTGGCGGTCGGGGGTGTGCCGAAAAACGCGCCTTGGACAGCGTCGCGGCCAGTCACGCCTCTGCCAGTGCCGCCTGAGCAGCCAGCCAGAGCATCTCCGGCAGCGGGTGAGAGCCTCGCGGAGGCGGTTTCATGGATTGGCGCGCGCCAGCCGACGCGATCGACGCAACCGGTTCAGTCGCTCCAGTTCAGGCGAAAAGTCGCCGCTCTGCGTCGTCAGACTCGTCGTCCCAGGTCCCGTTGGTGTGACGCGGGGATGCGCTGGCCCAAAACCTCGCGCGCCGGACTCGCCTCACTCGCGCCACGCGTCCTGTCTCGTCGCGCGCCCTATCTCGTGGCCCTGCTGGCGCTCATCGCTTCGTGCTGGAGCCTGCTCGACGCGATGCGCCTTCGCCCGCGGCCAGAAGATCCCTCTTCCTGGGAGGTCATCGCCGATGGCCGCGACGCCCTGTGTCTGCTTGACGCGCCGCCTTCCCAGGTCAGCGCCGCGGAGCGCCTGGCGGTGTCGGACGTGACCAGTCACCCTGAAAGCGCGCGGACGGGCGATGGGCTCAGCCTGGCGTCGGCGCCCGGGCGGACTTGGGGCGCGCCCTCGGACGCGGGCGTGGACGCGACAGAGCTGCCCTGGTGCGAAGACGCGTGACGCCTCGGCGCGGGATACGGCTGTTGGCGGCCAGACATGGAGGCGCTGAAAGACAGGTCGCGACCATGAGCGCGCCCCTCGCCGTCGGTGGGGACCTCGCCGCGTTGCGCCGAGTCGTTTGGATGGAGCTCGCCACGCTGCATGAAAAAACCCCGGGAGCGGGTGGCTGCCGGGGTTTGGGTGAGGCGGATGCTTGCGGCGCGTTCAGGGGGCGCGACCATTGCCGCTGCTGGGCGCGACGAGGACCGAGCGCGGGCCGGTCTGGGAGATGGGGCGCAGGGCGACGTTCTGCACAGGGGCTTTGTCGAACTTGCCGGTCAGCGCGTCGCGGACGCTGCGGTCAAAGCGGACCTTGCCGGTGGCGATCTCGCGCAACGAGAGGACGGGCGGCTTGTTCTTGGTGTCCACGACCGGGCGGGCGCCGGCCATCAGTTGGCGCGTGCGCTTGGTGGCGAGCAGGACCAGGGCGAACCTGTTGTCCACGAGGGGAAGGCAATCTTCGACGGTGACGCGAGCCATGGGTGACCTCTTGAAAGATAGGGGGGACGAAAAAAGCGGCGCCCCTTAGTCGAAAACGCCTCTGAAATCAACATCGCCAGCAGGGGGGAGCGGCCTGGTTCGCCACAGTCGGAACGCCGCAGGATCGGCGTGTGGGATCGCCGGAGTGTCTGCGCGCATGGCCTGATTTGGATCGCCGAGGGCGGTCGTGCCGTCGGGTGGGCGCGCTGGGGCGTCGCCAGGGACGCGCGGGCCGGGCGCGGTGTGGGTTGGCGCGAGGCAGTGTGAGTGGATGTCAGCACTGTGGCACGGAGAGGTGTTCGAGGACGCGGGCGAGGTCGTCGGGCAGGGGGGATTCGATGTCGAGGCGTCTGCCGCTCAAGGGGTGGCGCAGGCCAACGCGCCGCGCGTGCAAAAAATGTCGCCCGAGGCTGTCGAGTGCCTCCCCGCCGTAGAGCGCGTCGCCGACGATGGGCGCGCCGATGGCCGCCAGGTGAACGCGGATCTGGTGGCGCGCGCCGGTGGGGATATCGATATCGACAAGGGCAAAATCGCCGAGCCAGCGCTGAATGGCGTAGCGGGTGGTCGCCTCTCGCGCCTTGAGCGAGCGCTGTTTTTCCTCGTCGGCGCAGGCCACCATGCGCCTGGCGTCGCTCGGGTGATGGGCGATGGGCAGGTGGACGACGCCGCTGTCGGCGATGAGTCCTCCGACGAGGGCGGTGTAGCGCTTGTCGATCTCGCGCTTCGCAAAGAGTCCACGCAGGGCGCTGTAGGCCTCGCTCGTGCGCGCGACGAGGAGGACGCCGGAGGTGTCGTGGTCGAGGCGGTGGGCAATGCCGCATTCGAGCGGGGCGTCGGCGCTGGCCTGGGCGCACTCGGGAAAGCGGGCGATGAGGGCGTTGGCCAGGGTGCCGCGCTCATCGGAGGTCAGCGGGTGGACGGGCATGCCGGCTGGTTTGTCGAGCGCCAGAATCGCGTCGTCTTCATAGAGGACGGCGAGGGGGAGATCGGGCTCGGGCAGGACCGATGCCGCTTCGTCAGGCAGGTCGATGTCGACGCGGGCGTCGGCGTTCACGATCGCGCTCTTGGGCACGCGGCGGCCATCGACGCGGATACGGCCTTCTTCGAAGAGAGCTTTGAGTCGGGCGCGGGAGAGCTGGAGCTTGTCGGCGAGAAAGCGGTCGACGCGGGCGCCAGCATCGAGGGCGGTGACGGTGAACTGCTGTTTCATCGGTGGTTCAGCTGGGCGAGGTGAACTTCAGGCCGAGGATGGAGGCGATGAGCAGGGCGAGAAAGAAGGCGCGCGCGGGCGTGATCGGCTCGTGAAAGATCAGGGCGCCGAGGATCGCCGTGCCCGTGGCGCCGATGCCGACCCAGACCGCGTAGGCCGTGCCGATCGGCAGCGTTTTGGTGGCCCAGGCGAGAAGCCACATGCTGGCCAGGATGGCGGCCACGGTGAGCGCCGTCGGCAGCGGGCGGCTAAAGCCCTGCGAAAACTTCATGCCGATGGTCCAACCTGTCTCCAAAAGGCCGGCCACGACGAGGGACAACCAGGCAGTCATGACACTTCCTCGACTCCGCCGGGGCGAAGCGCTTGAGCGAATGGGGAGCGTCGTCTTGTCTTCACCCGGTACGGCGCGTCTCGTCGGGGCCCTTCGGCAAAACGGCGGCGCGCCTTAGTCGAAGCGATCGCCGCTTTCAAGGCCGCCTTCTTCTGGCCCGCTTCGCCCTGGCCTTTGCTTTTTGTCGCTTTTTGTCGAGGCGCCGGTTCGTCGTCTCGCCGCTGCCGTCAGCCGTGTCACAGGCGGGCGCTAAGATGTGTCCGGGCTGTGGGCTTCGCCTCGTCGCGTCTTTGGGGTGGGGGAGGGCGCCTCTTCGCTTTGGCACGCCTGAGCGCTGTCGATGGTCGACGCCACAGAGCGGGCAGAAGCGGCGAGCTTGTCCGCGCGTTTTTCCGTTTCGAGTCGGCCGTCGATGGCGCAAAAGGCCCGCCCTTTTCGCCCCGGCACTGGCCGCCCCCTGCCGCTGTCCGGCAACCACCTTCAGCCTTGGAGACTCCTCACCGTGACACCTCAAGAACTCGCGCGCTTTGCCCAGCTCCTCCAGGAACACCGCGCTTCGCTCCTCGCCAAGGATGGCGCCGAGGTCGAATCTGGCGCTGGCGCCGTGGATCGCGCCGGAGAGGACGAGCAGCCGCTCAACGAGATGCTCCAGTCCATCGCCTCGACGCGGAACAAGAACGCCGCCGAGACGGTGCGGCGCATCCACCGGGCCCTCGTCAAGCTCGAACAGCGCCCGGACGAGTTTGGCCTGTGCGAGTCGTGCGAGGAGGAGATCGCGCCCAGGCGCCTTTTGGCCATGCCGTGGGCCGAGCTGTGCGTCGAGTGTCAGGACAAGGCGCGCCCGCGCACCCGCTTTTCGCGCAAGACGATCTTCGACTTCGTCGACTGAGCCGAGCCACTCGTGAGTGCCCCAAAGCTCGACATCCTCTTCCTCGACGAACACCTCGCCGCCGTCGACAAGCCCTCGGGCCTCCTCGTTCACCGCGGTCTGGGACGCGATCGCGTGGTCGCCATGACCCTCCTGCGCGACCAAATCGGCCGCCGCGTCTATCCCGTCCACCGCCTCGACCGAGGCACGAGCGGCGTCCTCCTCTTCGCCCTCAGCCCCGCCATCGCCGCCGCGCTCCAGACGCAGTTCGAGTCCGGCGTCGTGCGCAAGCGCTACCTGGCCCTCGCGCGCGGCGTGCCCCCCGCGGACATCACCGTCGATCATCCCGTGCCCCGCTCAGAGGGCGGCGAACGCGTGCCCGCGGTGACGCGTATCCGCCGCCTGGCCACCGCAAAACTCGCCATCGGCCCCTTTTCGCTCGTCGAGGCGTTCCCCCAGACCGGTCGATTCCATCAAATCCGCCGACACCTCAAACACATCGGCCACCCCATTGTCGGCGACGTGAATTACGGCCGCGGCGAAATCAATCGCTTCTTTCGCGAACAATTCGCCCTGAATCGACTGGCATTGCACGCGGCGGAAATATCTTTTGCGCATCCGGTGGGGGGTGAAAAACAAATTGTGAAAGCGTCGACGCCTGAATTTATGTGTTTGAATGGATTGTTTGGCGGGAGTGTCGTTTAAATATGATGTTTGATTCTTGATTTGATATGATATCTGTGTGAGAAGTTGAGTTTATGGGTTAAATATAAAAATCCCTTCACCAAAATAATTTGGGAAGGGATTTTGAAGGGCATTTGTCGATGTTTTAGTTCAGCTTATAGATACAGACGTTTCCGCCCGAATGGCTGCAATAAGAAAGCGCTTCGGGGCAATCCGCGTCGGTTTCACAGCTGCAGCTGCAATAATTATTACCTTCGATCTCGCCTTCGACAGCAAAGCCAAAGTCGCATTCATTGGATGATTCAGTGACTAGCTCTCCACATTGTTTGGTGCCGCGTTCGCCCAGTTCACATTCGGCATACCAACCATAGGAGCTCCAGAGATCATAATTACAGAAGTATTTGTCGCCGCACCAATCATTTGTCATGCAAGGGCAGGCGCAAGTCGTCGCGTCGTTGGCGTCGAGCAATCCCGATTCACAAACGGTCGCATCTTCATTTGCAGCAATTGTTTCCCCGCATTGTTTGGTGCCGCGCGCGCCAATTGTGCAGAAACCGGCGGTTTCTTCAGTGCCGTCGGGAGCGATCTCAGTAGTATAAGCGCAATATTCTGTTGGATCTGAACAATCAAAGCTCGTCATGCACGGCGTATTGCTGCTCACCTTTTCGCACGTGTTCGTCTCGGCGTTGCAGCTCTCTGTGTCGCCGCAGGTGTCGCCGCAATCGACCTCGACATCGGCGTCGCAGCTGTCCTTGACGGTGATGGTGCCGCATTTGCCCTCGCAGGCGGCGGTCTCGTCGACGGTGCAGGCGGGCGCGTCGGCTTCGCAGGTGTTTGTCTCGGCGTTGCAGCTCTCTGTGTCGCCGCAGGTGTCGCCGCAATCGACCTCGACATCGGCGTCGCAGCTGTCCTTGACGGTGATGGTGCCGCACTTGCCCTCGCAGACGGCGGTCTCGTCGACGGTGCAGGTGGGGTTGGAGGGCTCGCCCGAGGGTTTGGTCTCTTCGTCACTGCAGGCGGCCAGGGCGAGCGCCAGGGCCGACATCAACATCCATCGCTTCATGAGTGGTTCCTTTCTGTCTCTTTGGTTGGGGAAAAGCGGCGCGCCCCTAGGGACGGCGTGTTCAAAAGTCAACACGGCCAAACGAAAAAAATGACGCATAAAATTATTTTATGCGCATAAATGGCGCTCTGTCGGGCCGCGTCAGGCAAGGCGCGGAAGGGGGCTGTCCCAGAGTCGATTTCCCTCTGAGATGGCCATGACGCACCCGGTCTTGAGGTCGGTGGGCGCTGTGCTAGAGGCGCCGCCCTTTTTTGGCCCCCCTTTCGCACTGGGGGACTCGCCCGCGCCGCCGGCGGACAGACAGAAGGACGGTTTGACGGACATGACCTCATCGACACGCGTCGCGCGCCGCGCCCCTGCCGCGCTTTTGGGTTTTTTGTGCCTCTGCGCCGCTCTGATCGCCTGCAGCAACAACCCGAGCCAGGTGAGCGACCTCGACTGCAACCCGCTGGAAAAGTCCTGCAACAAGGCCTGCAAGAGCGACCTCGACTGCGCCTCGCCCAACCGCCACTTCATCTGTGCCAACGACGGTTTTTGCCTGCCCGTCTGCCGCTCCAGCGCGGATTGCAACGTGGCCCACGACGCCTTTGGCGGCGCGCCCTGGCAGGGCTGCGAGTTTGGCGGCTGCACCTGCTCGGATTTCACCTGCCTCGTGCCCGACTGCTTCACCTCCGACGAGTGCGGCGCCAAGATCTGCCGCGCCGGGCGCTGTCAGGACGCGGCCGAGAGCTTTGATCGCTGCGAGGTCTATCCGGCGCACGCGGTGCTGGGCGTCGACGGCAGGCGCACCTTCACGGTGGTCGCCTACGCGGGCGAAGAGGCGGTGATCGCGGCGGAAAAACCCACCTGGAGCGCCTCGGGCGGCGTGGTTCGCCTGACGACGACAGAGGAATCGGGGATGCGCGCCACATTCACGGGCGCGGCCGCTACCCAGGGCGCCACGCAGGCTGTTCGGGCCACGATGGGAGGAGTCTCGTGCTCGGCCGAGGTCGAGGTCATCGCCCGGTCAAACGCGTCGCTGCGCGCGGTGCTCGTCGACGAGACGAGCGGCAGGACAATCCAGGGCGCCACCGTCGTCGCGGACACTTCCGGCGGCCAAATCGCGCTCGAAGAGGAGGCTGGCACGCCCGGCAGCTACATTTTGAACGGCGAGGCCACGGCGGGCGCGCTGACGCTGAGCGCCTTCCACCCGGACTTCAACAGCGTGACCATCGCCGGACTGAGCGCGCGCGACCTCATGGTGCCGATGCGGCGCGTGGCGACTCTCAACAAGGGCGGTGTGCGCGGCGCTGTCACCACGCTGGCCAGCGCTTCCACCTCCAACCTTTCGGCGGGCTTTGTCGGCCTCTCGGTGCAGGGGAGCCTCCTCGACCTCGGGCTCGAACAGTTCCTCGGCGAGACCGTGACGACCGACATCTCGATCGCGGGGCTCGTCGACCTGCCGGGCGTGGCGCTGCCGAGCGGGGTGGTGATCGGCGACAAGGACAGCTTCCTCGCCCTGGGCGGCGCTGGACCGTGCGGCGAGGCGGACAAGGCGCGCTCGGGGCTGTGCGGCAATCAGTCGGCCTTCAGCCTCGGCTTCTCGATGCCCGTCACCGACCTCGCGCCGCTGGCGGGGGCGCTCACCGGCGGCGGCCCCATCGACTACGGCGCGCTCCTCAGCCAGGCGCTGCCCATCCTCTCGCAGGTCGAATTCGGCATGGTGCGCGACGTGCCCTTTGACCTGGTGCCCGCGGCGGATTTTGCGGTCGACGCGGTGGCCGTGCGCGACATGACCCCATCGCTGGCGCTGAACCGCTCGATCGCGCTCTCGCTGCCCGCGCTCCCCACGCTCGATGGCGAAGCGGTCGGGTTTGTGGCCGGCGCGGCGCTGGCGCTCGTCGAGGATCGCGGATTTGTGCCGCTCGGGCTCGGGGCGGGGGTGGCCGACGCTCAGGGCAAGATCGGCGAGGTGGCGTTGCAGATGGCCGCGCCCCAGGGCGGTGTCGAGGGGTCGGACTTTGTGCTCGTGGCCATCGCTTTGCCGGGGGGCGGCGTGATGGCGGACGGCGCGCTCGGCCTGAGTGGCGTCGTGGCGCGGATGCCTTCGCCAGAGGGGGAGCGCCTGCCCGAGATCGGCGGTGACTTCATCGGTCTGCCCAGCGGTGGCGCGTTCGAGGGCGCGAGTCGTTCGGTGCGGGGCGTGGCCGAGGTCGAGGGCGCGGGCGTCTATCGGCTCATCTTCACGCTCGCCTCGGGGCGGCGCTGGACCGTGACCTTTGGCGGCGGCGAGGTGGCGCTGCCCAGGCCGCCAGAGGGATTTGAGGATTTGGACGCGTCAGCGGCGACAGTTCCCTTCATGGCGCAGGCCGTCCGGCTCGCCGGGGACGCCGGCGTCGACGCGCTCTTCAAGATCGATGGCGAAGAAGGTGTCGCGCGCCTCAATGCGCTCACCCGCGCGTTTTCGATTCACGAGGCGGCCGTCGACAGCGCTGAGACACAGGTGGAGTCGGCGCCCTGAAACGCCGATTTTCCCTCTGAAAACGCAGATTTTCCCTCTGCGCGCGGGCCAATTGTCACGCCTCGTGAGCGCCCCTTTTTTTGGTCACAGGGCTGTGCTAGGGCGCGCCGCCTTTTTTGCCGGGCCGGACCTTCCCAACCCCTTGGCACGGAGACGCTGCCAGAGAGGCGGAGGGGCGCGCGTCCCCCGCGTCGACGCCATGTCGCCACGCCGGACGCCGGGCAAAAAAGTCTCAAGACGCGCTTGATCTCGGGGTGTGCCCGAGTGGCGGCAAGAGGCCGACGGCGCGCAGGAAGCGAGGCGTTTCGATGAGACAGAAAAAATTTTTGATGTCGCTTTTGGCGATTCTCAGCCTGAGCGCGGGGCTTTGCCTGGGCGCTTGCAGCAGCGAGACCGATCCCGAGGGCGATCCACAAACTGACGCGGACGCGAGTGTGACGCCGGGCCAGGACGACGCGAGCGAGCCCGGCACTGGCCCCGTGGGGGAGGTGCCGCTGCCCGAGGGTGGCCTGCGCGTGTCGGTCATCGACGAGTTGACTCGTCGCCCGGTGCTCGGCGCGACGGTGGTGGCCTCGGTTGGCGGCGTTGAGCACGCGCTGACGGCGCAGGACGACGAGCGCTATCTGGCCATCGTCGACTCTGACGCGGCGGCGACGGTGAGCGTCTTCCACGCCGACTACCACTACGTGACCGTGGCCGATGTGTCCGCGCGCGACCTCGTCATCGCCGTGCGCCGACTGCCGACAGCGCGCCGTGGCGGCCTCAAGGGCAACATGGCGAACGTCTGGCCCGAGACGCCTGAGGACACGATCACCATCGGCATCGCCGGCCTCGCGGTGCAGGGCAACCTCCTCGATTTCGAGCCCGCGCTCTTCCTCGGCGACGCGCGCGACACGAACTTCTCGCTGCCCTCATGGCTCGATCCTCTGGTCGCCCAGTTCGCGCCCGGTTCCGAGACGACCTTCACCTTCCCGGGCCCGGGGAGCGTGCTGATTGGCGACAAGACCGACTACTCGGTGTTTGGCCTGCCCAGCCCCTGCGGCAACGAGGCGCTTGAGCGCGAGGGCGCCTGTGGCAAGCAGGCGGCCTTCAGCGCCTTTGTCTCGATTGGAAGCATCAGCGACCCCATCGTCGGTCAACTGCTCAACAATGAGACGAGCGCGTTCATCACGAACGTTCTCGGCAGCCTGTCGGGCGAGACGCAACTCGACCTGGCCTCCATGCTGCCGCAGCTGTTGCCGATGCTGCCGACGCTCTTCTCGGTGCTGAATTACGACTACGCGACCAACCGCGAACTGACCTTTGGCGACAGCTCGCACGAGCTCGATGACAAAAACTGGGCGCCCTCGCTCAAGTTCGATCAGTCGCGCAAGGTGACGCTGCCCGCGCCGCCCGTCCTGATGGGCAACGAACCGGCCGATCTCGTCGGCGCCCTGGCCCTGGCCGACTTCGGCGATCAGGGGCTCATCCCCCTCGGCGTGGGCGCTTCCCAGTCGAGCAACCTCACCTTCGACATGACGGTCACCAGCGGCAGGGAGGACCTCAATTCAGCGGGCCGCAAGGTCCTCGCCATCGCGCTCGACAGCGATCTCGCCGGCGCCATCACCGACACCGAGATGGACATCAACTTCAGCGCCATCGTCGAGTCGTTCGACACGCTCGCGGAGGAAGGCACGACGCTGACGGGCAGCTTCCTCGGCGCGCCCACGGGCAGCAGCTTTGACGCGGCCACGCGCAAGATCTCCTCGCTGCCTTCGGTCGAGGGCGCCTCGCTCTATCGCGCCATGCTCACGGGCACCGACCGCCGCTGGTCCATCTACTTTGGCGGCGAGAGCACCGCTGTGACCCTGCCAGCCGTTCCCGCGGGCTTCGCCGACGTGGTCTCGGCGGAGGCGGCTTACACCATGATCGCGCTGCGCCTGGGCGAGTCGGTCACCTTCGAGTCGCTCTTCGCGGACGACGAAGCCAACGCCGATCGACTCAACGACCTGATGAACGCCTTCTCGATCACGGTCCACTGAGGCGCGGTTCTGCGAAACGTCAGGTCGCGCTCCGCCCTGCTGCGCAAGCCACACGCGATGCGAGCGTTGAACTCGCGGGCGCCTTGGGCGGGCGGACACATCTCAAGGGCGGTCTGGGATTTCCTGGGCCGCTCTTTTTGTCTGGCGGAGCGTCCCGTGCGGCGATTCCTTCCCTGTTTTCGGTCCCCCACCATCCGCGCCAACCGCATCGATGTTTTGGTGCGTTTTGTGTCTACATTTGCCCTCATTTTGACGCCTATTTTCGGTTTGACCGCCTGTGGGTTTTTGAGTAGAGGCGCGCGCTCTTTTGCGGGGGGGATGGCTGGTCGCCTGGTTGTCGCTGCGAAGTGATTCGATGCTTCGGCGAAGCCGCCTGAGGGAATTTCAGGTCGCGCCAGCGCCTTGTCCCGCCCTGAGTCATTTGTTCGCCACATCGAGGCCGCGTGCGTTGGCCGCGTCAGGCCTTTTTAAGAAGGAGCGTCACCTTGTTCGGTCTTGTTGGTTCTGTCGTCGAAGGGGGAGACGTGGCGCACAGCGTGTTGACGGGACTTTTGGCGCAGGCGGCGCCGGCTGCGGCGAGTGGAGCGGGGATGGGAAGCACGGTGCTGTTCATCGGCTTCATGATCCTGATCTTCTGGCTCGTGATGTGGCGCCCGCAGGCCAAGGAACAGAAGCGGCACATGGAGATGCTCGCCTCTCTGAAGCGCGGCGACGAGGTCGTGTTGCAGAGCGCCATCCTCGGCAAAGTCCACGAGGTGACTGACAAGGTCATCGTCCTGGAGGTGGCGCGCGATGTCCGTATCCGCGTCCTTGTCAACGCCATCTCGCACAAGCTCCCCGAGGGCGGTTTGAACGGCGCTCAGCAGTCGGGCGAGCAGAACAGCCAGAACAAATAGAAGAATGGCGGCGCGCGTTTTCCTCGCAGGCTTCTCCCGCATTGGAGAGGGCGGGAAGGAAAGTGTGCGCCGCTGCCGTTTGTGAGGGGCGTGCCCGCGCTGCAGCAGATGGCTTAAGGCTCTGCCCTCCACTGGACGAACGAAGAAGCGCAGAAAAACGAAGTCCGAAGGGAACCGTCGAATGGACAAAATTTTTTACGTGAAGGCCGCGCTTATCGCGCTCGTGGCGCTCATCGCCGTCTGGCTGCTCGTGCCGACCATTTATTATTTCAAGCTGCCCGCCGACGAGCGCAATCAGCCCGAGAAGCTCGAAGCGGTGCTCCCCTCGTGGGCCCCCAGCGCCAAGGTGCGCCTCAACCTCGGACTTGACCTGCAGGGTGGCATCAGTCTGGGGCTGGGCGTGGACACCGAGTCGGCTCTGCGCAGCAAGGCCTCGCGCCGCGCTGATGAGCTCAAGGGCTTTGCCGAGGAAAAGGGCATCAAGGGCGTCACGACTTCGTCCGAGCAATACGAAGTCGTCGTCAGGGCTGAGACAACAGCGGCGCTCGACGAGGCCAAGAAGGTCCTTCTCGACTTCTACCGCGACATGACCCTCGTCACCTCGGACGCGCAGAGTTTCCGCCTCGCCTTTGACGAGCGCGAGATCGCCGACGCCCGCGTCAAAGCCGTGGATCAGGCGCTCAAGGTCATCACCAACCGCGTCGACCGCTGGGGCGTGACCGAACCGTTGATCACCAAGCGCGGCGAAAACGAAATCCAGGTTCAGTTGCCTGGCTTCAAGGATCCGGCGCGCGCCAAGGAGCTCCTCGGCAAGACGGCGCAGCTCGAATTTAAGATCGTCGACGATCAGGGGACCTTCTTCGCCGACCTCTACAGCGCTTTGCTCGATAAGCAGCCCGAGGGCGTGACCATCGAGACCGAGAGCGAGGGTGGCCAGAGTTCACAGGTGATCGTTCTGCGCACGACCAGGATCTCGCTGGGCACCGAGCCGTCGGGCGCCGGCATGACGCCCTATCTCGTGGCGATGGGCGAGCAGGGGCACGAGGCGCTGACCGAGCTGGTGCAGAAGGGCGGCGTGTCCATGCCAGAGGGGCGCGAGATGGGCATCGAGTGCATTCCGTCCAAGTATAAAAAGAACAGCTGCGAGGGCTATCGGACCTACCTGTTGCACAGCAAGACGGAGCTGACCGGCGAGTCGGTCATCGACGCCCGCGCGCTGATGGATCAGTCGCCCGGAAATGGCGGACGCCCCTACGTCTCGCTCAATTTTGACGCCAACGGCGCGCGCGACTTCGAGCGCATTACCGGTGAGAACGTCGGCAACCGCATGGCCATCGTCCTCGACGAGACAGTCAACTCGGCGCCGGTCATCCAGTCGCGAATCGGCGGTGGCCGCGCCCAGATCACGCTCGGCAGCAACAAGAATTACCAGGAGCTCGTGCAGGAGGCGAACGACCTGGCCCTCGTGCTCAAGGCCGGCGCGCTGCCCGCCCCGGTGACGATTGGCGAGGAGAGGACCGTTGGCGCATCCCTGGGGCCCGAGCTGATCAAGCGCGGCAGCTTTGCCGTGGCCCTTGGCGTGCTGCTCGTCGTCCTCTTCGTGCTCGTCTACTACCGGGCCTCCGGCGTTATCGTGAACATCGCCCTGGCCCTCAACGCACTGATCGTCCTGGCGGCCATGGCTGCCTTCAACGCGACGCTGACCCTGCCCGGCATCGCTGGCTT
Organism: Myxococcaceae bacterium; assembly: GCA_017500825.1. Classification (GTDB taxonomy): domain Bacteria; phylum Myxococcota; class Myxococcia; order Myxococcales; family UBA5297; genus UBA1203. The sequence continues at coordinate 16,287 of JAFVYB010000085.1, read as the reverse complement.
TGTGCTGACCCTGGGTATGGCGGTGGACGCCAACGTGCTGATCAACGAGCGCATTCGCGAGGAGATGAAGCTGGGCAAGACGCTGCGAACGGCCATCGAGGCCGGCTACGACCGCGCCTTCTGGACCATCTTTGACTCAAACGTGACGACGCTCATCGCCGGTTTTGTCCTGCTCAATTACGGCTCGGGCCCGGTGCGCGGCTTCGCCGTGATGCTGATCATCGGCATCCTGGCCTCGATGTTCACGGCGCTGGTGGTCACGCGCCTGATCTTCGACTGGCTCGTCATTGGCCGCGGCTGGAAGAGCATCTCGGTCTGACCGAAGCGACTCAAGCCACACCTTGCCCGCCCCTCAGCCGCGCCTGCGTCGCGCGGCGGGGCCCCAAGAGAATCGAGAACACGGGAGTTTCTTCAAATGGGATTCAAGCTCTTCAACGAGGCGCGCCAGATCGACTTCATCGGCAAGCGCAACGTCTTCATGGCGATCTCGGGCATCCTCTGCGCGCTGATCGTCGTCGGCATCGCCGCCTTTGGCTTCAACTGGGGCGTCGACTTTGCCGGTGGTTCCGAGATCGAGGTCCGCTTCGACGCGACCGTCGATGTCGCCAAGCTGCGCAAGGTCATGGAGTCGGCTGGGTTTGACGACGTGACCGTCCAGGAGGTCGGCCAGAGCGACGAGAACAGCTTCCTCATCCGCATTGGCCGCATCTCGATGCTGTCGCAGGCGGACGCCGATAAGGCCAAGGCCGCGCTGGAGGGCAAATTCGCTGGCGCGCTGGCGAGCTTCGACTTCAATCCCGATTACGGCGACAAGTTCGAGATCCGCTTCCAGAAGGGACAGGGCAGCGGTGTTGCCGAGAGCGTGCGCGAAGCCATCGAGTCCACGGGCATCACAGTCCAGGACATCCGCGCCGTGGCCGACGGTTACAGCGTCATCACCAGCGGTATCTCGGACAAGGTCGCCGCCGCGCTGGAGGCGGAGCACGCCAAGGGCGAGATGGCCAAGGCTGAGCTTCGGCGCGTCGACTTCGTCGGTCCCCAGGTCGGCGAGCAGCTGCGCAACCAGGGCATCCTCGCGGTCATCTACGCGGCGCTGGCGATCCTGGCCTACGTCGCCCTGCGCTTCGAGACGCGCTTCGCCTCCGGCGCCATCGTCTCCATCATCCACGACGTGATCATCGTGCTCGGCTACTTCCTGATCACGCGCCGCGAGTTCAACCTGACCACGGTCGCCGTCTTGCTGACCATCGTCGGCTACTCGGTCAACGACACCATCGTCATCTACGACCGCATTCGCGAGAACGCCGGCAAGCTGAAGGGGATGAACCTCGCCTCGCTGATCAACCTCTCGATCAACCAGACGCTCTCCCGAACGGTGCTCACCGGCGTGACGACGATGATTTCGGTCCTCGGGCTCATCATCTTCGGCATTGGTCAGCTCTTCGACTTCGCGATGGCGATGATCATCGGCGTCATCGTCGGCACCTACTCGTCGATCTTCATCGCCTGCCCGACGAGCCTCTTCCTGGAGAATCTGCGCGGCAAGGAAGGTCCCGCGACGCCTGCCCAGGAAGGCCAGGCCGCAGCCTGAGCCATCCGACTGAGTCGTCGATTATTCAGCGAGATGGAAAGAGAGCGCGGCGCGGATCCTGTGACGGGGTTCGCGCCGTTTTTGTTTGTTTGAAAGGCATTCGCCCATGGCCGAGACCAACACGCCGTTGCCCACCGAAGCTGATCCCGCGCTCGATATGGCGCTGGGCGATCCGCGAACCATACTTCTCCAGCTCGTTTGGGATCTGGAGGCACAGCTCAGTTGGCTGCGCGAGGCAGGTGTCGAGGAATTGCCGCTGGTGATGATTCCGCGCGCGGCGCCGCAAGAGTCGCGACCGCTTTCGGGGGGACAGGCCGCTCAGGCGAGAGCGTCGGCCAGCGCGCGTGCCGTTCCCGCTCAGGGACAGAGAGACGTTCGTTCACCGAAAGCAGCCATCGCCTCCCGCGTCGACGTGCCGGATCGCCTGGCAGACAGTCTGGAGGCGCTCCGCGAAGAGGTGCTCCGTTGTGAGCGCTGTTCCCTCGCCAAAAGTCGCCTCGGCGTTGTGCTTGGCAATGGCGTGGCGCGCTCGGATCTCATGTTCGTAGGCGAGCGCCCGTTCATCGGCGCGGATGGCGTGCCCAGGCTTTTCGAGCCGGAGGTGCAGGCGCTTCTCGACAAGATGATTCAGGCCATGGGGCGTTCACCCGCCGAGGTCGCCTGCGCCGACGTGATCCAGTGCGTTCCTGGCGAGACGGAGATGCCGTGCGAGTCGCCGAATGCCTGCCGCGCTCTCCTCTGGACGCAGATTTCGATCATCAAGCCCAAGGTGATCGTGGCGCTTGGCAAGGTGGCGGCGCAGACGCTGCTTCAGGTCTCGACGCCCATCACTCGCCTGCGCGGCCAGTGGCAGGACTGCGCTGGCGTTCGCCTGATGTCGACCTACCACCCGGCCCATCTGATCAAGCACCCGGAGACCAAGCGGCAGGCCTGGAACGACCTGCGGCTGGTGATGGCGGCGCTCAAGGAGGACTGAGGCGCGCGGCCCCATGTCCCCGGCAGTCGCCTGAATCCGCAGACAGCGCGCGTTCAGGACTCTTCGCGACATTCCTCGTTGAGGAAGCGCTCGGCGTCGATAGCGGCGCGGCATCCCGAGGCGGCGGCGGTGATCGCCTGGCGGTAGACCGGATCGCAGACATCGCCCGCGCCAAAGAGACCGGGGATGGAGGTCTTCGAGGTCCCGGGCGTGACGACGAGGTAGCCGCGCTCGTCCAGTTCGGCCTGTCCCTTGATGAGATCGGTGTTGGGGCGGTGTCCGATGGCCACGAAGAGTCCCTTGGCGCTGATTTCGCGCGTCGAACCGTCGCGGCAGGAGACAAGGCGCGCGCCGCTCATGCGTTCCCCGTCGCCGAGCACCTCGTCGATGGCCACGCAGGTCAGGACCGTGATTTTGGGGTTGTTGCGCACGCGGTCGAGCATGGCCTTGGAAGCGCGAAAGCCCTCGCGCCGGTGGACCAGGGTGACGTGGCTGGCCAGCTTCGAGAGGTAGTCGGCCTCCTCCATGGCCGCGTCGCCACCGCCGACGACGATGACAGGGACGCCGCGAAAGAAGAAACCGTCACAGGTGGCGCAGGCTGAGACGCCGCGGTTTTTGTAGAGCTCCTCGCCCTTGGCCCCCAGCCAGAGCGCCGAGGCGCCGGTGGCCAGGATGACGGCGCGCGCCGCGAGAGGGGCGGCTTCGTCGCAGAGTTGGATGCGGAAAGGGCGGCTGGTGAGCTCGATCGAAGCCACGCTGTCGTCGACGATTTTGGCGCCCAGTCGTTCGGCCTGCGCCCGCATGCGATCCATGAGCTCGCTCCCGGCGATGCCCTCGGGAAAACCGGGGAAGTTTTCGATCTCGGTCGTCGTCGTCAGCTGGCCGCCGGGGAGGTTGGGAAAGGCGCCCGCGATCACGGTCGGTTCGAGGCCTGCGCGCGCGGCGTAAATGGCGGCCGTAAAGCCGGCAGGGCCTGAGCCGATGATGACGAGGGGGCGAGTGGTCGCGTCTGACATGTCGATTCCTTTCACGAGGAGTGTGGGCGCCTTGGATGCGCCGGTGGAGCCAAGGGTGGCGTCGTCGCGCGCGAACGCGTCAGGCTTTTTGGGGAGGCGTGTCTCGCCAGAAGGCGGTGCGCGGTTCGGGGGCGTCTTCAGGGCGTTTTTCGCCCGCCTGTTCGGCGGTCTTTGAGGGGGCCGCGTCGATAAACTGGCGCGATTCGCTGTCCTGGCTTGAGGCGTTGGCGTCGATGGCGGCGCGGGCATGGCGGCGGATGGCGTCGAACCCGGCGCGCCTGAGGGCAGTGCCGCGCGTCAATTCGTCGAAGCGATCTTCGGAGAGATCGCGCCAGGCGCCGAGGTCGAGGCTCGCCAGCTGACGGGGGAGGAATTTGGCGTCGTCACAGGCGTGGTCGTGGCGATTCCAGGGACAGGCGCGCTGGCAGAGGTCGCAGCCAAAGACGCTCGCGCCCGCCGAGGACAGACGGTTCAGGGGAAACGTTTCGTCGCGCGCTTCGATGGTTTGCCAGGCCAGGCAGCGCCGCGCGTCGAGCCGTCCGTCACCGAGAAGGGCGCCTGTGGGGCAAGCGTCGAGACAGCGTCGGCAGTCACCGCAGCGCGAGGACAGGGGCGCGTCAAACTCGTCGACCTCTCGGTCGAGGATCAGCGTGGCGAGCACGACGCGCGTGCCGTGTGCCGCTGTGACGATCAGGCCATTCTTTCCCAGCCAGCCGAGACCCGCGCGCGCGGCCCACGCCTTCTCCTGAATCGGCGCCGTATCGACCGTGGCCAAGGCGTTGATCGACGCGTCGAGCGCGTTCAGCCGGCGCCGCAGGGCCTTGAGCTTGTCGCGCATCACCGCGTGGTAGTCGCGGCCCTGGGCGACGGGGGCGACGGGGGCGTCCAAACGGTGCGAACGCGTCAGGTAGCAGGCGGCGAGTGCGAGCACACTTTGGGCACCGGAGAACAGGCGGGAGGGATCGGTGCGGGTTTCGCGCGTCCGGGCCAGCCAATCCATGGAGGCGTGACAGCCGCGCCTGAGCCAATCGTCGAGCGGCGCGGGGTCGAGGGGAGAAGCCCGGGCCACACCGGCGAGGGAAAAGCCCGACTCGATGGCGAGATCTTTCAGCGTGCGCGCGGCGAGCATGGGCACGCCCCAAAGCGCATCGATCAGGCAAGCGCAAGCGCCTCAACCCCCGCGTTTGTCAGGCGACAAAAAGGCGATCGCATGCCCCCAAGGATGGCTTGACTCACCGCCCAAAGAGGCCTTTTTGGCCGCCGCCAACCCCCCAACCGCAGTGAGGAGCGCTGTGTCGAACGATTCCAAAGACCTCTCGAAACATCGCGCGGCGCAGGGCGCTCACAATGAGGCAAACGGCGGCTTACAGACGGGGAGCGAGCCCCAGCGGACCGTGCTCGTCACAGGCATGTCTGGCGCGGGCAAGTCCACGACCACGCGGGCGCTCGAAGATTTGGGCTTCTTCTGCATCGACAACCTGCCAGTCGTGCTCCTGCCCAAGATGACCGAGCTGGCGGCGGCGGCGGGCGAGGAGATCCGTCGGCTTGCCATCGTCATCGACGCCCGTGAGGGCCGCTTTTTGAGCGAGGCGCCGCACTACATCGCCGAGGTGCGCAAGGGCGGCCATCCACTGGAGGTCCTCTTCCTCGAAGCCTCGGACGACGCGCTGATTCGCCGCTTTTCGGAGACGCGCCGTCGCCATCCATTGGCGGGCAAGGGCGGCGTGGCCGACGGCATCCACCGCGAGCGCGCGCTGCTCAACGACCTGCGCCACTTGGCCGACCAGCTCGTCGACACCAGCGGCCTGACGGTCCACGAGCTCAAGGCGCTGATTCAGAGCCGCTTTTCGACGGCTCAGGCGGCGGGTCCCAACCTCTCGATCATGTCCTTCGGCTTTCGCTACGGCATCCCCAGCCAGGCGGATCTCGTCTTCGACGTGCGCTTTTTGCCCAACCCCTACTTTGTCCCGGAGCTGCGGCCCTTCACCGGCGTCGATCCGCGCGTGGCCGGCTACGTGCTCGAACGCGACGAGACTCAGCTCTTCCTGCGCAAGATCGTCGACCTGTGCGAGTTCCTGCTGCCGCTCTATCAGCGCGAGCGGAAGGCCTACCTGACGATCGCCGTCGGCTGCACAGGCGGCAAACACCGATCGGTCGCCATCGCCCACGAACTCACGCGGCGCCTGTCGATGAGCCACGCTGTCCAGGTGAACGACCGCGACGCGGACAAGGAGTGAGGTCCGGGCGTTCGTTCCAGGGGAGTCGGCATTTCCGGCTTTCGCAGTTTTTGTCGCCGTGCATAGCTCGCGGCCTTCATCCTCGGCGCCCGCCTCGAATCGGGCGTCGTCGCGCACCTGCAAAGGAGCACTCATGGTCGGCGTCGTCCTCGTGACCCATGGCAACCTCGGCAAAGAACTTCTCTCCACCGCCGCCTTCATCATCGGCGACATCCCCGCGGCCACAGCCCTGTCGATCACGGCCAGCGAGAGCGCCGAAGAAATCCGCGAGCGCATGTCAGCCGCCATCATGAGCGTCGACAGCGCGGGCGACGGCGTCATCATCCTCACTGACATGTTCGGCGGCACGCCGGCCAACGTGGCGCTCTCCTTCCTCGACGAGCGGCGCGTCGAGGTCATCACCGGTGTCAACCTGCCCATGCTGCTCAAGCTGACGACAGCGCGCGACGAGAACAGGACCCTCTTCGAGATCGCCCAGGACCTGGCGCTCACCGGACAGCGCAACATCATCTTCGCCTCCGAACTGCTCGGTAAGCCGGATCGCGAGCGCCGCTGAGCCGGACGCCGCCACCGCAAGGTCAAGTGTTCAGGTGATCGCGCTCGTTCGAGTCGACAGCCGTTTGGTGCATGGCCAGGTCGTCGAGGCCTGGCTGCCTTATCTCCGCGTCGAGCGCATGCTCGTGGCCGATGACGAAGCGGCGCAATCGCCCCTAGCTGCCATGGCCTACCGATTGGCGGTCCCGTCTTCGGTGCAGATCGAGGTGCTGCCACTCACCGGGCTCGACTTCACGCCTTTTGAGCGCGCCGCGGATCCCATCTTCCTCATCGTCCGCGATCTTGGCGCTGTGCGGCGGGCGCGTGAGCAGGGACTTGGCGCCGCTCCACTCAACCTCGGCAACCTGCACTTCTCGCCGGGGAGCGCGCAGGTGACGCCGTCCATCTTCATGTCGCACAGCGATGTGGACGTGCTCGAAGACCTGGCGCGCCACGGCATGAGCGTCGAGGCCCGCGCCATCCCCAGGGAGTCGCCGCTCGGGTTGAGCGAAATCCTCGACCGGGCCCGCGCTCAGACGCATTAGCCGCGCCGACTCTGCCCGCCGAGATGGAGAGGCCGCCTCTGGACCGGGGACATGTCCGGACGCCTGGACCGCGCGCGCCTCGCCGACTCAGACGCCCTTGAAGAACCGCGAGAAGCGGACGCCCTCGTCGCCCCAGAACCAGGTGCCGGGCACTCCCCACGAGAACCAGATGACGAAGGCGCGCCCTTTGACGTGGCCGAAGGGCACGAACCAGCCGCCGACTCTGCCGTCCTGCGAATTGTCGCGGTTGTCGCCCATCATGAAGAGGTGTCCCTCGGGGACCTGAAAGGGGCCTTCGAGCAGGGCGTGCGGGCGATAGGCGTCGCGCAGGATGTCGTGCGCGGTGGTCACTCGCCCGTCTTCCGCTGGCGCGCCGGTGGCGATCGTCTCCTTCCACAATTCCGCGCGCTGCTCGACCCAGGGCCCGCCCTCGCCCATGCGGTCGAAATACTTGAAGTCCCGCTCGACAAGCTGACGCGGCTGCGCCTCGCCGTTGACGAAGAGGACCTCGTCGCGCACCTCGATCGTGTCTCCCGGCAGGCCGACGATGCGCTTCACGTAGTCGCGCCGCTGCAGCACGGGCAGGTGGTCGTCGAGCGGATTGACGAAGACGATGACCTCGCCGCGCTCATAACCGCCCCAATGCGCCACGAGCTTGTCGAGGGCCGGCAGGCGAATCCCGTAGGAGAGCTTGTTGACGAAGATGTGATCGCCGATGAGCAGGGTGGGGATCATCGAACCAGAGGGGATTTTGTAGGGCTCGATGATGAAGAAGCGCAGCACGAGCGCGATCGCCAACGCCTCCAGAATCGAGATCAGATAGTCGGCGGCGACGCTCCTGCGGGCAAAGCTCAGGTGTCGCTCCACCGACTTTTCCATCCCGCCCGCGGCCAGGTCGATGGCCGCGCTGTCCTCGCCATCGATGGCCTTGAGGAGCGCGCCTTTGGCCTCGTTCAACTCGTCGAGCGCCGCCTTGGAGAGCCGTCCGTGGTGCCGTTTGACCAGCGCCTCGACCTCCTTGAGGTAGCGCCTCGCCTCGCGCCTGGCCTTGCGCAGCGATTTCGCCTTCACCGGCGCGTCCGCGTTGCCCTCGGCGCCGCCGCGCTTCGTCGAGTCAGAGGACATGCCCTCACCTCACCCCTCATCCGCCTTGAGCACCGCGAGGAACGCCTCCTGCGGAATCTCGATCGCGCCGACCTGCTTCATGCGCTTTTTGCCCTCCTTCTGCTTCTCCAGGAGCTTGCGCTTGCGCGAGATGTCGCCGCCGTAACACTTGGCAATCACGTTCTTGCGGAAGGCCTTGACCGTCGTCCGCGCGATGACCTTGCTGCCGATCGCCGCCTGAATCGCCACCTCATACATCTGCCGCGGGATGACCTCTTTGAGCTTGTTGCAGACCACCCGCCCGCGATCGAAGGCGCGGCTCCTGTGGACGATGACGTTGAGCGCGTCGACCGGATCGCCGTTGAGCAGGATGTCGAGCTTGACCAGATCTGCCGCCTCGTAGCCCTTCAGCTCGTAGTCGAGCGAGGCGTAGCCACGGGAAACGCTCTTGAGCTTGTCGAAGAAGTCGAAGACCACCTCGGCCAGCGGCAATTCGTAGGAGATCTGCACGCGCGAGGTGCCGAAGTAGCGGATGTCCTTCTGAACGCCGCGCCGCTCCTGGCAGAGCTTGAGCACATTGCCCACGTATTCGTCCGGCACGTGAACGTGGCAGGTGAGGATCGGCTCCTCGAAGAGGCGGATGCTCTGCGTCGGCGGCAGCTTGGCCGGGTTGTCGATGCTGAGCACTTCGCCGCTGTCGGTGGTGACGCGGTAGACGACCGACGGCGCGGTGGTGATGAGGTCGAGGTTGTATTCGCGCTCCAGCCGCTCCTGGATGATCTCCATGTGCAAGAGCCCCAGGTAGCCGCAGCGAAACCCAAAGCCGAGCGCTTGGCTCGTCTCCGGCTCGACGGTGAAAGAGGCGTCGTTGAGCCTGAGCTTTTGCAGGGCGTCGCGCAGTCCCTCGTAGTCGGCCGCGTCCACCGGGTAGATGCCGGCGAAGACCATCGGCTTCATCTCCTGGAAGCCGGGGAATGGCTCTGCCGTCGGTCGCTTGGCGTCGGTGACCGTGTCGCCCACCTTGGCGTCGGCGATGTCCTTGACGTTGGCGATGAGCAGGCCGACCTCGCCCGCCCTGAGCGACTTGACCGCCATGGGCCTGGGCGCGTTGACCGCCAGCTCCTGCACCTCGAACTCGCGCTTTGCCGCGCACAGCAGGATCTTCTGCTTCACGTTCAGCGTGCCTTCGAGGAGGCGCACCAGCATGACCACGCCGCGGTAGCTGTCATACCAGCTGTCGAAGACGAGCGCCTTGAGCGGCGCCTCAGGGTCGCCCACGGGCGGCGGCACCTTGTGGACGATCGCCTCCAGCACGTCGCGGATGCCCGCCCCGCTCTTGGCGGAGGCAGGAATGGCTTCCGAGGCGTCGAGCCCGATGACCTCTTCGATCTGCGCCTTGACGCCCTCCGGATCGGCCGACGGCAAGTCGATCTTGTTGATGACCGGCAGGATTTCGAGGTCGTTCTCCAGCGCCATGAAGACGTTGGCCAATGTCTGCGCCTCGACTCCCTGCGTCGCGTCCACCACGAGCAACGCCCCCTCGCAGGCCGACAACGAACGCGAGACCTCGTAGGCGAAGTCCACGTGTCCCGGCGTGTCGATGAGGTTGAGCTCGTAAGTTTTGCCGTCGAGCGCGCGGTAATTCATGCGCACGGTCTGCGCCTTGATGGTGATGCCGCGCTCGCGCTCCAGGTCCATGTTGTCGAGGAACTGGTCCTGCTTTTCGCGGTCGCTGATCGTGCCGGTCGCCTCCAGCAGCCGATCGGCGAGGGTCGATTTGCCGTGATCGATGTGGGCGATGATCGAGAAATTGCGAATTCGGTCGTTTGTTGCGGTCATTCTCTTCCTTGAAAGTCTTTCTGGCCGTGAAGCGGCGCGCGCTTGCCCTGTCAAAATCCAAAAGGCAAGCGGAAAAACTAAAGACAAAACGGCCAATACAAACGGGAAATCCCTCTGGCGCGTGCCCAGGTATTCGGCGCCTTTTTTAAATTGTTTTATTTGTTTTTTTATGTGTTTTTGTTTGAATTTGATTTTAATTATTTTGATTTGTTTTGATCGCGCGTTTTTAGTGAAAGATATTGTTTTGATTGTTGTCGAGAAGAAACGCGACGGCGCGCAGCGCTTCCCCGGGCCGCAGGGGTTTGCGCAGGCAACCATCCGCCTCGACGAGCGATGCCTCCCACTCGAAGCCAAAGGTCGAGGCGACGAGCACGGGCAACAGACGAGAGGGCAGGGGTGTGGATGTAGGCTGGGGTGTGACCGAGTCACAGGAAGCGGCGGCTGCGCAAGAGGCGGTGCCCGGTGATGCGCGGGACTGTCGCGCCGCCTGGAGGAGCTCAAAACCGCTGAGGCCGGGCAGGTTCAGGCTCAGAATCAGGAGGTCGGGCTGGCGCCTGTCGAGTTCCGCGCGCGCCCTGTGACCGTCGGCCGCTGTCCGCACCGCGTAGCCCGCCCGCGTCAACAGCTCGCCAAGCGCCCGACAAAAGGTCGCGTCGGCGTCGGCGACGAGGATGTCCTGTCGTGTGTCTCTCGGAGGGCGTCCGCGGCGTTGACGCGCGCTTTTGGAGTCTGGGGTCGAGGGCATCTCTTGGCGCCGTTGGGGTGAAGGGTGCTTTTGAAAAATAGGAGTCGCCAGAGAGGTCGGCCAGCGGACCGGCAAGGGAAAATTTGGGCAGGGGGACCGCCCGCGTCGCCGCTTTTTGCGTTCAAAATTCGACAAAATCCCCCGTTTGGCAGGCCCTATTTGAGGGATTGACGCGTTGAGGGTGAGCGTGCAGGAGCCGCGCGCCTTGGACGCGGGCAGCCTGGTTCGACCCGGCGCCCGTCCTGTCCTGGAAGAGACATGCACCTGACCATCTTCTCGAAGAGCGCCCGCTTTTACACAGTCCGTCGGCTCGCGGAGTCCGCGCGGATGCGCGGCCACAAGGTGCGCGTCATCGATCCCCTGCAGTGCGAGCTCGTCCTCGGCGACGGCGGCACGCGCCTCTTTCACAAGGGCAAACCGCTCCCCAAAACCTCGATCTGCCTGCCGCGACTGGTGCCCTCCAACTTGAGACACGGCCTGGCCATCGCCGAACAGCTCGAAGGACAGGGCGTGCCGCTCCTCAACAGCTCTCAGGCCATCGCGCGCAGTCGCGACAAGTGGCGGGCGCTGCAGTGGCTGGCGGCTGGCGGTGTCCCTGTGCCGACCACCATCTTGGCCACCAGCGCCGAGAGCGTTTCGCGCATGGTCGAGCGCGCTGGCGGCTGCCCGGTGATCCTGCGCGTTTTGCGCAGTGGCGAGCGCGAAGGCGTGATGGTCTGCGAGACAGAACAGTCGATGAACGCCGCTCTCGAAGCCCTCTTCGGCCTGGGCCACGGCGTCATGGTGCAGCAATACGTGCGCGAAGAGCGCGGCCGCGATGTGCGCGCCTTTCTCGTCGGAGGTCGCCTGATCGCCTCGGCGCGCCGCCTGCCCGAAACTGGCCGCATCAAGCGCTCGCTGGGACATGGCGCCCGCTTCGAAAAATGCGCGCTCAGCCCTCAGGTGCGTCAGCTGGCCGAAAAAGCCGTGCGCCTCATCGGTCTCGACGTGGCCACCGTCGATCTTCTGGAAACGCCGTCGGGCGTGCGCGTGCTCGAAGTCAACAGCGCGCCCAGCCTGCAGGGCATCGAAGGCGCGGTCCGCCAGGATCTCTCCGCCGAAATCATCCTCTGGGCCGAGGCGCGGCTGCGCGGCGAAGGTCGTCGGCGCGGCGGCGCGTGAAAGGTCCGCTTTCCTCTGTCAACCACTCAACACAAGGCGTCGCCCCATGTCGCAACTCATCTACGGAACCCACCCTGTCCTCGAAGCGCTGCGCGCCATGCCCGGCGAGGTCGAAGTCGTCCTCATCGCCACCGAACGCGGCGACCGCGCCCGCCCGGACGAAGTGGAAGCCCTGGCCCGCGCCCACAAAATCCGCGTCGAACGCCTCTCCAAGCGCGAACTCACCCGCCTGACCGACGGCGGCGTCCATCAAGGCGTGGCCATTCGCCTGCGCGCGCCCAGCTACGCCGACTTCGACGAACTGGCCCGCGCCTCGGCCCAAAAGGGCAAAGACGCCCTCCTCCTCATGCTCGACGGCATCGAAGACCCCCACAACCTCGGCGCGCTCTGCCGCTCGGCCTCCGCGCTCGGCGCCCAGGGCGTGATCATCGGCAAGGACCGCGCCGTGGGCATCACCCCGACCGCCATCAAAGCCTCCGCCGGTGCCCTGCCCGGCTTCAAAGTCGCGCGCGTCACCAACCTCTCCCGCGCCATCGAGTCGCTGCGCGAACTCGGCTTCTGGTCCGTGGCCGCGGACATGAAGGGCGAGCGCCCCCCCGAGGGCGTGGATTATTCGACGCCAACGCTCGTGGTCGTCGGCAGCGAGGGCAAAGGCATCCGCCGCGCCGTGCTCGATAAATGCGATTTCAAAGTCCGCATCCCCATGGTCGGCCCCATTTCGTCGCTGAACGCGTCGGTCGCCGGGGCGATTCTCCTGGCGGAAGTCGCGCGCCAAAGGCGCCAGGGATGATTTTTGTTTTTAGTTTTTATTTCTTTATGGTTGAGCGCTCGACAATCATTGATTTTCGAGCGTTTTTTTTGATGGCGTTTTTTTTGTTTTATAATTTTTCAACGCGTTTTTTTGGGATGAGTTTCCTGGGCGCGCGAATTTAAAGAATGAACTCTCCGGCGTGTTTCATTCGGTTTGGCGCGCGGTATAAAATAAAACATCGCGTATTTGAGACTGCCAAACAATTCAAAATCGCGTCGTTAAAGTTGTCCCGATAGGATTAGCCCGGCGAATCGCATTCGGTTTTGGCGCTGTTTTCGCAATGAATTAAAATTTTATCGACGCGGTTGCCGTCCATGTCGACGACCTCAAAGCGCGCGCCGTCATGGACAAAAAAGGCGCCGGCGGAGGGGATGCGCCCGAGGCGATTGAGGACAAAAGCGGCGAGCATTTCGACCTCGTCGCCCAGGTTGAGCCCGGTCGCGGCGGCCAGTTCGTCGGTGGGCAGGGTGCCGTCGGCGAGCCAGGAGCCGTCTTCGCGCCGCGTCAGCTGTGGGCCGGACGCCTCGCCCGCTTCGGGGATGTCGCCGGCGATGGCCTCGATCACGTCGGTCAGGCTGACGACGCCCTCCATGGCGCCGTATTCGTCGACGACGGCGGCGAGGTGCGCCTTCTCCTTCTTGAAGCGGTTGAGCAGGTTGAGCACGGTCGAGCGGTCCGGGACAAAGACGAGCGGGGCGATCAGGCGCCTGAGGTCGAGCTGTTCGCCATCGCCCTCGCCACAGATGAGCTCCTTGGTGTGCAGAAAGCCGATGGGGCGATCGACGCTGCCCTCGCAGACGAGTAGGCGCGAGAAGCGGTGCGACTTTGCGACTGAGAGGACGCGGGCGCGGTCAGAGTCGACATCGACCCAGACGATTTGGGAGCGCGGCGTCATGATCAGGCGCACCGGTCGGTCGGCCAGGCGCAGCACGCCTTCGATCATCTCCTGTTCCTGCGGCATGAACACGCCCGCCTCGGTGCCCTCGGCGATCAGCGACTTGACCTCGTCCTCGGTAACCGTGCTCTCGCGGGTGGTCGACAGGCCAAGGAGCTTGATGAGGCCTTCGGTCGAGGCCTGCAGGAGAAAGACCGCGGGCGCGGCGAGTGTGGAGAGGGCGCGCATGGGGCGGGCGATGAGCGCGGCGATGCGTTCGGGGTTGGCCAGGGCGAGGCGCTTGGGAACGAGCTCGCCGACGACGAGCGAGAGATAGGTGATGGCGATGACGGTGATGGCCGTGCCCACCGAGGCGCCGTGCGGTGAGAGCCAGGCAAAGGTGTCGAGAAACGCGCCCAGCCTCTGACCCAATGTCGCGCCGCTGAAGGCGCCAGCGACGACGCCGACGAGCGTGATGCCGATCTGGACCGTGGAGAGGAAACGGCTGGGATCTTCAGCGAGCTGAAGGGCCGCGCGCGCGCCACGACTGCCCTGGGCGGCGAGCTGTTCGAGGCGGCTTTTGCGCGAGGAGACGACGGCGAGCTCAGACATGGCGAGCAGGCCATTGACGAGCGTCAGCGCGAGGACGGCGGCGATTTCAAGAGAGAGCATGGGGGCGTGCGTCAGAGGTGAAACGGCGTTGGCGTGCGCGTGGACAGACGGCGGACAACCACCATCAGCGACCGGCTAATCCAGCGCTCAGCTTGTCGATGAGCCCGCCAAAGGCGCCGTTGGACATCACGAGCAGAACATCGCCTGGCGTCGCCTCGGAGAGGACGCGTTCGGCAATCTCGTCGGCTGTCCGCATGGCCATGGCGTCGACGCCGCGCGCGCCCATGTCGCTCACGAGCCGGTCGACATCGAGTTCCTCGCCCTGAGGCACGCGGTCGGTGGGCAGGGGCCTGGCGATGATCACGCGAGAGGCAGCGTCAAAGGCCTCGGCGTATTGGCGCTGGTGGAAGTTGCGGCGGCTGGTGTTGGAGCGCGGCTCAAAGATGGCCCACACGCGCCTGTTCTCGAATCGCTCGCGGATGGCGCCCAAAGTCAGGCGCACGGCGGTCGGATGGTGCGCGAAGTCGTCGATCAGGGTCACGCCGCCCGCGTCAAAGCGAACTTCCTGGCGCCGCTTCACCCCGTGAAAACTCCCAAGGCCCCGCGCAATCTCGTCGAGCGAGAGCCCCTGCGAATGGGCCAACGCGATCACACCCAGCGCGTTTTCGACGTTGTGCGACCCGCCCGTGCGCAGCGCGAAACGCCCGAGCGCTCGATCGCCCCAAAAGAGATCAAAGCGCGCCACGCCGCCCTCGTGCGCGATGTTTTCCGCCCGCCAGTCAGCGCCCTGCCCCTCGCGTTCGCCCAGCCCATATGTCTCGACCCGGCATTTGGCCGCGCGCGCCATGGCCACCGCCTCTGGATACGCAGCGCTCACCGCCAAAAACCCGTCCTCCGGAAGCAGCGCCACAAACCTGGCAAAGGCGGCTCGGTAGGCGTCCATGTCGGCATAGATGTCGGCGTGGTCGAACTCCATGCTCGTCCAAATCGCCGCCCTGGGCCGGTAGTGGAGAAACTTGGGGCCTTTGTCGAAATAGGCCGTGTCGTATTCGTCGCCCTCAATCGCGACAAAATCCCCGGCGCCGAGCCGGTAGCTCTTGCCGCCGTCGAGCGCCACACCGCCCACCAGAAAGGTGGGGTCGCGTCCGGCCGTGGCGAGCACATGCCCGAGGAGCGCGGTGGTCGTCGTCTTGCCGTGCGTGCCGACGACGACGCAGCTCGTCTTGCCGTCGAGAAAAAAACTGCCGAGCGCGGCCGGAAAACTCATGTGCTTCAGTCCCCGCTCGCGCACCGCCGCGGCCTCCGGATTCACGCGCCGAATCACATTGCCGATGATCACAAGGTCAGGCCGCGCCGCGTCGAGATTCTCGGGCCGATAGCCTTTGAAGATCTCAATGCCCCAGTCGGCCAGCATGTCGCTCATCGGCGGGTAGACGTTTTCGTCTGATCCGGTGACGACAAATCCGCGCGCCTTGAGCATCCCGGCGAAGGTGCCCATGCCCGTGCCGCAAACGCCGAGAATGTGGACGCGGCGAACAATGGCCGGGTCGATGGCGTCGAGAATGTTGTCGGCAGTATCTGCCCCAGGGGCCGGGCAGGCTGTTTTGGCTGTCGCGGAGGCGGTGCTTTCGCTCGCGCCAGCGGGGATAGCGGCGTTTTCAGGAAGGACGGCGGACGTGTCAGACGAGTCAATGGACATGGAAACCTCCAAAAAAGGCGGCGCCCTTTATTGATTTTCGCGCCCCAGCGCACTCATTTATTTTTCTGCGCCCCAGCGCCCACCTTTGTTTTTGTGCTTTTGCGCACGGCATTATTAAAAACGAGTTTTCATTATTAAAGACGCGTTTTCGAATAAAGAGACGCGCTTCCACTGGGGCGCCGCGTCCAAAAATGCGTTTCAGCACGCGGCATTTGTTTGTTTCTGTGCTTTGGCGCACGGCAGTTCATTTCCTGCTGTGCGCTTTTTTGTTTTCTGCGTTTCAGAACGCGCATTCAAAAAACGCGCTTCCACTCAGCCGCAGCGTCCAACAATGCGCTTGAGCACGCGCCAACCTCAAACCGCTTCAGCGCGGGGCAATTGTTGATTTTCGCGCTTCACCGCCCGGCAATTGTTCAATTCTCCACGAAATTCCTCCCAAAACACCCCCCAAGCGGGCTCCCCCGAATGATTCGATGATTTTAATTTGCCGGACGTGTATTTTAACGGGGCGGGAGGTGATGGAGGGAGGGAGGGGAGGGGCGG
>JAFVYB010000006.1 GCA_017500825.1 Myxococcaceae bacterium | reverse complement strand
CCCACCCCTCCCTCCAGCACCTCCGCCCCGTCAAAATACACGTTGGCCAAATTAAAATCTGCGAATCATTTGGGGGAGCCCGTTTGGGGGGATTGGAGTCGAAAAAAGGTCAAAGTCAAAAATTAAAGATAGTTCAGAGAAAAACGAATAATAAAGATACATAAATAAGATCTGGACAACACTGCGCGAGTGGTTCAAAGGGCGCGCCGACTTGGCCGAGGCCGGCTCCCAGGTAACGCTGAGGACTTATAAAATGAAGAGCTTGTCGATGAATCTGCCGCTGTCGATTGATTTGGGTGATATTACAGTTCGTGATGGACTGCAGGCGTTGGAACATTTGTTTACAACCGACCAAAAGCTGCGCCTGGCCGAGGAAATTATTCTTTGCGGCTTTCAGCATGTTGAAATCACCAATTTTGGCCACCCTAAATATCTGCCGCAATTCGCCGACGCGGAGGCGCTCCTCGACCGGTTGTTTGACAGTGAACGGGTGGGGCATTTGCTCAAGCAAAATGGCGGCACGGTCACAGTCACGGCGGTGACAATTAATGAGCGCGCCGTGGATCGGGCGCTTGATTACAAAGCGCGGCGTGGGCGTGGGCCGGATATTCTTTTGCAGATGGTTTCGACGGATCCGACTCACCATAAAGTGAATTCAGGGACAACGCTCGACGCGTATTGGGCAATGACGGAGCGCTGCACGGCCAAGGCGGCTGAGGCGGGAATGGCGATGTGCGGCACAGTGAGCACAATTTGGGGATCGCCGCTCGCGGATCGTCAGACCGAACTCGACACCGCGGTTGAATTCGCGCGGCGGTATTTGGAATTGGGCGCGGCGTATATTGAACACGCGGATCATGACGGTTCGGCCGATCCGGCGCGGGTTTATGATTATTTCCGGCGCGTGCTCGACCCGGCGCGCATGGGGGAATTCGCGGATCCAAAATATCATTTGGCGCATTTTCACACCACGCGCGGAATGGGGCTGGCCAATTATCTGGCAGCGCTGCAGGCTGGTATTGTGCGCTTTGAGACGACGTTGAGCGGAGTGGGGGGGCAGCCGGCCAATATCCTCGACGGTCGCCCGGTGAGTGGCACGGGGGATTATTATCATTCGGCGCACAGCCTTTGCGGGCTGGTCGGCAGCGAGGATTTTGTCGTCATGGCCGAGGCCATGGGGGTGAAGACCGGAATTGATTTGACGCGCCTGATGGCGTCCGGAAGTTTGTTTCGCGATGAATTTCTCAAAATCACAAAAGCTGATGTGGCGACATGGATTGAGCGAATTGCTGAATTGACGGGCATTGAGGCGGGCGCCATGGAGCGGGCGTGTTCTCCCGGTGATATTTCCGAGTCGGCGCTGGCCGCCGCCGCTGAAAAGCTGGCAATCGAGCGTTCGCAGACAGTCGAGGCCGCGCGGCAGAGCGTGGAGGCGCTTTTGACCGCGCTTTTTGCCCATCTCAGGCGCGGCTTTTGGGTGCCTTCGCGCGCGGAAACACTCGACAGCGGCCTGCCGCCCTCGCCGCATTTGATGGGGTATTTGAAACAGCGCGGTTGAGCATCGCATTGAATGGCTTGAATGGTTGTGTTGATATGACAAGGTGAAATATTTTTGATGAATGGTGAGGATATGATGTCATTCAGGCACTCACGATTTGAAACAGATAAAGGCGCCGGGCGTTGTCCGCCGCGATAACGTGAACGCAAAGAGAGAATGCGTTGTTTGTCGATAAATTGATGGGTGGTTGGTGGAATAAAAATAAAATCGAGCAAATAAGGGTCGGCTGAAAAGAATTGTTGAAGGAATGGGCGTTATTCGTCGCCGGGCGTAGCATCGGTTGATTCATTGATCGCGGTGGCGCCTGGATGGATCAGGCCCAATGCTTGGGCCACGGCTTGGGTTTGCGCGTGGAATCGGGCGAGTTCGCTTTGGGGCAAGGGGTCGGCGCGCGGGAATTTTTGCGAGAGCGGGTTCACGTAATCGCCGCCGCGCTTCATGCCGTAATGCAGATGGGGGCCGGTGGAGCGGCCGGTATTGCCCGAATAGGCGATGATTTGTTTTTGGCGAACGCGGCTGCCCACCCGGATGCCATCGGCAAAGCGCGACAGGTGCAGGTAGGTGGTCTCGATGCCGTTGGCGTGGCGCACGAAGAGATAGGTGCCGGCCACGCGATCGCCTTTGACCGCGCGCGTCACGGTGCCGTCGGCCACGCTCCAAACCGGGGTGCCCACGGCGGCGCGCAGGTCGATGCCCTTGTGGTCTTTGCGATAGCCGAGCACCGGGTGCTGGCGGCTGCCGTAGGTCGAGGTGATGAACGTGTATTTGAGCGGGCTCTTGAGGAAGGCCTTCTTGGCGCTCTGGCCGTCGCTGTCGAAGTAGCCCTCGCCGCCGCCCTCCAGCCGATAGAGGAGGTAGCTCTTCTCGCCGACGAGGTCGCCGACGTAGCGCGCGCCGAGGATGTCGCCGTAGCGCAACAGCTGGCCCTGGACGCGCTCCTTCTCGACGATGAGGGAGAGGCGGTCGCCGCGTCTGAGGTCGCGGTAGAAGTCGATGTCCCAGGCAAAGACGTCGGCCACATCGATGGCGAGGGAGGGATCTTCGCCGGCCGCGCGCAGGGCCTCGTAGAGCGAGCTGTCGACCGTGGCGTTGATTTGGGCGACTTCGGTGGTGACTTCGATGTCGCGCTGTTTGCCGACGAGCTTTTGACCCTCGCGCGTGACGAGCCATTCGCGCGTCATCGATGCCCGATATTCCATGGCCAGAAGCTGACCCTGGCGCAGGGTGAGGCGGATTTGATCGCCGGGACGCGAGCGGCGGAAGTCGAAGTGGCCGTCGAGGGCGCGGATGACTTCGCTGACCTGGCCACCGGAAAGTCCCAGGCGGCTCAAAGCGCCAGCCAGAGTCTCGTCTTCTTCGACGCGTCCCACGCGGATGGCGAGCGGCGGCGCGGTCCAGGGCAGAAGGGGCGTCTCGCAGCGCGGGTCGTCAGCGGGAGAGAGGGGCAGGGCGGCCGCGGGGGCCTGGGGAGGCGCGGGCGTGGCGGTCGTTGGAGACGGGGAGGGGGGCTCGTCGGCGCGCGGCACTGGCGCGGCCATGTCGCAGGCGAGCGCGAGGGCGCAGAAGAGCGGTGTCAGGTGCCTTGAGTGGCGGGCCAGGGCGCGCGGTGGTCGGCTTTGGGGCGGACGGCGTGTCTTCATGGCGCGACGACAGGGCTCAGCGGACAAAGCGGCGCAGGGCGTAGGCGGCCAGCGCGGTCAACAGGATGTTGGGCGTCCAGGCAGAGAGCGCGGGCGAGAGGTAGTCGGCGAAGGCGGCGGCCTTGAAGATGACGAGCATGCTCCACTGCAGGACGATGATGACGAAGCCTTCGGCCAGCGTGGAGGACATGCGGCCGCGGCGCGAGGGGCGGACCGTCAGCGCGAAGATGAGGAAGAGGCCGGGCAGACCGCTGAGCGGGGAGGCGAACTTGTTGTGCATGGCCAGTTCGTAGCGCTCGGTGACGAGGCCCACGTTCTGGCGCCGTTCGATCTGTTCGCGCAGCTGGCTGAAGCGCATCTGCTCCGGGTAGCCCTTGCGGATGCGGAAGGCGTCGGGCGGCTCGTCCAGCTCGATTTCACGCGAGTCAAAGGCGGTCAGGGTGAGGGTTTCGCCGTCGCCATAGTCGCGGACCGCGCCGTCGATCAGTCGCCAGCGGTGGCCGCCGAGGCTCTCCATGCGCCTGGCGTCGATTCGCTGGCGCAGCTCGAAGCCCTCGGAGATGTCGTAGAGCGTGACATCCGAGAAGCCGATGTCGGGGTTGCCCGCGCGCAGGTGGTAGAAGAGGCGCTTGCCGCGCAGCCACGTCTTGTCGCCGTAGAACTGACGCCAGGTGCCGGCGCGGCGGAAGTGCGTGGCGTTGATCTCGTCGACGCGCATCTCGGCCGGACCGACGATGAACTCGCCGGCGAGGACGAGCCCGGCGCAGAGGAAGAGGCCGCACAGGGCGATGGGCAGGAGCGTTCGCCAGGGGCCGATCGCCAGGGCGCGGATGGCGGTGTATTCGCCGCGACGGCGCAGGGAGGAGACGGTGATGCCGCCAGCCAGCAGGAGCGCCGCGGGGGCCAGCATGTAGCCGACCGAGATCGCCTTGTTCAGGTAGAGGAGCGCGGCCCACAGCTGCCAGTTCTCGCCGGTGTAGTCGCGCGAGCGATCGACGAACTCCACGACGAGGAAGATAAGCGTGAGCACGCCCAGTGAGCCGAAGAAGGCCTTGAGGTAGGCGCCGGCCAGATGTCGCGAGAGGATGCTCATGCGCCGCGCGCCTCCGCGCATCGCGCCAAAGAGGGATCGCCAGCAGAGAGGGCGAGCGCGCGCCGGGGCGCCGATTTCGAGCGGGAACGCGTCGCCATCACATGACCCTCAGCGAGCGGCGCACGAGGAAGAGGCCGACCATGAGAAAGGCAATGTTTGGCAGCTGGGCCGCGAGCATGGCTGGCAGCGAGCCGGATTCGCCCAGTCCTTCGCCAAGGCGCGCCAGCGTGTAGTAGCCGACGTAACAGCCGAGCGAGGTCATGATGCCGAGGCCCTGTCCGCGTTGGCGGCGTCCGGTCGCCAGGGGCACGGCGCACAGGGCGAAGACGATGGAGGCCAGTGGGGCGGCCAGTCGTCGGGCGCGGGCCACGTCGAGCTTGCGCGCTTCCCGTTCCTTGGAACGCGCCTTTTTGAGCTGATCGCCCTTGCGCGCGTCGCGGGTGTTCTTCAGCGCGATGGCGCGTTCCTGAAGCGTCCCGTCCGGACGGCTTTTGTCGATGACCAACGCCGCCGCGTTGACAGCGCCGGTCAGAGGCATCGTCGCCGGATTGAGACCACTGTCGGGCTCGGGGGAAGCGCTGCTGGACGATGCCGTTTCGGGCGTGCCGTCCGCGTTCGAGACCGGCAGAGAGGCGAGGGGGGCCTGAGCGCCGGCTGTCAGAAAGGGCGACTCGTTTTGCTGCCGCGCCAACGCCTCTTCGCGCCGCAGATCCGCCTGGGCGCGCAACTTTTGGGCCTCGTCGCGCAGCTCCTGGGCGAGCTCTTTGAGTTGGCCGGGCAGCATGGCCTCGCGCCTGGTGGCGCCGAAGCGGTTCTTCTTGAGCAGCTCCTTGGCCTGAATGTTCAGCGTGCAGCGTTCAAAGTCGGCGACCGTGGAGGCTGCGTGCTCGCCCGCGGCATGTTCGGCGGCCCGGTGGATTTCGCCTTCGCTGAGCTGGAGCAGGAGCGAGGCGTCGCTGCCGTGTGGTTCCACGTAACCAGTGCGCGCCAGCCAGATGGTTGAGTCGTCCTTGGCGCGTTCATCGACGAGCAGGACGTTGCTGAAGCGGCGGCTGTGCGGGTCAACCTCCTGCGCGTAGAGCGTGATGCCGCGCAGGGCGTCGTAGAAGACGCCGGGCTTCACGTCGCCGGCCATGTTCTTCTTGATGAGCTCGTTGATGTGACGGTCCACCTCGGCCAGGCCGATCGGCTCGGGGCCATAGCCAAAGGCGATGCCAATCGCGGCCAGGATCGACGCCAGCGTCACCGGCGCCACCCACAGGCGAGACGGGCTCACCCCCGAGGCCTTGAGCGCCATGATCTCGCGATCCTCTGTGAGCCGCCCGATGCCGATGACGACCGCGAAGAGAAACGAGATCGGCACCGCCATCACCACGAAGTGAGGGATGAGGCAGACCGCGACGTAGAGCAGGTCGGTGGCCGCCACGCTGGCGCCCAGCATCACCTCGATGCCGCGCAGCATCTGCATGGCGAAGAGCAGCGTGAAGAGAAACGCGAGCGCCGTGATGAAGGGGCCAAAAATTTCCCCGAAGAGGTAGCGGTCAATGCGGTGCATCGGTGGGCAGGGGCGTGGGGCTGGCGAGAGGGGGAGGGCGTGTGGAGGCGTGCGCACATGCCGTGCGGTCGGCGCTCAATGCGAGGCAGGTCCGCCGCATTCCCGCGCCGCGCCGTCGACTTCTTCGTCGGTCAGCGGGATGTCGATGGTGAAACCGTCTTTGGCCGCCTCGACCGCGGCAAAGTGAGCGCGCGCCTGACGCAGCAGGAGCCCGGGGTCGATGGCGTAGCGGTTGGAGAAGTGGGTGAGGACAAGGCGGCGGACACCGGCTTCGCTGGCGATCTGGGCGGCCTGAGCCGCGGTGGAGTGGAAGGTCGCTCTCGCGCGCGCCAGGTCGTCATCGCCAAAGGTGGCCTCGTGGATCAGCAGGTCGGCTTCCTCGGCCGCGCGGACGGTTGAACGGCAGGGCAGCGTGTCGCCCGAGACGACGATTTTGCGCCCCTTGCGCGGAGGCCCGACGACCTCTGCGGCCTCGATCCGGCGTCCATCCGCCAGCGTGATGGCCTCGCCGCGCTGCAGCCTGCCAAAGAGCGGGCCAGGGGGGATGGCGAGCGCCTTGGCGCGTTCGGGATCGAAGCGACCGGGCCTTTGGGGCTCGACGAGGGCATAGCCGAGGGCCGGGATGCGGTGATCGACGTGAAAGGCGCGGATCTCGTAGCCGTCGCGCCGCACCACTTCGCCGTTATCGAGTTCGTGAATCTCGATGGGGAAGCGGCGTCCGTCCTGAAACCCGAGCGAGATCGCCTGCTCCAGCGTGCGCGCGGCGCTTCTGGGGCAATACAGGCGCATGGGGTCGACGCGCTCGGCCATCCACAGCGTCCGCACAAAGCCGATGATCCCCAGATAGTGATCGGCGTGCAGGTGGGTGAAGAAGACATCCTTCACGTCGAAACCGGTCCCGTAGCGCATCATCTGCCGCTGGGTGCCTTCGCCACAGTCGAAGAGCATGAGGTCGCCGGCGCGCTTGAGGGCGATGGCCGGCAGGTTGCGAGAGAGCGTCGGGGCTGCGGCGGAGGTGCCAAGAAAGGTGAGGCGGATCATGGGGGGCGGTCGGCGTTCGACGGTGGAGAAGGGCGGCGGCAGATAGGGCGGTTTCCCGGGGGGCGCAACGCGCTTTGCGGTCGCCCGGCGGGCTTTTAGCGACCGTGGCGGAAGACGACCTTGGGGTGCTTGAGCATCTTTTCCTGAAAGGCGGTCGGCTCGAACTGATCGAAGGCGACAATCGGCCCCTCGCCCTTGTTGAGGATGACCTCCCAGATCAGGTCGTGGATGTTGGGATCGCGCGATTCGAGGAGGTTCCGCGTGATGTGCCACGTCTCGAAGATGCGCCGGCCGATGCAGGAGTGAAGGCTGATGCCGTCGACGATCACGCGGTCGAATTTTTCGATCACCGCGTCGCCGCTCTTGAGGCCGAAGAGGATGACATGGCCGCCGCGTCGGACAGCCGCCAGGGCCGTGTTGAGGGCCGCGTTGGAGCCCGACATCTCCAGCGCCACGTCGACGCCGACGCCGTCGGTCAATTCGCGGATGCGCCGCGTGATCTCTTCGTCGTGGATGTAGCTGTCGGCCGTGACCTGGCGGATCTGCTCGGGCATGACCACCGCGTCCGCGCCCAGTCGCCGCGCCATCTCAGCGTGGACAGGCGATGGCTCGACGCCGATGCACTGTCTGGCGCCCATCGCGCGCGCCACGGCGATGGCAAAGAGGCCAATGGTGCCGCAACCGACGATGGCGACCGATTTGCCGCGCAGGTTGACCTTGGTGCAGGCATGGACCGCATTGCCGAAGGGCTCCTGGAGCACGGCCACCTCGGGGCGGATCTTCTGCACGTTGGTCGGCCACAGCGTCTGCGCGGGCAGCTTCACGTAGTCGGCGAAACATCCGTCGAGGCTGATACCGATGATGCGGTCCGTCGAGCAGACGTGCGTGTCGCCCATGCGGCACTGGTAGCAGGAGTTGCAGATGATGTGGCTCTCGGTGGTGACGATGTCGCCGACCTTGTAGCCGTAGTCGCGCCGGGCCTCGGAGCCGACCTCGACGATCTCGCCGAGGAGCTCGTGGCCGATGACGCGCACGTCGCTTTTTTCGCGGTCGAGCGTCTGCAGGATCATGTCGCGGAACGATCGGCGGAACCAGATGCCGCGGTCTGAGCCGCAGAAGCCGGTATAGAGCGGCCGCAGGATGACCTGTCCGGCGTCGAGGTAGTTTTTGGCCGGATCGAGGTGGGGACGCGGGACGCGCTGGCGTCGCAGGCCGGTCGAACTCTCCCAGGGATCTTGGGCGCGGTCGTAGACGAGGGCCCACATGCTGTCGCGGTCGTTCATTGGAGCGCTTCTCCTGTGCGGTGATGAAGGGGGGAGTGGAGGTTGATGGGTGAGGGTGGGGATTTATCGCAAAGAGGCCGGCAATTGACCTCATGGGCGGACACAGCGCCTGGCTTCCGACAGGGGATGGCCGGGATTAGAGCGGGACCACCTTGTCCGCAGGCACGAGCACCATCACGGTCTGCGCATCGAGCGTCAGCCGGATCCTGCCCGAGGCGTCCACGGCGTTGGTCTGACCGCTCATCACGTCCGTCAGCCGGGTATTGGGAGCAAAGCTCGTGCCCATCCAGTCGCTGCCGAACGAAGTAGACGAGGCCTGGCTGTCGCTCGCGTTCATCACCACCAGAACGGTTTCGCCGCGATAGGTGCGTTCAAAGGCGAGGATGCCGCTGTCCTCGGCGCCCGCCCCGGTCTGGCTGGCCCATTTGAAGGTCATCTCGCCCCGGCGCAGCGGCGCGTAGGCCTGGCGAATGCGGGTGAGCTGGGCGACCCAGCGGTAGGTGTCGGTCTCTGTCGAGTAGCCCGAGTTCCAAAGTGGCTCGCGGTTGCGCGGATCGTTGCCGCCCGAAAAGTTCTGCTCGGTTCCGTAATAGATGGCGGGGATTCCCTCTTCGAGGAGGATGTAGGCGAGCGCCATCTGCAGGTCGCGCACGGGATAGGGTTCGGCCGGGTTTGACTCGTTGAAGCGGAAGCGCGCCACGTCGTGGTTGTCGAGGCAGTTGACAATGATGTTGCGCGAATTGACCGCCTCGCCGTCGCTGTTGCTGAGCCTGGCGATCGCCTCGCCGTTGAAGCCGCGGAAATTGGGCTTTTGGGCCATCCAGTCGCACGCCTCGCCACAGGCCTCGAAATCGCCGTGCTTGCCAAAGTGGTTGACCTGCAGCGCCCGCGGCGGTGCGCCATTCTTAAAGACGGCGTCGATTTCGTATTTCTGGGGAAAGTTGAAGAGCGTGTCGAGCTCGCCATTGAAGGAGTAGCTGGCGATCTTTTCGATGCCGCTGCCAAAGACCTCGCCGAACATCAAAAAGCGCTCCTTGCCCAGGCTGGTGGCGTGCGCGCGGATGCGGGGGCAGAAGTCCTGCCAGAAGCCGTGATCGACGTGTTTGACCGTGTCGATGCGGAAGCCGTCGAGGTCGAGCTCCTCGATCCAGCGCGCGTAGACCTTGAACAGCGCGTCGCGCACGTCCTGGCGCTCGGTGTTGAGGTCCTTGAGGCCGCCGGGAAAGTCAGCGTGTTCGACCACATCGTTGGAATAGGCGTCGGTCTCGTGGTCCCCTGTCTTGCGCCAGCTCTCGATGCGACCCCGGCGGTTATACCAGGCCTTGTTCTGGAACTCGGCGGGCATGGGCGGCACGCGGTTGATCTCGGGCATGTAGAGCCACTCGATCGGCGCCGGTCCTGAGGGGCCGAGGCTGGTGCGCCCCTGAATGCTGTTCGCCTCGTAATAGGGGTCCCACTCGGAGACGTGCGTCACCTGGTCCATGCACAGCTGCCAGTCGCTGCCCGAGTAGTTGTCGCTGCAGGCCTGCGAGCGCTCGGCCGTGTCGTTGGCGTTGAAGTAGACGGTCTCGTCGGGAACCTGGTTGCCGTTGATGTCGTAATAAAAGAGCTGGCCGATGTGATTGGTCACGATGTCGAGGATGACCTTGATGCCCGCCTCGTGCAGCGCGTTGATCATCTGGCGCAGCTGGGCCATGTCGCCGAAGTGCGGGTTGAGCGCGCTGAAATCCTGCGCCCAGTAGCCGTGGTAGCTGGCGTAGCCGCTGTCCTCCTCGACGTTCTTGACGATGGGGGAGATCCAGACGGCCGTCACGCCCAGGCCCTTCAGGTAGGGGATCTTGTCGATCACGCCCTGGTAGTCGCCGCCGTTGTAGCGGCCGAGGTTGTGCTTATCGACGTTGTAGTTGTTGCCCAGATCGCCGTCGGCGAAGCGGTCGGTGAGCAGCTGGTAGATGACCTCGTCGCGCCAGTCATCCACGTGGTTGGTGATCTGCGGTTGCACGTCGTCGCCGCTCCAGCAGCCGGTCATGAGGGCGAGCGCCGCGAGAAGGGCGCTGGGGAGGCGGAAAGTCGAAGAGGTCATCGTGGACTCCAGGGGGAGAGAGGTCGGGCGGTGCGTCAGGGCGTGTCGGATTGTGTGAGTGCTTGTGATTGCTTCAGGGCAGGGCTGCCGCGCGGGAAATAAAAGGCAGCCTCGCGCGCGCCGATGGCGATGTCGCCGCTGCCGCCTGTCAGATCGACGGTGTGGCCACTGAAGAGGTCTTCATAGTGGGCGGGTGTGACACCCTCGACGCGGATCTTGGCGGGCTGGCTGGCGCGGTTGAAGGCGGTGATGGCCTCGCCCTCGGATTCGAAACCTGGCGCTGGCATGTGGCGGGCGACGAGGAGATCGCCTGAGGCGAAGAGGGGCGTTCGCTGGCCGCGTCTGAGCGTGGCGCTTCGGGCGCGGGCGGTGGACAGGCGGCGGACGCGCTGCAAAAGCCAGGACTGCGCCTTCAAGAGCCCCTCGCCGGTCAGCGCATCGGGCAGCACGCGACGGCAGTCGGGGTCGTTGGCGCCAGCCAGGCCCACCTCGTCGCCGTAGTAGAGGACCGGGATGCCGGGCAGCGAGAAGTTGAAGGCCAAAGCCAAAAACTGGCGGCGGTAGAGCTCCTCGTCGTCGGGCTGCGGCGGGGGATCGCGCCAGGGATCGGCGCCGCCCAGGCCCATGGCCTCGGAGATGAAGCGGCTCGTGTCGTGGTTGCCGATGATGCGGGCCATGGTCGAGCCGGACGTTCCCCAGAAGAGGTCGTTGCGGACGAGTTCCGATTCCAGCGCCTCCATGCCCTCGCGGCCGTGGGCGAAGACCTCGCGCAGGCGCCACATCAGCGGAAAGTCGAAGGCGCTGTCGAGTCCGTCCACCCCGGGCCCCAGGTAGAAGCGGATGTCGGCGCGGCCGCCGTCGCCCTCGCCGGTGAAGATCTCGCCCAGCATCAGGCTGTCGAGGCCGAAGCGCGCGGTTTGAGAGCGCAGGGAACGCAGAAGGGCGCGGGTGGCGCTGCGCGGCATCATCGGCACGGCGTCGACGCGCACGCCGTCGAGGTCGAATCGGCGGGACCACCACAGGATGTCGTCGGTGATGGCCTGGGCGGCCGCCTCGCTGCGCTGGTTTACGTCGAGGAGGTAGGTGTCGAACCAGCAGGTCTCCATGTTGCCGGCCCAGGGGCAGTCAAAGCCGCAGACGCAGGCCAAGTCGGGCGCGTCGTTGAACCAGCTCAGGGCGTCGGGATTGTCCGCCTGGGCCACCGACTCGTTCAGGCGCGAGTGTTCCCGGACGTAGGGGTGCTCTTCGTGCAGGTGGTTGGGGACGACATCGAGGACGACGCGCAGGCCGCGCGCGTGGGCCGCGGCGATCAGCCGATCGAGGGCTTGTTCGCCGCCAAACCGGGGCTCGACCGCGCGTGGAGAGAGCCACCAGTAGCCGTGGTAGGCCTCATAGAGGTTGCCGTCGCGCCCGCGCAGGATGCCCGGCGGATTTTCCATTACGGGCGAGAGCCAGAGCGTGGTCACGCCGAGCGCCTCGAAGTAACCGGCCTCGATCATCCGGCGCACGCCGTCGAGCGAGCCGCCCGCGCGCATGCCGATTGTCTCGGGCGCCTGAAGCGGGCCGTCGCCGCCCCAAAAGCGGTCGATCATCACGTGGTAGACGATGGCGTCGTCGAGGGTGCGCTCGCTGGATACCGCCTCGACAAAACCGCTGGCCTCGACTGTGCCCGCCTGCCGTCCGCTGCGATCGGCCGCCGAGAGAGAGAGGGCGTATTTGCCCGCCGCGAGCCCCCGGACGCTGAGGACGATGTCGTCGCCCCTGGTGGACACCTCGATCGGGATGTCGAGCGGTTGTCCCGCCTGGAAAATTTTGGCGTCGATGGCGCCGCGATCGAGCCCGTCTTCGTCGCTCGGGCCGTGTCCCCGCGTCAGGCGGGCCTCAAAGCGCAGGCTGTCGATGCCGTCCTGTCTCACGCCGGTGAAGGCCAATGTGGGCCGCGCGCAGTCGGGGATGGTGACGCGCGAGACCTCGGTGTCGAAGGGCCTGGCGTCAGCGCTCAGGGGGTTGGCGATGAAGGTGGCGCGCGTGTTGTTGGGGTCGGGCAGCAGCGTGTCGCCGACGCGCAGGGCGTAGTCGTAGGTGCCGGGGGGCAGATCGAGCGCGATCTTGCGCCAGTCCGCGCCATCGCCGCCGTCGACGCGGGTGAACTCGCCAGCGTCCCGCCAGTCGCTGAAGCTGCCGACGAGAACGGCGCGCTCGGCCTGACTCGGCTCGATGGGCAGGCTCAGCTGTTGGGCGAGCTGCACCGGGCGATACCAGACGACCAGTCGGCAGCGGTCGGGAAGGGGCGCCTCCTCTGCGCAGGCCCACAGGTGCGTCAGCGTCAGAAACGCCAGGGCGAGTCGGGCGAGCTGTTGGCGGCAGAGAGGCATGGCGAAAGAGGGCGGCCGAGTGCGCCGTCAGAGGCGCGCGGTTTGTGAAGCGGCGCGCCGAACGCTGTTTTGGGCTGTGGCGAGGGGACGGTCCGCGGCGTGTCATCGGCACAGGTCACGCGCGGCTGGAAGATTGAGGACTGGGCCAGGACAGAAGAAGCGGCGGGCGCTCGTCTTAGGAACAGCGCGTCGGCACGCCTTGGGTCAGAGGGCCTTGGGCGCGCGCCGCGATGTCGCGATTCATTGAGAAACAGCGAACCTTTGCGCGCCACTCGCCGTTGATGCGGGCGCTCTTGTTTGCGCGAGCGTTGCGGACGGTGCCGCCAGCGTCAGCCCTGAACGGCGTGGGGAACGGGCGAACGGCGCTCGGTCCGAAGGAGGGGGACAAAACAGGCGAGGGGCCGCATGGCGTTCGTCCGATGTGGGGCAGAGGCGCCAGGTGAGGGGCAATCGCCCGGCTCAGTAGCCGCCGCCGCTGTTGAACCACCACTCGACGCTCAACCCGAGGAAGTGATCGACGCCGCGTTCGAAGCGCTCGTCGGCGCTGCCATAGAGGGCCTGACGGGCGTCGGCGTTGAGAAAGCGGATGGCGTAGATGGCGCGGATCGCGGGACGGCCCAGCCAGCCATCGCCGCCGGGGACAAAGGTGGGCATCAGGCCGATTTGGGCCACCTGGGCGCGGCGTGGCGTGGCGTTGTCGTCGGAAAAGGTGTGCGGCGCGCGCAGCTGATACGAGGCGTCGAGCGCCAGATGCAGCTGCCTGAGGAGGAAGACGGTCGGCCGGATGTTGACGACGACCTCCTCGTAGTCGCGGGCGTTGTTCGTCAGGCCGCTGGCGTCGCGGAAGATGGAGACATAGGCGGCCAGGGGAATGGCGAAGCGGCTTTGCGTCCAGGCGCCGCTGAGGGCGGCGGTGAAGAGCTTGGCGGCGTCGGTCTTGCGATCGAGCGACAGGCCAAAAGGCGCTGTCATCTCGCCGTAGGCGCCGAGCCCCTGGCCAAACTTGAACCAGAGCGATCCGGAGAGCCCTGGTCCTCTGGCCCAGCCCTTGAGCTGCGCGCCGACCACCCACCCCGAGTCGCGCGGCCAGGCGTAGGTGGCGCCGGTGTCGAGCTCCAGCTCTTCGCCGGAGGGCAAGTCGTGGCGCTCCGCGTAGAGGCGGACGAGGCCGTTCTGGAGAATGGGGTAGGTCAGCCGCAGCGAGACGATCGAGCGCTGGCGGTCGAGGCTTTCGTCGCTCACAGCGCCGATGGCGTCGTAGGCGGGCGACTCGATGATTTGCAGCTGGTAGTCGTTGTCGAGGCGGTTGACGCCGACGTGCAGCGCGACTTCCAGCCCGGCCACCTCGAACTGCAGCCCGCCCCCCAGGGTGTTGAGGTTGTCCAGCGGCCAGTAGTCGAGCAGGTAGATGTCGTCGCCGCGATACATGCGCGAGCCGGCCCAGAGCGAGAAGCCCTCCCAGAAGAGGTCGTCGACCTGAACGAACATGTTGCGCATCGCCAGGCTCACATCGAAGTCACCGGTGTAGTGAAACGCCTCCTCGCCGAGCGCCAGCGTGGCCACCAACTTGGCTGTGGTGCCGGTCTCGCCCGTGGGATCGAGCATCCGGTAGTGGAAGTAGAGCTCCTGGTAGGAGGGCTCGATGAGGCGGGGGCCGCGCGCGGTCACGTTCGTCTGACGGCCGGTTCGTCCCCGCAAATCGGTGCCGATCTGCAGACGGCCATAGGAGCCGAACTGGAAGGCGGGCGGCAGCGCCTCGGCGGTGGTTTCGCCAGTGTCCAAAGACGCGCTGGGGACCGGGGCCGCGCTGGCCGGCGAGGCGACATCGCCGGGCGCCTGTGTCGCGTCTGGGAAGGCGTTTTGCGCCAATGCGATCGCGGGGAGGCCGCCCATGAGGGTGGCGGCGACAACGGGGAGAACAGAGACGGGGGATCGAGAGGCCATGTGCAGAGGCTCCCTGGACAGAGAAAAGCGCGCCCGGAACAGCGGACGCGCTCGGTGAACAAAAAGAACGACGCGCTTTGGCTCAGTCGTTGACGACGTAGACGGCCGAACCGCCCGCGGGCACCGTGAAGCGCCCATCCGTGCTCGTCTGGCCGTTGATCACGTCCTTGAGTGTGCCGCCCGCGCCCGCGCAGCTGCCGGTCCAGGCCGAACTGCCGCGGTTGATGCCGACCACGGCCGTGTTGCCGTCCTTCACCATCTTGTAGACCCAGACGTCGTTCTCATTGGCGCAGTTGGTGCGCGCGCCATAGCGGAAGGCGGCGTTGTCCCGGCGCGCCCGGGCCAGCTTTTTGAGGTGGTCGAGTGTGGCCGTCTGTTCGGCGCTCAGCGCGTCGCCAAAGAGCATCATGCGGCGGTTGTCCGGATCTGGGCCGCCCATCATGCCGATATCGTCGCCCTGATAGATGAGCGGGATCTCGGGCGAGGTCATGACCACCGTCTGGGCGCGGCGCAGCCTGGCGTAATCGCCGCCGGCGAGCTGGAGGACGCGCTCGACATCGTGGTTGCCCATGAAGTTGGGCATGCGCGCCTCGGCGTAGGTGCGGCGGAAGTAGGTGTCGAGATAGGCGACGCCATTGCCCATGTCGCCGTAGCTGCCGTTGTTGCGAATCAGCGGGTCGAGGACCTTGTAATAGAAGGCGAAGCTGAACTGGCCGGTCAGCTTGTCGTCGCCGATCCACCTGACCAGGTTGGCCTCGTTGCCGTCAAAGGTCTCGCCGACCGTGTAGAAGGTGAGACCTGTCGTTTCGAGCTCCTCCTTGATGCGCTTGCGGATGCCTGTCGTGAACTTCATCGACATGTGCTTGACCGCGTCGAGCCGGAATCCGTCGATGTCGTATTCCTGAGCCAGCCAGATGGCGTGGTCGAGCACCATGCGCAGCGCCTCGGGCGAGCCGTCGAAGTCGAAGTCGGCCAGGTAGGAGTTGAACCAGCAGCGATAGGTCCAATACGAGTGGTCGTAGCCGAGGACGCCTTCGATCTGGTCGCCGCAGAATTTCTGATCCGGCCAGTTGAACCAGCCCTCGTTCTGGTGGCCGGTCCACAGCGGACTCTCGGTGCCGCTGGCGTCGCTGGAACGGGAAACGCCGAAGACGTGGTTGGCGACGAAGTCGACGAGGATGCGGATGCCCTTGGCGTGGGCCAGCTGGATGAGCTCGCGCAGGTCGGCGTCGCTGCCAAAGTGGGGGTCGAGCGGGTTCGTGATGCCAGCGTCGATGAACATCTGCTGGTTGGTGTCGGTCCAGCCCGTCGCGATGGGCCAGTAGGCGTGGTAGGCCGAAAACTTCTCGCTGGCGCTGCTGCCGATGCCGTAACCGCTGGTGTTGAGCACCGGCGAGCTGATCCAGATGGCGTTGACGTTGAGGTCGTCGAAGTAGCCGTCGCGCATCTTTTCGATGAGCCCGCGGTGGTCTCCGCCCATCCAGTCGGTCAGCTCGCTGTGGGTGCCGACCTTGGCGTCGTTGGACGTGTCGCCGTTGAAGAAGCGGTCGGTCATCACCTGGTAGAGGAAGGCGTCGTCCCAGTCGAAGCGCTCGTCCTCAATCCAGATGGGGACATAGAGCGCGCAGCCCGTGCCGCTCTTGAAGAGCCACGTGTATTTGCCGCTCGCCAGGCCGCTCTCCGAGATCGTCACCGATTGGGCGGCTTCGTCGTGGCTGACGCTGAGCGTCGCGACGCCGCTGTTGCCAAGGACAGCCTGGAGGAGGTCGATCGCCGTGCCGTTGCGCGTGATTGTGGCCGAGGCGAGCGCCGAGGTCATGTCGTCCTCGCCCTCATAGGTGACGGTGAACTTATAGCCGCCCGTCTGGCTCGATCCGTTCGTGGGATGCGTGAGTGTGAGCGAGAGGAAGGGATCGCCGCAGCCAGTCGCGGCACTCTCGCCGCCGTTGCCGACAATCGCGGTGCCGGGCGTGTTCGCGGCCGAGGTGATGAAGCCGGGCGAGGCGTCGGCGTAGATCCAGTCGCGGCCGTTGTTGGGCGTGAAGCGGACAATCCAGTTGAAGCGCCCCTCCTCGGCGGTCGGGAAGGCCACGATCCATTCGAGGTTGTTGCCCGAGTAGCCGGGGTTGAAGGCCATCTCGGTCCAGTCGAAATCGCCCGCCACGACAGGGTAGCCGACCGCCTTGGTCGTCAGGCCGAGCTGCATGCGCCAGCCGTCGAGGAGACTGCTCGTCGTCGTGGTGACGCCGTCCCAGTAGACTTGGGCGTAGATGTTCGTGCCGCTCGTCTGGTCCTTGTCGAATGTGAGTGTCACGCTGCCGCGGTCGGACTCACTCGTCCAAGGGTCGGCCCACTGGACACCAACCCAGCCGGGCATCTCGCCAAAGGCTTCGCAGTTCGCGCCATTGCCCGTGTGGCCGTGCGGACAGTTGCAGACGGCCTGGGCGTTCTCGGTCGAGCAGACACCGCCGTTCGAGCAGCTGACACCCTCGCAGGCATCGATGGCGCAGAAGTTGTCGTCGGCGCACGTCTCGCCCTCGCCGCAGTCGGCGTCCGTCTCGCAGCGCCCTTCGCCTAGGACGCACTCGTGTGGCTCGCGCCTCAGATCGCAGACCTCGTGGGCGTCGCAGTCCTCGTCGCGGTAACAGAGGTGCATCACCGTGTCCGGCGGGATGACGCCGCCGTCGCCATAGCCGTAGCCGCCGTCGGAAGCGCTGCCGGAACTGCCGGGCGTCGGGTTGAAGACATCGGCGTCGGGGACCCGATCGACGGGATCGGCGCCACATGCCAGCGCTGCCATGAGGAACGACAGGGCGAGGAGGGCGCGGAGCCAACGGCTTGGGGGGGACATGGCAGACCTCCAAAAGGAGAGGCGAGGAGGGCTGGCGCGTCTTGGAGCGGTCCGGCCTCGGGCCAGGACAGCGCGGCGGACTGTCGCGCATAGGACGGGGACGGGTGTCTTCAGGCACGGCGCCCGGCGGAAGTCGTCAGGGAGGGACGCTCACCAGCCGCAGGTCTTGCCCTTGTTCTGTTCGGCGAGCCATTCGCGCAGCGGGGCGAAGTATTCGAGGAGCGCGCTCGGATCGATCTGGCGGCTGCCGGTCAGCACTTCCAGCGCCTCGGGCCAGGGACGGCTCGCGCCCAGCTTCAGCATGGCCTGCAGTTTCTCGCCGGCGGCCTTGTTGCCGTAGATCGAGCACTCGTGGAGCGGACCCTGGAAGCCAGCCGCGTCGCACAGCGCCTTGTGGAACTGGAACTGGAGGATGCGGGCGAGGAAGTAGCGCATGTAGGGAACGTTCCCCGGGATGTGATACTTGGCGCCCGGGTCGAAGTCGGCCTCGCTGCGCTCCACCGGCGCGCTGACGCCCTGATACTGGCGGCGCAGAGCCCACCAGGCGGCGTTGTAGTTTTCCGGTGTGACCTTCCCGGCGAACACGTCCCAGCGCCACTGATCGATGAGCTTGCCGAAGGGCAGAAAGGCGATCTTCTCCAGCGCCGACTTCATCTGGACGTTGAGCAGCGCCGCCTTGTCGCCGGGCACCTTCCGCAACAGCCCGACTTCCTTGAGGTAGGCGGGCGTGATCGACAGCGCGATGGCGTCGCCGATGGCCTCGTGGAAGCCGTCGTTGGCCCCTGCCTGGAAAAGGATCGGCAGGTGGTCGTAAGCCTGGAAGTAATAGAGGTGTCCGAGCTCGTGGTGCAGCGTGACGAGCGACTCCTCGGTGGGCTCGATGCACATCTTGATGCGCAGATCGCCGCTGTAGTCGACGTCCCAGGCGCTGGCGTGACAGACCACGGCGCGGTCGCGCGGCTTTTCGAACATCGAGCGCTGCCAGAAGGTCTGGGGCAGGGGCTTCAGGCCCAGCGAGACGAAGAAATTCTCGGCCAGCTTCGTCATCTTTGTCGGGTCGTATTTCTGGGCCCGGAGCGCCGCGTTGACGTTGAGGTTGACGCGCCCGGGGAACGGCTCGACGAGCTCGTAGATGTTGTTACACTCCTGCGCCCACATGTTGCCGAGCAGGTGCGCCGGGATGGTGCCGTCGGCGGGCATCTTCTTCGGGTAGACGCGGGAGAGGCGGCCGCGCACGTAGCAGTGCAAGTCGTCGTAGAGCGGCTTGACCGCCTGCCACAGGCGCTCGGTCTCCTGCTCGAAGGCCTCGGGGGACATGTCGTAGCCGCTGCGCCACAGTTCGCCGGCGTTTTGGAAGCCGATGTCGCGCGCGCCCTCGTTGGCCAGCTCCACCAGGCGGGCGTAGTCGCCTCTCATCGGCGTCGCGATCGAGTGCCAGCCGGCCCAGGCGTCGACGAGGCGATCCCAGCGCTTTTCCGTGGCCAGGACGCGTTCCAGCTCGGGCAATTCACGACAGGTGGCCTTGCCGTCGGCGCCGCACCACTGCCCCTTGCCGTAGGTGGCCGACAGGCGCGCGGCGATGGTGGCCAGTTCGCTTCGTCGCCCGGCGTCTTTGGGCGCGGGCAGCGACTGGGAAACGCGCAAAAGGTGCAGCGCCCGCCTGCTCTCGTCATCGGCGGCGGCGTCGCGGTGGCGCATCGATTCGGCGAGCGCCTCAGAGAGGGCGGCCATCAGCGATTCCTGGGCGCGCGCGGCCACGGCCTGGGTGTCGTCGGTGATGTAGGTGGCGGCGATCCAGTGGGCCTGCTCGGCCTGGGCGTAACGGACTTTCAGCTCGGCGTTCGTCTTGTCGACAAAGGCTTTGGCCGCGTCGGCGGCGTTGGCGGTTGGCTGTGTCGCGGGGGCGGTGGCCAGGGCGAGCGCGGTGAACAGGCCGGCAAGGCAAGGGGACATGGGGTGTTCTCCTGAGGGGAAATCGGCTGTCTGCGCCTCAGTGGGACGTGGCCGTCTCGATGTCGGGGGGCCATCGTGGCGTCAGAGCGTCAGAGATTGGGACGGGAGGCGATGGAATGGGGACGAGCCGTGTTTCGCTGGGCAAGCGCCTGCGGGAGCAGAAGCAGCTCGAACGCAAGCAGGAAAAGGAGGCGCGTCGGGCGCAGCGGCGGGCGGAAAAGCAGGAGGGGAGGCCTTCGCCAGAGCCCGCGGACGACGCAGAGGAGGCGCGCCTTTGAGGACCGCGCGATCTTTTTGGCAAGCCGGTTTTTGCTCAGGCGCGGCGCTCTCCCAAACGCGGCGGCCAATGGCCTGAATGCGCCCGGTAAACAGCAGTTGGCCTCGACCGCAGGACGATGCGCGGGCGCCCGGAGGCATCGCTGGCGGCGCTGTCAGTTCGTCGTCGGCGCCTTCAGCGGCTGGGCGTCCAAAACTGCCCTGGCGCGCGCCTGGTCACGGCGTGGTGGCGTTCGACTGAATCGCCTTGGCCTTGGCGGTGAGCGCGGTCTGAAAGTCGCTCGGCAGGGCGAATCGCCGCGGCTCTGGCGGCAAGAGTTCGATGCCACGGGAGGCTGCGAAGGCCTCGGCCCGGCGGACGCGCTCGATGACGAGCGGGTGCGTCTTCCACTGGATCTGCATCCACAGCGGCGGGTGCAGATCTGCGGCGTTGATCAGGGCCAGCTTGATCATCAGCGAGCGAAAGGCCTCGGGCTTTTCGAGGAGGTCGAGGGCGTAGTCGTCGGCGCGGTTTTCCATCATGCGCGAATGGGCGTTGGCCACAGGTGCCTGCAGGGCGCCGAGCAAAAAGAGCAGCGCCATGATCGCCGGCAGGGAGCGAACGTCGCGGTCGTCGTCAAAGCCAAATCGCCCGCGTCGGCCCATGGCCCTGAGCAGCCAGGCGACGAGCCAGAGGAGTGGCGTGAGGAGCGCGGCCGACAGCGCGGTGCGGACCATCGAGCGATCGCGCAGATGTCCCAGCTCGTGGGCCACGGCGTTGGCGATCTCGTCGGGCGTCATCGCGGCGATGAAGGTGTCGTAGAGCACGATGCGGCGCGAGGGGCCCTGGCCGGCGATGAAGGCGTTCACGCGCGTCGAGATCTCGCGCATCTTGAGCACCATCACGTCCTCGTATTCGACCCCGGCCTTGTCGAGCGTCCGCGTGACAGCCTCGCGCACCTCTCCGGCGGGCAAGGGCTCGTAGTCCCGGTAGAGCTGCGTCCGGTAGGGATCGAGGAAGCCCGCGCCGAGCATCAGGACAGAGCAGGGGACGCCGAGCAAAAGCCACCAGCGGCGTGAACGGCGCGCCAGGCCAAAGAGCCCGAAGGTGAGCGCGCTCATCGAGATCGCGTTGAAGAAGAGCCCCTTGGACCAGTCCCACATGAAGCTGGAGAGGGGCTGCACCGAGTAGCCGTATTGATGCTCGCGCACCCAGTTGAAGTAGAGCGAGCCGGGGAAGAACAGCAGGCGCTCGATGACGAGGTAGGCGACGACGAAGAGGATCGCGGCGGCCCACGTCGAATCGCCCCACACCCGGGTCAGGACAGCGCCGATTTGGCGGGCGCGTGGGCTCGTGACGCGGCGGCCGATGGCGTCTGTCAGGCGCAGGCAGCGCCGCATCAGGGCGTCGTTGAGGGTGAAGACGAGGAGCAACGCCCAGAAGGCCAGGCTGATGGCGTTCTCGACGAGCGACATCGCGTAGGCGGGCCAGAGGTAGGCGTCGAAGCGCTGAACCGTCTCGTCGAGGAAGTAGGGGCGAAGGTCCTCGTCTGTGACGCGGGTCAGCGCCAGCGCCGACAGTGGCCAGGCCGTGAGCGCGGGAAGGACGACGGCGAGCCAGGCGATTGGGCGGCGGATCATGCGGCGGCTCCTCGGGCGGGTTGGCTGGGAAACGAATGGCCGAAAGCGATCCGAAGGGCGTGCGGCAGGGCGTTTACGGGGCGCTCGGCGCGGTGGCGGCTGGTGGCTGGGGCGCGTCCGCTGGCGTCGATTCCTGGGCGCTCTTGTCCTTGGCCGGGGCGGCTGTTCCATTCATCGGCGCGACATCCGGCGTGGCGTTTGCCGCGTCTGTCCCCGCGGCCGCGGTGGCGTTGGGGGAGGCCTGCTGAGTGGCTGTCCTGGGCGCCGCGCTGTCTGCCGCTGTCTTGGCCGCCTCTGACGACGCCATCTCGCCCGAACCACTCGCGACCGCTGTCACGCCTTCTGGATGGGCCTGTGTCTTGTCGCCCCCAGCCTGCGCCGCGTTCTGCGCCGGGGCCTTCGCCGGGATGACGCCCAAAAGCGCGTTTTGCGCGTTGAGCTCCTCCATGGTGGCCGGGACGCGGACGCTGCCGGAGATGATCTGCTGCTCGAGGATGTGGATCTGCTTGGTGAGCATCTCCCGTTCGGCGAGCGAGAACTTGCTGTTGCGGATCGGCGCGTAGTCCAGCCCGCCTTCGGCCAGCCCCATCTCGCTGTGGCCCGCCTTGAACTCGCCCCGGCTCGCCTCGGCCACGGCCTGGTAGACAGCCAGATCGACCCGCTTGATGAGCGAGGTCAGCACTGCCTCGGGGGCGACCGCGTGTTGATCGCTGTCACAGCCGATGGCGAAGCGTCCCGCCTCCTTGGCCGCCGCGATCACCCCCAGACCATCGCCGCCAGCGGCGTGAAAGACGATGTCCGCGCCCTTGGCGAACATGTCCTGAGCCACCTGCTTGCCCGCGTCGACCCGGTTGAAGCTGCCCGTGTAGGCGATCAGCATCTGCTTGGCGGCGCGCGGATTGGTGGCCTGAACACCGGCGCGAAACCCGACCTCGAAGCGACGGATCAGGGGCAGCTGCATCCCGCCGACAAAGCCGATCTTCTCGCTCTTGGTGGCGAGCCCGGCGATGGCGCCGACAAGGAAGGCGCCCTCGTGCTCGCGGAAGGTCACCGCCTTGACGTTCGACAGGTCGTAATTCTGGCCGCTGGCGTCGAGAATGGGGCTGTCGACGAGGAGAAACCGCTTGTCCGGATTTTTGCGGGCGACCGACTCGACCGCGTTTTCGAGCATGAAGCCGACACCCATCGCCAGCTGAACGTCTTCGTCGAGGAGCAGCTGGAGGTTGGACTCGTAGTCCTCGTGCTGTTTGGCGTGCAGGACGACGGGGACGATGTCGAGCGGCGCGATGCCCTTGGTGGCCAACTCGCGCGGGATCGCCTGCTCGCGGGCCTCGGGCGAGAGCGGCGCGTAGCCCTGTGGCGTGTATTCCTGGTTGGCCGCCCACTGTTCCAGACCGCGCAGCGCGCTGTCATTGAAGGACTGATCGCCACGCCCCCCGACGTCGGTCACCAGCCCGATCTTGATGCGCTCTGGCCGCTTGT
Organism: Myxococcaceae bacterium; assembly: GCA_017500825.1. Lineage (GTDB taxonomy): Bacteria > Myxococcota > Myxococcia > Myxococcales > UBA5297 > UBA1203. The sequence goes on along the minus strand of JAFVYB010000006.1, from coordinate 27,730 downwards.
CCCCCTTCTCCTGGCTCTGACATGCGACGAGGAACAGGGCGGCGATGGCCAGGGCGGCGATACTCCGGTTTCTGCGGGTCATGAGACGTGGCTCCTGTGGAGGGGGCAAGGGGCGACAGGCGTCGACTGGCCTGTGTGAAGGGGCGGGAAACAAAAACCGGCGCCCGGGATGCCCTCGCGTTGGTGGGGCCCACGGCGCCGGGTTGGCGAAAGCGCGTGCGGCATCGATCAGGGACGGCCGGCAACGCCTCGCGCGTGGCTGAGATAGTCCGAGAGGGCGGCGCGCAGATGCTCCTCCGCCGGGATGTTCGGATCGAGCACGGCTTGCGACAGGGAAGGTGGATGGGGCTTCTCAACGCCTGGGGCCGTCTCCTGGTGAGCGGTCGGCGGGGCCTTGTCCGGCGCACTCAGACGCGCGTCACTCACTGGGGCCTCGACCGGCTTGGCTTCGGGGGCTGGCGAGGACGCGGGCGCAGGCTTGGCTGCGGAGGCTGGCTTGGTGGCGGGCTCCTGCCTGGGAGCGGAGGCGCTCGCGCGGGAGGCCGGTGTGTTGGCGATCGTCTCGACCTTGGGCGCGTGCAGCTGGACTGATTGCGCCGCCTGCGAGTCGTATTTGCCCGCCAGGAGGTTGCGCATCATCTCCTTGTGCTGCTCGTCCATCATGGCCCGGACCCGCTCGGCCAGATCCGGCGCGTCGAGAATGTCCGCGTAGGAGGTCTTCTTCGAGGCGATGATGTTTCCGCCGAGGAAGAGGTGCGTCATGATGTGCGGGTGGTTGATGCCCGAGTCTTCCGTCTGGACGTGGTAGCTGCGGCCCTTGCGGGGGATGTTGTTGTTGAAGCCCGTGACGGCTTTTTGAAAGACGGTCATCGCGAGAGATCCTCTGGCTTGTGGGCGGGAAAGAGAGGCAAAGGGCTGGGCGCCTTAGCGCTGTCGATGGCGCGGCGACAATAGGCTTTTCGATGGCGGCGGCATGGGGGAAGGGCGTGTCAGGCAAGGCGTTTTGGCCGGTCGCGCGCGCTGAATTTTTTGTCCGGCGGCGGCTGTTTTCTCCTTTGAGCCAAAGGAGATTTCGCTAGATTGCGCCGCTTTTTTGGCGCCCCTCCCGGGTCTGACCTGGAGCGCGGCGGCAGGCGGTGGAATCTGTTCGTGGCGTCTATCAAACGTCCAACACGCAGACCGACAGCTGGCCGACAGCGGCGAGGGCTCTTCAGACCAATGGGAGTCAACGAATGAACTGGCACAAGTTGATGTTCGTGCTGCCGAATCTCTTCACCGTCTCGTCCATCTTCTGCGGCTTCTATTCGATGACGCTGAGCAAGAGCGGCGAGTTCTCGGGGGCGGCCATCGCCATCTTCTTCGCCGTCTTCTTCGATTGCTTTGACGGGCGCGTGGCGCGCCTCACCAAGACGCAGAGCGAATTTGGCGTCGAGCTCGACTCCCTGGCCGACGTGATGAGCTTTGGCCTGGCGCCTGCCCTGCTCGTCTACCTGTGGATGCTCCAGCCGCTGGGGACGATTGGCCTGTTCATCGCCTTTTCGTTCGCCACCTGCGGCGCCCTGCGACTGGCGCGCTTCAACGTGCTCGCTCACCGCAAGGTCCCCGAGTCGTCCAAGTTCTTCGTCGGCCTGCCCATTCCGCTCGGCGCCGGCATGCTCTGCGCGCTGGTGCTCTCGTGTGAGAGCGGCGCGCTTCCCCTCTTTGAGCGCAGCCCCTGGAGCGTGGCCCTGGTCGTCCTCCTCCTGGCCGCCCTGATGGTCTCCAACGTGCGCTACCGCACCTTTAAAGACCTGAAGTTCTCCAAAAAGTCGGTGGGCAGCTTTTGCGCGCTGCTCCTGTGCGCCATTGCCCTCTCGGCGACGGTGCTCAGCCCGGCGTTCGTCCTCCTGCTCTACTTCGGCGCCTATCTCCTGATGGGCATCGCCGAGGGCACGATCAACCTCATGCGGCGCCGCGTTCGGCCATTGTCGGCAGCGGCGGCGATTCCAGGGGGCGTGCCGATCGCGACGGGCGCGGCTGGCGGGGACGACGTTGAGGAAGACGACAGCGCGACGGACGAGGGCGAGGACGCGGACGAAGTCAGTTCCGAAGAGCTGCTGTGAGGCGCGCGCCCTCCGTGTGAGGTGGGGGGCCTGTCAGCCGTCGTGTGGCGCCGGAGCGGATGGCGGCGATTCTTTGGCGGGATCGCTGTCGGCGGCGCCCAAGTCGAGCATCGTGCGCAGCAGGCGGTGGAGATCATCCGGCTTTTGGAAGACTTCGTCGCATCCCTCGGGCCAGCTGTGCCGTTCGAGCTGCACGCCGGTGAAGATCGCGACGTAGGCGATGTCCGGGTGGTCGGCGCGCCAACGGCTGATGAGCGCTGGCGCCAGCGTCCTCGATCCGACGCGGTAGTCGAGGAGGAGATGGGTGAAGCGCTGTTCGGCGAGCGCCCGTTCTGCCTCTGCCACGGTCCGCGCCTGCGCGACGGGATTGAAGGCGGTCTGCAGGAACTCTTTGAGAACGAACAGCGTGTCCTGATTGTCGTCCAAGATGAGGAGGGAGCTCACGGCAACGCCTCCCGCGCCTGTTCGTCGACCACGTCGTCGGCCCGGTCTTCGGTCCGCGCTTCACCTGTGGGCGAGCCCGTGTCCGCCAGCGTTTCGGGGACTGTGGCGCCGCTTTCTTTGGCCGCGTCCGCCGCGTCGTTCGCTTCGACCACCCCGACTTGGGCACCCACCGCCGCCGCCTCGTCCGCGACACCCTGCGTGGAACAAGTCGCCCCGTCGCTGATGGCGATCGCCCTGCCCGTCGCCTCTTCCTGACGCCTGTGGGCGCGCGCGAGGTGCCACTTGAGGAGCGGAAAGCCCGTCGCAAAGAGGACGATGGTCGTGACGATGGCGGCGAAGACGAGCACGGGCAGCCGCTCTGTTCCGGGAACGCCCATGCTGTGCGGCATCATCGCCAGGACGCCCGCGGCCATGCCCCTCGGCAGGAAGACGGCGGCGATCTTGCGCGAGTCCATGTCGAGCGTGGAGCGCATCGTCGCCAGGAAGACGGCCGGGACGCGCACGACGAGCAGGGTGAGGCCGAAGACGACGCCGACGAGGACGAGTCCCCACGGCGCGCCCAGCATGGCGCCGATGAAGGTGAAGAAGATCGACTTGATGAAGAACGTCAGCTGGCCGTGCACGTCCTTGATGCCGCGGTCGAGATAGGCGTCCTCGGCCAGGCCGATGCGGCGGGAGAAGAACCTGGCGTTGCCGAGGATAATGGCCGTCGTCAGGATCGCCAGGGCCGCGCTGCCTTCGAGCTCGTCGACGATGACGTAGAGGATGATCAGCGCGCCCAGAGTCAGCGGGTAGGCGTGTTCGCTTTTGGAGAGCCGGCGCAGGCAGAGCAGGGCGAGGATGCCGGCCACGGCGCCGAGCGCGATGCCGATGCCGAACGACTTGCCGAGCGCGGTGGCAGCGGCGCCTGCGTCGCTCGAACCGGTGAGCATGATCTGGATGCTCGCGCCCACGGCGACGACGCAGAACGAGTCGGTGAGCGCCGATTCGAGGTTGGTGAGGTTGGTCAATTCGGCGTTGAGTCGCGCCTTGCGCAGGGCGGGCATCACCACGATCGAGCTCGATCCGCCGAGGATGGCGCCGAGGCAGACGCCGTGCATCCAGGTCCACTCGCGCGGCAGCCACCCGAGTTGTTTGGCGCCCATCGAGAGCAGGGCCAGCGCCGCCGCAGAGAAGACAAAGGTGAGGATGGCCAGCAGAAGCGCCCGCGGCGCCGCCTGTTTCAGATCGCCGAGCCTGAGTTCGCTGCCGCCGTTGAAGAGCACGATGATCAGCGTCAGCGCGCCGAAGTAGGGGGCGACCTGGCTGAGCACCTCGCGCGAGGCCAGGCCCGAGACCGGGCCGACAAAGATGCCGACCAGGATGAGCCAGACCACGTCGGGAACGCCTGTCTTCTCGAAGACGATCTCGCCGAGGCCGCCGATGAGGAAGATGGCGGCGACGAGGACGAGGAAGAGCGAGACGGTCAAGGTCGGCGCGGCGGCGGCCTGGGCCAGGGCGCTTGCGGCGGCCTCTGAGGCTGCGGCGACGGCTTGTTGGGCGACGGCGGGCGCGTCGGCGGGCAGGGCCGGTTCTCCTGGCAGCGCGTCGGCGGCCTGTGCGGCTGTGGACAAGAACTCGGCGAGGCGGTCGGTGACAGGGCGCGTGAGCGTCATGGAGGCTCTCCTGGTCGCGAGATTCGCGGGGGCTTTGTCAGGCGCGCGTCACGGCGTGTCTTCAGGCGCCTTGGGCGGACGCGTCTGTCAGGTCGAGGGCGCGCGGGCGGCGTTGGTGTCCATGCCGAGCGTGAAAGTCGTTTCGCCCCGCTTCAACCGTCGCACCTCGCGCCAGCCGAGCGCCGCGGCGAGCAGGCACGAGAGGAAGTCGGAGGCGGGGAACGACGCGTAGACCCCGCTCAGGCCAAAGGCGCGCGGCAGGATGAAGAGGAGCGGGATGAGGACGAGGACCTGGCGCGAGAGGCTCATCAGCAGCGACTTCATCGGCTGGCCGATCGACTGCAGCATCGTCGAGGTGATCATCTGAAAGCCGATCACCGGAATCATGAAGTTGAAGACGACGAGGGCGTGCGCGGCCATCTCGACGATTTCTCCGCTGTCCTTGGTGAACAGGCCGACGATCTGGGGCGCGAAGGCGATGCTCAGGGCCCAGGTGAGCAGGCCGTAGGCCGTGGCGCCGACGCAGGCGTAGCGGAAGGCGTCGAGCACGCGGTCGAAGCGGCGGGCGCCGAAGTTGTAGCCAAAGATCGGCTGACTGCCCTGCGAGAGGCCCATCATCGGCAGGATCAGCACCGTGTTGGCGCTCATGACGATGCCGACGCTCGTGACGGCCAGATCGCCGCCGTATTCGAGGAGGCTGCGGTTGAGCACCGTGTTCACCAGGCTGGAGGCCATCTGCATGGCAAAGTGCGGCAGCCCGAGGAACATGAACGGCAGGACGATGCGGCGCAGATCGAGCCTCAGGTAACGGCGCCTGAGCTTCACCGTCGAGATCGGCGAGAGGAAGTAGACGAGCACGTAGACGCAGGTCGACAGCTGCGCCAGCACCGTGGCCCAGGCCGCCCCGGCGACGCCCATGCCCATGCCGATCACAAAGACCGCGTCGAGGGCGATGTTCACGACCGCGCCGAGGATCTGCGAGAGCATGGCCGTGCGCGGATGGCCGTCGGTGCGGATGAAGTGCGTCATCCCGTGCCCGAACGAGCTGAAGACCGAGCCGATGAGCGAGATGCGCAGGTATTGGCGGGCCATGGGCAAGGTCTCGCCGCTGGCGCCGCTGGCGAGCAGCACCTCGTCGGTCAGCAGGGCGAGCGCGAGCGAGAGGACGAGCGGCAGGGCCACGAGCAAAAGGGCCGCGTTGCCGAAGATGTGCTCCGCCTCGTCGCGCTTTCCCTCTCCCATGCGGATGGCGAAGAGCGCGTTGGCGCCCACGCCGACGATGACCGAGCTGGCCAGCATTAAAAGGGCGATGGGGAAGGTGAGCGAGATGGCCGCGATGCCCAGCGATCCCACGCTCTGGCCGACGAAGACGCGGTCGACGATGTTGTAGAGCGCGTTGACCAGCACGCCGACGATGGCCGGCAGCGAGAAACGGACGAGCAGCGGGACGATGGCCTCTGTGCCGAGGCGGGAGGGCTCGGCGCTCTGCTGCGCTCTCTGATCGGTTCGCACGGGCATGGCGGGGATGGCTGGCCTCCAAAAAACAAAAGGATCGAGACGCGGACGACCTGTCCGTCTCGACCCAAGGCGCGCGCCCCCTAGCGATTTTCGGGGCGATGTCAAGGCGGCCCAAAAAGGGGGGGGGAGTCGGTTTGGACGAACCTCTTCGCGCTTTGATGAGAACGCCGTTTTCCGCCTGCGCCTTCCGTCTTTGTCCTGTCGCCGCGCGCCGCCATCAGCGCGGAAAAGAGCGCAGAAATATGCAGTTAATATGCAAAACTTTTTTGATCCTCCCTCTGAAATGTCCCGTTGACCGAGTGCATTTTCGCGCGCATACGCCGCGCCCCTTCTGAACAGGGCGCTTGAGCCATCGCGGCGGGCGCGAGGTGACGAGGTTGAAAAAAACGGTTTTGTTGGGGGCTTTGGCCCTGGGCGCGCTGCTTTTGGCCGCGTGTGTGCAGAAGGCGCCGGAGGGCGCGGTTCGCGGCGTCGAGGATCTGCCGGGCAGGCGCATCGGCGTGCAGCTAGGCACCACGGGCGATCTGGCCGTCACCGCCTACGAGGCCAAAGGATCGAGCGTGGAGCGCTTCTCCAAAAGCGTCGACGCCATCCAGGCGCTCAAGGTGGGGGCGGTCGACTGTGTCGTCATCGACGAGATGCCGGCGCGCGCCTTTGCCGCCAAAAATCCCGACCTCCACATCCTCGAAACGCCCTTTGTCACCGAGGACTACGCCATCAGCCTGAGCCCGACGCGGCAGGACCTCCTCCAGTCGCTCAACCAGGCGCTCGCCGATCTCATCGCCGACGGCACGCGCGACGCGATCGTGGCCCACTACCTCGGCGAGGCGTCCCGGCGGCCGCCGCGCTACCAGTCACCGCCGTCCGTCGATCGCTCCAGGGGCAGGCTCACCGTGGCCACCGCCGCCGAGTTCGAGCCCTACGAATATGTCGACAAGGGGGAGGTGGTCGGCATCGACATCGACCTGATGCGGGCGCTCTGCGATCGCCTCGGCTTTGAGCTCGTCGTCGAGGACATGGCCTTCGACTCGATCCTCGCCGCGGTCCAGAGCGGCAAAGCCGACGTGGGCATCGCCGGCATGACCGTCACCGAAGAGCGCCAGAAGCGCGTCGCCTTCACCCGGCCTTACGCCTCCGCCCGCCAGGTCATCGTCGTGCGCGCGCCCAAAGGCCAAAGCGCCACCGCCGGCCGCTGATACATGACGCTGACGCTTTGTTTTGATTCAGACGCGCCGTCACCGGGATTTGAGGAAACACGCCGATTTTAATTAATGGATAAAGGGCGCAATTCAGGCGCGCCGACGTAAAACGCGTTTTCGGGCGATTGTTGAAACGCGCTGTTTGAACAATCGCGCTGATTTCGAACGGGAGACACAATAGTTCTCCCGCCATTGGGGAATGATTCATGTTCGCGTCGCTCAAACAGCAGTTTATCGATAATTTTATTGTCGATAACCGCTGGCGGTATTTGCTGGACGGCCTGGGCGTCACGCTGCAAATCACGTTTTTTTCGCTGATTATCGGCCTTTTGCTCGGCTTTGTCGTCGCCGTTATTCGCGCGATGAATCAAACGACGGGCAAATATAAGATCGCCGATTTTATCTGCCGAATTTATTTGACGGTGATTCGCGGAACGCCGGTCGTCGTCCAGTTAATGATTATGTATTTTGTCGTCCTCAATTCGGTGGACAAGCGCGTGGCGGCCATTGTCGCCTTTGGCATTAATTCTGGCGCCTATGTCGCTGAAATCATTCGCGGCGGTATTCTCGCCATTGACAAAGGGCAGTTCGAGGCGGGCCTGAGCCTGGGATTCAGTGAATTCAAGGCGATGTGGCTCATTCTCCTGCCCCAGGCGCTGCGCAACGTGCTGCCGGCCTTGGCCAACGAGTTCATCGTCCTCATCAAGGAGACCTCGGTCGCCGGCTACATCGCGATTCAGGACCTGACGAAGAGCGGGGATCTGATTCGCAGCCGCACCTACGACGCCTTCATGCCGCTGATGGCCGTCGCGCTCATCTACCTGTTGCTCGTCGTCTGCCTCTCGACGCTCGTTTCGCGCCTCGAAAAGCGCCTGGCCGCCGCCCGCCGCTGACCGGCGCCGCCACCTTGAGGCCGCGCGCGCCCCGCTTCCCCTGTCCGACATCTTTCGCCCGACTCTCCCAGCCGCGCCTGAGAAGGAACGCCCACGCCCATGCAAGAGACACCCGTCAAGCCCGCGTCCACCAAGCCCTCGCTCACACTTGTCCCTCCGGCCGACGCGGCGCCGCCGATCTTTGAGATCGATGGCCTCGTCAAACACTTCGGCGCCCTCTGCGTCCTCGATGGCGTCTCGACCCGCGTCGATCGCGGCGAAGTCGTGGCCGTCATCGGCCCCTCGGGCTCGGGCAAGAGCACCTTTTTGCGCTGCCTCAACCGGCTGGAGACGCCGACGGGCGGTCGCGTGCGCTTCAATGGCGTCGACCTCACCGATCCCAAGTGCGACATCGCCCGCCAGCGCCAGCGGATGGGCATGGTCTTTCAGGGGTTTCACCTCTTTGACCACCTCGATGTGCTCAGAAACCTCACCTTGGGACCTGTGCGCCTGCAACATCGCCCGCGCGCGGAGGCCGAGGCCGAGGCCATGGCCGCGCTTGAGCGCGTGGGGCTTGCCGACAGAGCGCGCGCCTTCCCCGCCCAGCTTTCCGGTGGCCAGAAGCAGCGCGTGGCCATTGTCCGCGCCATGTGCATGAACCCCGAGGTGATCCTCTTCGACGAGCCGACCTCGGCGCTCGACCCGGTGATGGTCGGCGAGGTTTTGAGCGTGATGCGCGATCTGGCGCGCCGCAGAATGACGATGATCGTCGTCACCCACGAGATGGCCTTTGCCCGCGAAGTCGCCACGCGCGTCCTCTTCATGGAGGGCGGCCGCGTCGCCGCCGAGGGCAGTCCGGCCGAGATCTTCGAGCGGCCCGAACGCGAATGCCTGCGGAGTTTTTTGCGCCGCGTGGCGTGAGACGGCCGCGTCCGATGAATGGCGCCTCACTCCCGCGATGGCGCGCGCGTCGGTCTCGGGCGCGTGTAAGTCGGCCTTGGTCGCGCGCGTCTGTCGCGCATCTCGCCCGCGCCCCGCGTGTTCCGGGCCGGGAAGGCGCTGGCGCCTGGCGGTCGATCTTGGGGCGTCATCCCAAGGCCGCGTCTGCGGCAAGGGCCCGCAGGCCGTCGATGTCGCGCAGGCACAGTGTTCGGCCCACGTGGCCCAGGTAGCCGTCGCGCTTCATCTCGTTGATCAGGGTGGAGACAAACGATCGCGAGGCGCCGCAGAGGTCGGCGAGGTCCTGTTGCGTCACGCCGCGCAGATCGGTCTGGCCGCGGTGCGCGCACGGTTCGCCGAGATCGTTTCCCAGTTCGATCAGGGTGGCGGCCAGGCGCGCGGGCACGTCGCTGAAGGTGAGCCGGTTGATCCGTCGCCGCGCCTTGCGCAGTCGCTCGCTCTGAATGCGCAACAGGTCGATGGCCAGCGAGGGGCGCGTCTCCATGAGCGAACGCAGCGCGCCGTTTGTCATCACCCACACCTCGCAGGAAGTGGCGCACAGGGCTGTCTCCCCGACGGGGAGCGATTCGTCCAAAGACAGCTCGCCAAAGAGATCGCCCGCCCGAAGAAATCCGGTGACAGCCTGGCAGCCGTCGCTGAAGTCGCGCATCAGGCGGACGCGGCCGCGCTGGAGCAGGTAGATTTTTCCTGCCTCGTCGTTGGAACGATAGATGAATTGGTTGGCGGAATAGTTTTCGACATTAAAATAACCGCGAAAATCAATAATGTCGTCGCCGATGGGGATTTGTTTGGCCGCGCCCAAAAGCGCGTCCGGATTAAATTGCGCGATGATGTTTTTGGGCATGGCTTTTGTGTTGGCGGAAAGGGGGGTGTTTTGTGTCTGCATCGCGTGCCTCCTGGCGAAAATACCCTCAGGCCCCGGTCCATCCGAGGCAGGCGCCGCCAAGGGTTTGGTGTCGGCGACGCGCCTCACAGTTCGATCCAATGGCGGATTTTGACAAAGGCGCGTTTGGGGGAGGCGGGAGGTGTTGTTGACCAGTTGAATCATAGAGGCGGTGTTTTGGGTGTTTTGTTGAATGATTAAATAATTAAATCGAGCGTATTGAACAAAACCGCCACGCCAGGGCGGCGCGTGTCCGGACAATAAAAAACGCCGCGAATCGCCTGTGGATCCGCGGCGCTGTCTGTCAGGGGCCGATAGGCTTTTCGGCTGGGCCTACTCGGTCACAGTGAGCGTGCCCTGCCGCTCGACCTGGAAGTCGTCGCTGGAGCCGGGCTCCAGGTCGCAATAGGTCCACGAGGAGGCGCCCGCGACGCGGAAGCGGAAGGCGAAGCTGTATTGCCCGGCGGCGAGGTTGGCCTTGCTCGCCATGTATTCGTTGTTGTTGCCCAGGGCCTCGGCGCTGGCCTGGGCGTTGATCGCGGCATCGGTCCAGACGCTCTCGTCCGCGTCGAAGTTGCGCAGGTCAGAGGCGGGCGAGACGAGTCCGAGCTGAGCCTCGATCGCCGGATCGTCGACAAAGCCGTTGGACGCGCCGGTCAGGCCGTCGACCCAGACCTGGCCATAGGCGGTGAAGGTGTCGGCGGTGGTGATTTGGGCCGCGTCGTTTTGCAGGCGGCACCAGCCGACGGCGAGGAGGCTCGGATCGAGCACGGTGAGGTGGCCGAGTTTGTCGGTCGAGAAGCCATCCGCCTCGCCTGTGGGCGCGGCGCTGTGGCCGTCGCTGTCGCAGTAGAACCAGTCGCTGTCGCCGTTGGCCTTGTAGCGGAAGGCGAAGGCGTGGCTGCCGGCGGCCAGGCCAGAGAGTGTCGCCATGTATTCGTTGTTGTTGCCCAGCGCGTCGGCGTTGGCCGCGCTGTTGACGACGGCGTCGCTCCAGTCGCTCTCGCTCCAGGTCGCCGGATCGCTGCCGATCGCGCCGTGACCGATTTGGGCGCGGATGAGCGGGCTGCCCGCGTTGCCGTTCTCGGTGAGTCCCTCGACGTAAACCTGAGAGGTCACCAGGTGCTTGCCCAGGGTGGAGATGGCGCGGGCGGTGTTCTGCAGGTTGCACCAGCCGACTTTGTGCGTGCCGGCCTCGGCGACGGTGAGGCTGCCGAGCGCGTCGGTCGAGAAGCCCTCGCTCTGATTGGAGGCGCTGTGGCCGTCGGTGTCGCAATAGAACCAGGCGCCGCCGTCGACCTGGAAGCGGAAGGCGAAGGCAAAGCTGCCCGTGGTCTCGGCGAGGTGGCTCGCCATGTATTCGTCGTGGTTGCCGCTGGCGTCGCTGAAGTTGGGGTTGGCGGTGGCGTCGATCCAGGTCCAGGCGCTGTCCGCGGTGGGATCGCTGCCGATGGCGCCGATGCCGAGCTGGCCTTTGACGCCGCTGTCCTCCCGCGCGTCGCCCTCGGTGCGGCCGATGGCGTAGACCTGCGCGTAGGCAGTGAGCGTCTGGCCGATGGTGAGCTCGCTCGCGTGGGGGCTGACGAGCTGACACCACTCGATGGCGCCCACCTCATCGCCCGGGCCGACGGGGCCGCTGTCGGGAATGTCGAGCGCCGCGTCGCTGTCGCCGTCGGAAAGGTCATGGGAGGCGTCGCTGTCCTGGGTCGAGGCGTCGGTGAGGACGATGGGATCGTCGCCCGTGTTTTCTTCCTCGGTGTCGCCGCAGGCGACGGCGGTGAGGCCGAGGGCCAGCGCGGCGGCGAGGCTGGCGGTGAGGGCGTGTTGGTGGCGCATGTCTTTGGCTCCTTGGGTGAGAGGGGGGAGAGAAGGGAGGGGGAGGGGACAACGGTGTCGGCGCCGGGAAACATCGGGAGGGGGGCGACCGGGCGGCGCCTTGTAGTCAAACTTCCTGGCGGTGGACAGGCGCGGGAGGGGAGGCCAGGGCCGCTTTTGTTGTGGACGCGTTCGACTCACGGCGGGCAAGAGGCGCGCCCCTTCTGGGGTGCCCGCTCAGAGGGAACAGCCGCGTCAGGCACAGGCGCCTGGAACTGCGAGGTCTCTTGTGAACACGCCCTTTTGGATTGCCCACCACGCCGAGGAGGACCGCTGCCGCTGCGTGCGCCTTGGCGGACTCGATGTCTGCGCCCGCTGCCTCGGGCTCTATCCGGCCCTGTTCGCCCTCATCGCCGCGCAACTTGTGACGCGCGCGCCCGGGCCACAGGCGGGCGAGGGGTGGCTCATCGCGGCGTCGACTTTTCCCGCGCTCTTTGACTGGGCCCGCGGTCGCTTTGACCCAAAGTCGGGCAACAACGCGCTGCGCATCGTCTCGGGCCTGCTGTTGGCCTGCGCGCTGTCGCGGACGATCTGGTTCCACATGATGGCGCCGATGAACGCGGCGAGCGTGGCCCATCTGACGTGGATCCTCGTCAGCGCCCTGCTCGTCGAGATCGCCGCCGCGCGACATCGCCGCCATGCCCGGCTGGCCGAGGAATTGGGCGAGATGGGACAGGACCCAGAGGCGCTGGAGGCGCTCTATGCCGGGCGCGAGCTGCCAGACGAGGCGATTGCCGACATGGGCGCGCGGGTTTCCTCGCCAGAAGGCACGGGCGCGGACTTGCCTGAGAGCGCCTCGACGCCGTCGCGCGAGCGGAACGCCGCCGGGTTAGCGGACAGCGGGGAGGCCTCCGCCTCGTCGGATGAATCGCCTGTGAGCGCGGCGCGTGCGGAGGTGACGCCAGCGGACGCGGCATCACCGGACGCGGGGAAGGCTGCGGAAACGGACGCTTCGACGTGAGCGGCTTGTGTCCTGGGCGGTCAGTGTCGGCGCCGTCGGGATTCAGTCCGCGCGCGGCTTTTGGCCGAGCGCCTGTTCGACGATGGGCTGCCATTTGCCCTGGGCTTTGAGGATGAACTCGACGAGTTCGCGCACAGCGCCATGGCCCCCGGCAGAGCTGGCGATGATGGCGGCGCGCTCGCGCACCTCGGGGCAGGCGTCGGCGGGACAGGCGGACAGGCGGACGCGGTTGAGGACGCCCAGATCGTTGAGGTCGTCGCCCATGTAGGCCACCCGGCTGGCGTCGACCCGCGCCTCGTCGAGCAGTTCCTCAAGGCCCTGGAGCTTGTCCTTGCGGCCCTGAAAGACCGGCGAGATGCCCAGTTCGCCCGCGCGCGTGGCGACGATTTGCGAGGTGCGCGCGGTGAGGATGGCGACAGCGAGTCCCGCCTTGCGCGCGAGTGTGATGCCGTGGCCGTCCTGGACGTTGAAGCGCTTGAGCGCCTCGCCCTCGGGTCCGTAGTAGAGCCCGCCGTCGGTCAAGACGCCGTCCACGTCGAGGACGAGGAGCTCGATCTCTCTGGCGCGCGCCTTCAGGTCGCCGTCCGCCTCTGTCGCGTCGGTCGCGGAGGTTGGCACTGGCGAGAGCTCGGCGATGTCCGCGTCGTCCAACAGCTCGTCGTCTTCGTCTGGCGCCGCGTGGCTTCCGATCTCGGGCTGGGAGGGCGGCTTCGGGCTGACCGGGACAGGCGTGGCGCCGAGCCAATCCTGAAACTCGCTGGCCACCTGGACGCTCGCTTCCCGCGCCTTTCGTTCGGGCTGGACTTCCAGCGGGCGCTTGAACGTCGGCTCGTCCTCGCCGCCATCGCCCAGGGCGGCGCGTTGCGGCGGCGCCTCGCTCAGTCGATCGATCAGCGAATCCGCCTTTGGACCGGGGCGCGAAGGCCTTGGCGCCCGGAGCGGCGCGGTGAGGAGCGTCTTCTCGTCTTCCTCGTCGTCGAAGTCGTCCGCCGTCGTCGCTGGCTCAGGCGCGATCGGCCCCAGGCCCTGGGTGAGGCAGGTCTTCTCGTCGTCGTCGGCCAGATCGTCCTCGTCGTCGTAGTTGACGCGATCGAGCTCGGCCGTGTCGTCAAAGGTGGCCTCGGCCGGCTCGTCCTTTTTTTTCTTCTTCCAGAAGAACCCGCTCATGGCGCCACCTCGCTCGGCAGGGTGGCCAGGGCGCCGCGAATGGCGCAGACCTCGGCGAGCAGGCGGTCGAGATCGGCGAAGTCGAGCGAATTGGGGCCGTCGCACAGGGCCACGTCAGGGCGCTCGTGGACTTCGAGGAAGAGCGCGTCGACGCCAACCGCCGCCGCCGCGCGGGCCAGGGGACGGACAAAGCGCCTGTCGCCTCCGGTGGAATCTCCAGCCGCGCCCGGCAGCTGCACGCTGTGCGTCGCGTCGAAGCAGACCGGCACGCCCAGCGCCCGCATGATGGCGAGCGAACGCATGTCGACGACAAGGTTCTGGTAGCCAAAGGTGCTGCCGCGCTCGGTGAGGAGGAGATCTCGGCCGCCGCTCTGGCGGATCTTCTGCACGGCGTGGCGCATGTCGGCCGGCGCGAGGAACTGTCCCTTCTTGACGTTGACCGCCCGTCCGCTGCGGGCGCAGGCCACGAGGAGATCGGTCTGGCGGCAGAGAAAGGCCGGCACCTGCAGCACGTCGGCGACTTGGGCCGCGCGCGCGACCTGCGCCGTCTCGTGGACATCGGTGACGATGGGCAGAGAGGTCTCGCGCTTGACCCAGGCGAGGATCTCCAGCCCCTCTTCCAGCCCTGGCCCGCGGAAGCTCTGGATCGAGCTGCGGTTGGCCTTGTCAAAGCTGCACTTGAAGATGAGCGAGACGCCGTGGCGAAGGGCGATCTCTTGGACGGCGCGCGCTGTGCGCAGCGTGATCTCGGGGCCTTCGATCACATCCGGGCCGCAGAGGAGCACGAGCGGGGCGCCAGCGCCGATGGGGTGGGGGCCAAAGGTCTTTGGAAACTCGGCTGAGGGGTGGTCGGTCGTTTTCATGGGGCGGCGCCACTACTCGACCGGGGCGCGCTTGCCAACGCGGGAAGCGGCCAAGTGACAGGCGTGATCCAGACCGCGGCCAGGACGGTTCGCGCGGCATTTCTGGCGCTGTGAAACCCGTCGATTCGCCCACGCCCGCTTGTCGAGCGCCGCTTGCCCGTTATCCCCGGTGGTAGGGCTCGCCCCTGAGGATCGTGAAGGCGCGGTAGAGCTGCTCGGCGATGAGGAGGCGCGCCAGGCGGTGGGGCAGGGTCAGGGCCGAGAGCGAGAGCGTGAGATCCGAGCGCTGTTTGACCGCAGCCGACAGGCCGTTGGCGCCCCCCACGCAAAAGACCACATCCCGCCCGGCGCTCTGCTGCCTGCCCAGCCAGTCCGCCAGCGCCTCGCTCGTCAGCGCTTTGCCGCGTTCGTCGAGCGCCACACAGCATTCGCCCGGCTTGAGCTTGCCGAGAATGCGCCCGCCCTCTTCCTCGATGGCCTGACCAATCCCGCGCGACTTAGGCGCCTCGCCGAGTTCGACGAGTTCCAGGCGACAGTAGTGTTCCAGGCGCGAGGCGTATTCGCGCACGCCCGGCTCGAAGAGGCCCGAGCGGTCTTTGCCGACAGAAATGATGCGGATCTTCATGGCCGCGGGCGCCTGACAGAGCGCGCCTTTGTTTTCAATGCGCGTCCGCCGGTTTTTCGCCCCGCAAACCGTGGCGTTTCGCGGCGTTCACCTGCGTCGAGACCGCCTCGTTTTTCATGCGGCCAGCGCTGGATGGCGTCGCCTCGTCAACGCGTCTTGGACACTTGCGGGAAAGGTCGTGGCTGCTAGAGGGCCGCCCCTTTTTTGGCAGAGGGGCGGCGCCGACGCGGCGACAGGGATGGCGCCCCTGGCCACACGGAGACGACTCAGATGACGCGACGCATGGGACGACTGGCCCTCACCGCCCTTTTGGCCCTCAACCTCGCCTGCGCCTCGGCGCCCAAAAACCCGAACGGCCTGGCCGGAACGACCGACATCCTCTCGCTCATGCGCGACTGGCGCGGCGTCTGGAGCGGCGGCGTTCGCGACAGCCCCATCGGCCAGCTCTCCTACACGCTCTACATCGAGGCGCGTTCCAAGGTGGTCCACCTGCGCATGGCCGACGCAGAGGAGAGCGGCCTCGACGATCTGAAAAACGAGTTCGCGCTCATCAATTTCGAGCGCGGCACCCCGCGCGTGCGCGTCCTTTTGAAGATGCGCGGCAAGACGACGATTCAGGAGCTCGTCTACCGGCCGGAGCGATCGACCGATCAGTCGGCGTCGTTCTGTCTGGAGAACAAGGGTTGCGTCTTTACCGAGCTCGTCTTCACGCGCCTGGGCAAGTCGCGCGTCGGCATTCGCGCCAAGGTCGAGGAGGCGCCCTACGCCGATATCGAGGTCCGCTTTCTCGAACGCGAGGTCCCCAAAAGTGGCGTCGAGAAGGAGCGCGCCCGCCTCACGAGCGAGCCGAGCGACGATCGCCGCGATGGCTCCATCGATGTCGAGGATCTGGAGACCCGAAAGAAGCGCGCGGACGAGGACGGCGAGGCGGACGACGCGGAGGCGGGGGACGAGGAGGATGGCGGCTGGGAGGACGCGTCTGGCGAGTAGGCGTCAGGCGCCACCGTTTTCGGCGCTGGCCTCGGCCGAGGCGGCGGGGGACTTGGTCGCCTTGTCGCCAAAGCGGCCGATGAGAACGGTGAGGGCGAAACCGGCCAGGGCGATGGCGATGGCCAGGGCGACTTGGGCCACAGAGGGCGTGAAGTATTCGGTGGGCCAGCTCTCGCGAATGGCGTCGATCTCCTCGGGCGTGAAGAGCTTCTGGCCCTTGAACCAGAAGCCGGGGGCCGGGCGAACGCCCTCCTGGAATGGCCACAGCCCAAAGACGGCGCCGACGAGGAAGCCGAGCAGCACGCCGAGGGTCGGGCGCTCAAACCTGGCGAAGAGGAGCTTGAGCAGGTTGCTGACGGCGACGATGCCGAGGAGCACGCCGATGGCCACCGGAACGAGGACGTGGAGCGCGGGCGTCATGGCCAAGGCGATGTCGCCTTGGAGGAGAGCGTCTTTGAACGATTCGATGGCGCCGAGGATGGGGACATATTGGCCGAGCAGGAGCAGGAGGTAGCCGCCGCTGACGCCGGGCAGGACCATGGCGCTGGCGCCGAGCACGCCGCCGATGAGGAACATGGGCCAGCTGATGTCGCCTTGGGAGGCATCGCCCGCGCCGCGCATCTGAAACCAGGCGATGACGAGCATGGTCAGAAGGCCGAGACAGGCGCCGATCCACACCGGGGCCGAGGCCTTGCCGATGAGCTTCCAGAGGACCGGCACGCCGCCCAGCGTCAGGCCGATGAAGAGGCTGTACATGACCCAGCGCTGCTCGACGACGAGCGCCTTGACCGGCCCGGCGAAGAGCAAGATCGACACGGCGGCCATGGCGGCGATGGCGCCGAGGATGGCGAGTGAGCGCGGTCGGAATTTGAGCCGCGTCAGCTCGGCGATGGCGTCGACAAAGGCCTGATAGACGCCCGAGGCCAGCAGCATGGTGCCGCCGCTGATACCGGGGACGAGGTTGGCCAGTCCCATGAGCAGGCCGCCAAACGCGCCGCGAACAGCGAGGGGGCCAAGGGGCGCTTCTGTCGCCTGAGGCGTTTTGTCTGGGCTGTCGCCGGAGTTGGGGGCGCCCTGTGGTGTGTCGGTGGCGCGCGCGACATCCGCGGAGGCGTCGCTCGCGTCGCTGCCTGCCGCAGGCTGGCTGGACGAAGACTGATCGGGCGCGGGCTGGGCGTCGTCGAGCTGGGTGGCCTGGGCGGGCGCGCTGGCTTCGGCGATCTTGTTCGCGTCCGCGTCCTCCTGGCGCTGTGACTGGCTGGGGTCGGTCATCGGTCTGGCTCCTGTCGTCTCTCTCGGAACGGGTGTTTCAAGGCTGGAACGTCAGCCCTGGGGTGGCGCTGCCCGGCGCGCTTCTCCCTTTGGAAAAACTGGCCATGGGCGTGGCCGTCGCGGGGGCGAGGACGTTTGGTTCAGGCGTCGATTTCGGCCTCGATGGCGGTCAGGGCCGACTCGATGTCGCGCTCGATGGCGGCCAGTGCCTCTGGCGTCGTGGCCTCCATCCTCAGCACGAGGATGGGCTGCGTGTTCGAGGCGCGGATGAGGCCCCAGCCCTGGTCGAAAGTGACGCGCGCGCCGTCTGTCTCGTCCACGGCGTGGCCCTGGGCCCGGAAGCGCTCCACGGCGCGGCGGACGATCTCGAACTTGCGCTGTTCGGTCCTGGCGTCGCGGCGGATTTCGGGCGTGGCGAAGGTCGGCGCGATGTCGGCGAGCAGTCCGGAGAGCGGGGCTTTGACCTCGTCGAGGAGTTCGAGCAGGCGCGCCGTCGAATACAGCGCGTCGTCGAAGCCGAAGTAGCGGTCCTTCCAGAAGATGTGGCCACTCATCTCGCCGGCCAGCAGGGCGCCTTCGGCCTTCATGCGGGCCTTGATGATGCTGTGTCCGGCCTTGCACATGACCGCCCGTCCGCCGCGCGCGGCAATACCGTCGTAGAAGCGCATCGAACACTTGACCTCGCCGACGATGGTCGCGCCCGGGTGCCGGTCGAGCAGGGCCCGCGCCAGGATGAGCGTCAACTCGTCGCCCCAGAGGATACAGCCGCGCTCGTCCACCACGCCGATGCGGTCGGCGTCTCCGTCGTAGGCGATCCCCAGATCGGCCTTTTGCGCGCGCACAGCCTCGATGAGCGCTCGCAGATTGGCCTCGACCGTGGGGTCGGGGTGGTGGTTGGGGAAGTGACCGTCTGGCTCGCAGAAGAGCGGGAACACCTCGCAGCCGAGGGCGCGCAGCATGGGCAGGGCGATGGTGCCGCCGACGCCGTTGCCCGCGTCGACCACCACCTTGAGCGGCCGTTTGAGGACGCCGATCTCCTGGCGGATGAAGTCGAGGTAGGCGGTCGCGATGTCCCAAGGCCTGACCTGGCCCGGCCTAGTCGCGCGCTCAAAGTCGCCTTCCTCGATGAGCTGACGCAGGCGCTGGATTTCCTCGCCCCAGTAGGTCGCGCGGCCGACGCCGATTTTGAAGCCGTTGTAGTCGGCGGGGTTGTGGCTGCCGGTGATCATGGCGAGGCCATCGACGGCGAGCGTGTTGGCGGCGAAGTAGGTGAGCGGCGTGGGCACAACGCCGAGGTCGAGGGCGTCGCAGCCTGTCGAGACAAGCCCCCTGAGAAAGGCGGCGGCAAGGCGCGGCGAACTGAGTCGACAGTCGCGTCCCAGGGCGATGCGCTGACCACCGGAACGCCGCACGCAAGTGCCCAGCCCCTGGCCGATCAGGGTGGCCAGCTCGTCTGTCAGATCAGGCTCGACGAGCCCGCGGATGTCGTATTCGCGGAAGATCTCGCGGTTGACGTGATTCATCGGCGTCGCGCCTCCTCGGCGCTTAAGAAGATGGGGTGGGGGAAAGAAAAAACCCGATGACCTCGCGGGGGAGGCCGTCGGGCTTTTCAGGGGTTTGGCTGACGCCGTCGCTTATTCGTTGAACTCGACTCGACGGTTTTCGGCCCAGGCGCCCTCGTCGTGACCGGTGTTGGCCGGGCGCTCTTCGCCATAGGAGACGGTGCGCAGGCTCGCGTTGGGCACGCCCAGGTTCTGCAGGTATCGCTTGACCGAGTTGGCGCGCTTTTCGCCGAGGTGAAGGTTGTATTCCTCGGTGCCGCGCTCGTCGGCGTGGCCCGCCAGCGTGATGACGCCGCCCTTGCTGCGGATGCAGTCGGCATTGGCGTCGAGCAGGGCGCGGGCGGCCGCGGTCAGCGAATACTCGTTGTATTCAAAATTAACCGTCTGCAGCTGGCAGACGGGCTTGGGCGCATCGACGCAACGCTCGTTCTGGCAGCGCATGTCAGCGGCGCAGTCGGCGTCGCTCAGGCATTCGGGCTTGGGAGCCTCGGCGCAGCAGCCGCTCTTGCACTGCATTCCCTCGGCGCACTGATCGTCCGTGCTGCACTCGGGAACGCACTTCTCGTCCTGGCAAATCGAGCAGGCGCCGCAGTCGGCCTTGGTCTCGCACTCGGGTTTGGGCACGCAGGCATTGGCGCGACAGACAAAGCCGTCCTTGCAGTCCTGATCGCGACCGCATTCCTGGCACTGGCCCTGGACGCAGACCTCGTTGTGCTCGGCGCAGTGCTCGTCCGTCTCGCACTTCGGATAGCTCGGTCCGCAGCCATTGAGGGCGGCGAGGGCGGCGGTGCAGATCGAAAGAATAAAAAGACGTCTCATGGGCTGATGCCTCCGGATGGGATTCATTCAGGGAAACCCCGTTTTGTCTTTTAATGAGCAATACGGGGTGAAGAAAAAAAGGGGGCCAACAAAAAAGGCGGGCGCGGATACCCCACGCCAAGATGGACTGTCAAACATGTTTTCCGCGAATGGTCAGACTCAAAAACAAACCCTGTGGGGGTTTGTGTTGCGTTCATCAAAATGAATGCGCGTTTTGTTTTTAATTAATTTGAAAAATCGCTGAATGCCGCGGGCAATGCACCCTGGCGGCGCGGTCAAAGGCGAGAGCGGGAAGAGATTGACAAGCGCGGCGCTTTGCTTCTCTGCCCGCGCGCTTTTGGCGGTGCCGCGCGCTTTGCGCGTCTCGTCGAACGAGGGTGAGCATGGCCACAAGCGAGGACAGGCAGGCTGAGACGGGCGAGGCGTCGACCGAAGAGGGGCGCGTGGAGGCCATGGCGGGGGCGCCAGAAGGGGAGCGCGAGGCCGCGGAAGAGCGTGTGGCGTCCGGCGGAGCTCTCGTCGGTATCGAGCTCGCCTCCGAAAGGCCGCCAGAGCGGTTGGGCCATGGAGGGGGCGCCGGATCGGGGAAGCTGCGCCGCTGGCTTGGTCGAACGACTCTCGCCCTCGCCGTTCTTGTCGCGATTGGCGCCGTGAGCGTGGCCGCCGTCTTCTATGTCCATGGGCGCGATCTGCCGGGATTCGAGGCGGTGACCGACTACGACCCGCCGCAGGTGACCAAGGTCTTCGATCAGAACGGCGTTCAGATTGCCGAGTTCTTCCGCGAGCGGCGCAGCGTCGTTCCCCTCGAAGAGATCCCTCCCGTCATGCGCCAGGCCATGGTCTCGGCCGAGGACGGCAATTTTTACGCGCACGACGGGCTCGACTACCTCGGCATCCTGCGCGCGCTCCTCGTCGACCTGAAGGAGATGCGGCTGGCCCAGGGCGCCTCGACGATTACCCAGCAGGTCATCAAGAACATGGTGCTCTCGCCGGAGCGCAGCTTCGCCCGAAAGATCAAGGAGGCCATCCTGGCCCGCCGGCTGGAGCAGAACCTCAGCAAGGACGAGCTGCTCTCCATCTATCTGAACCACATCTATTTCGGGCACGGGCGCTACGGGATTGGCGAGGCGGCGCGCTTCTATTTCGACAAGGCGCCCAGGGAGCTCGACCTGGGCGAGGCGGCACTGCTCGCCGGGCTGCCGCAATCGCCCAACAACCTCTCGCCGCTCAGGAATCCGGCCCGGGCCAAACGGCGCCAGCGCTACGTGCTCGATCAGATGGCGCTGAACGGCTTCATCACGCGTCAGGAGGCGGAGCGGGAGATGGCGCGGCCCATCGCGGCGGTCGGGCGCGAGGTCGAGTCGGTCGGACCGCATTACGTCGAGGCCATTCGGCGGCAGCTCCTCAATCGCTATGGAGACCGGCTGCTGTACGAGGGGGGGCTCCGCGTCGAGGTGGCGATGGACGCCAGATTGCAGAAAGCGGCTCAGGCGGCTGTGGCGCGCGGGCTGGAGGCGTTGGAGCGCAAGCGAGGGCTCACGCCACCGCAACATGTCCTGCACCCGGAGGCCTGGCAGGCGATGCGCTCGAAGTTTGTCGCGTCCGCCGGGCCCAAACCGCTGCGCGCCCTGCCTGTCGGCGAGCCGATTTCACTCGATGCGCCAGCGCCTGCTGCCGTGGGGGAAGGACGCGCCCGGGCTGGCGGGGAGGCATCGAAGGCGGAGGAGGCGGAGACAGAGGTCGCTGTGCCGACTGTCGGCTGGGATTTTTCCCGGTTGCCGCTCGCTGATTTGGCCCGGCTCTCGGCGGGTCAGGAGCAGGCGCTCGACGAGGCCACACGCGTTCTCGCGTCGAAGTCGGCCGAGAGGATGACGCGCCAAAAACTCGAACCGGGCGTCACGCTGGTGGCGCCGCTCAAGTCTGTGGACGAACGGGCGCTGCGCGTCGATCTCGGAGGCGCCATTGGCCGCGTCGATCGCGCTTCGCTCGGCTGGGCCCGGCTCGGACCCAAGACGCCCCTCCCCGTGGGCGGCCTGTATCGCGTGCGCGTGCTCGCCGAACATCAAAGACCGTCGAGGAAGGCGCCGAAGCTCAGCGAAGAAGAGGCGCGCGAGGTTCCGCTGGAGCTCGTCCCGTTGCCGACAGTGCAGGCGGCGCTCGTGGCCATCGATCCGGCGACGCGGCGTGTGGTGGCGCTCGACGGCGGCTACGACTTCGCCTCCAGCCAGTTCAACCGGGCCACCCAGGCGCGGCGTCAGCCCGGGTCGAGCTTCAAGCCCATCGTCTATGGCGCGGCGCTCGAAAGCGGCCGCTTCACCCTTGCCTCGGTGCTCAACGACGCGCCCGACCTCCACCGCGACCCCTGGACCGGCAAACAGTGGCGCCCCCAGAACTACGAGCGCGATGTCTACGAGGGACCGATGAGCCTGAGGACGGCGCTCGCCAAGTCGAAGAACACGGTGTCGGTGCGGCTCATCGAGGCGATCGGACCTGAGGCGGCCATTGACTTCGCGCGGCGCGTGGGCATCGCCTCGCCCCTGCCGGGCAACCTGACGCTGGCCTTGGGAACAGGCGAGGTCACGCCGCTGGAACTGGCCAACGCCTACGCGACCTTCGCCGCCATGGGTAAGAGCGCCGAGCCGACCTTTCTCCTCAGCGTCCGCGACAAGAACGACGCGCTGCTCGAACGCGCCAGCGCCGTGGGCGAGGAAGTGGTCTCGCCGGGCGTGGCCTTTCTCGTCACATCGATGATGCAAAGCGTCGTCGAGGAGGGAACCGGGCGCCGGGCCGCGGAACTCGGTCGGCCTGTCGCGGGCAAGACGGGCACGGCCTCTGAAAATCGCGACGCCTGGTTTGTCGGCTTCACGCCCGGGCTCGTGGCGGTCGTCTGGGTGGGGCGCGACAACCACAAACCCCTGGGGCGCGGCGGCACCGGCGCTTCTGTGGCGCTGCCCATCTGGCTCGACTTCATGCGCGCGGCGCTGGAGGGCAGTCCCGTCGTCGCGTTTTCGCGGCCCGACGACATCGAGGAAGTCCGCGTCGATCCCCAGAGCGGCGGCCGCGTTTCGCCCGAGAGCATCGCCGCGGCGGGCGACACACCGCCAGGTCGGCTGGAATTCTTCGTCTCCGGCACAGCGCCCGAAGAGATCGCCACGCCCGAGGGAGAGGCTGATCCGCGCTTCTTTCTCCTCGAAGAGTCGGCCGTCTCGCCATAAGGCGCGCTGTCCACTTCCGCCTGAGAGCCCTGTCACAAGAGTCAGGCGGCGGTCTGCGTGCCCAACGCCGCGTCGCGACTTCAGGCGCCCACCGCCTCGCCCTGTCCCCGCGTCAGAAAGGCCCACGCCGCCCTCAGGCCATCGGCCGCCGACGAGGTGATGCCGCCCGCGTAACCGGCGCCCTCGCCGCACGGATAGAGCCCGAGGAGGCCGACGCACTGCATGTCGTCGCCGCGCTCGATGCGCACCGGCGACGAACTGCGCGTCTCGACGCCCGTCATCACCGCGTCTGGCAGGGCAAAGCCGCGCAGGCGCCTGTCGAGAAGCACGATGGCCTGTCGCAAAGCGTCGGCGGCGAAGCGCGGCAGGCATCGCGTCAAGTCGCCGGGGACGACGTGAGGCCGGTAGCTCGCCTCGACCTTGCCCAGCCTCTTCGAGGCACGGCCCTTGAGAAAGTCGCCGACGCGCTGCGCCGGGGCGCCAAAATGTCGACCGCCCATCTCAAAGGCCAGCCGTTCAAAGCGGCGCTGAAAGGCCACGCCTGCCATTGGATGCGTTTGGCCAAAGTCTTGAGGCGACAGTCCCACGAGCAGGGCCGCGTTGGCGTTCACCTGATCGCGGGCAAACTCGCTCATGCCGTTCGTCACCACGCCGCCCGCCTCCGAGGCCGCGGCCACGACACGGCCTCCCGGACACATGCAGAAGGTGTAGGCCGAGCGCGCGCCGGGCAGATGGACGGCGAGCTTGTAGTCGGCGGCGCCCAGGGCGGGATGCGAGGCGAAGAGGCGACCGTATTGGCTCTCGTTGATGAGCTGTTGCGGGTGCTCGACGCGCACGCCGATCGAGAAGGGCTTGGGCGTGAGCGTGACGCCGCGTTGGAGCAGCGCCTCAAAGGTGTCGCGGGCGCTGTGGCCGAGGCAGAGGAAGGCGCTTTGGGCATCGATGCGCAGCCGGGCGCCGCCGGGAGAGGCCACCTTCAGCGCCTGGAGCGCGCCGCCGTTGATGACGAGGTCGACGAGCCGGTGTCCAAAGAGAAATTCGCCGCCGAGCGCCTCGATTTGGCCGCGCAGCCGTTCGACCACGCCTGTCAGCAAGTCGGTGCCGATGTGCGGCTTGGCCTCCCAGAGAATCGCCTCGGGCGCCCCAGCCTCGACGAACGAGGTGAACACGCGCCTGGTGAAGCGGTCGCGGCGGATGCCCGAATTGAGCTTGCCGTCGGAAAACGTCCCGGCGCCGCCCTCGCCAAATTGGACGTTGGACTCCGTGTCGAGTTCGCCCGTGGCGAAGAATTGCCGCACGTCCTTTCGTCGCCTTTGCACCTTTTGCCCCCGCTCCAACACGATGGGCCTCTGCCCCGCCTCGGCGAGCGCCAGCGCGGCGAACAGCCCGGCGGGACCAGCGCCGACGACGACAGGCCTTGGCCCCTGGTTCGAGACGCCGCTGTCGGAAAATCGCCTGAACTCGACCACCTCGGCGGGCGCCTCCACCGCGACGCGCTTGTAGGGAGAGCGCGCGGCCGCCTTCTCTTCATCGACGAAGAGACTCAGCTCCAGCGAGCAGACGGCGTGGATGCGGGCCTTGTCGCGCGCGTCGATGGCGCGGCGGCACAGGCGAAAGTGGCGGACTTCGGCGGCGGGGATGCGCGTCTTTTTCAGGGCGAGGTCGAGGAGGTCGTCCGGGGTGGCGTCGAGGGGCGCGTTCAGATCGAGGATGCGGAGCATGGGGCTTTCCGGGAGGGGCAGAGGGAAGGGGGGCGGTCAGGCGCCTGGAACGGGCGCGGACGCAAGGGTGTTTTTCGGTGACAAACAAGGGGTGTCGCAGGGCGCGCGAGCGCTGGCCATCCAGGGATCAAAAGGCTATGGGGCCGCGCCTTTTTTGGGGCCGCCGATGTCGAGCTCTGCCGCCGAATCGCCGCCGCCCGCTTTCAACCCGACAAGGACGAGCGACGAACGCCTGCCCGCGCCTTCGACCTGGAGTCCACGACGATGAACCGAACTTTCTTCGCGCCGGCGCTCTTTGCCGCCTTCTTTTGTCTGACCGCCCTCCTGCCGCGGGAGGCCTTGGCCTCCGATTATCGGACCAGCATGGAGGTCGCTCAGGGCGACTTCGAGTCGGGCGAGTTTGAAAACGCCCTGGCCGAGCTCGCCAACGCCCTCCAGGCGACGGACGATCACCGCGCGCTGTGCGCCGTCCACCTGATGCGCGCCCGCTGCTACTCGGGCCTCGGCGACACCGAAAAGATGAAGGACGCCTTTGTCTCGGCGCTCGAACACGACCCCATGGCCGAACTCGATCCCGACGAGGTCAGTCCCACCATCATCGACGTCCTCGAAGATCTGAAGTCGACGCTCAAAGCCGAGATCAGCATCCGCACCAACCAGCCCGGCGCCCTCGTGCTCCTCGACGGCAAAAACATCGGCGTCGCCCCCCTGCGCACCCGCGTCCCCATCGGCCAGCACGAGTTCGAACTGCGCGATCCGGCCGGCGTCCTCAGCGCCCGACAGCAGGTCCTCATCCGCGCCCGCCAGGAGCACAACCTCTACATCCCGCTCGAAGAGAAGCAGGACGACAGCGACGACTTCCTCTCGCTCGCCGAATCCTCTGACAGCGAGGAGGAAGACCGCCCCGACGTTGAGGCCGACGCCATGCGCTCGGTCTCCGGTGAGCAGACCGGTGGCCGCCGCGCCTACTTCCTCATCGACCTGCGCTACACGCTCGGCGGCGCGTTCGGCGGTGCCCCGGAGGGCGTGGCGCTCGACAGCGAGCTTCGCCCGGCAGGCGCTGAACTCGGCATCGGCGTCTCTGGCCGCGACCTGTTGGCCATGGTCTCGGGCACCTTTGACGGCTCGACGTGGGGCACGACCGTCAAGTTCGGCTTCCGCCTCGACCGCCTCATCGCCATCCTCGGCGTCCAGGGCTCCATCGACGTTCCCATGGTCTTCCCGCACGGCGACTTCTACCTGGGCGCGGGCGCCAGCGTCGGCATCAACCTGACCCCGGTCCACTTCCTCGACATCTTCGTGGAGGGTTCCTACCGCTACTTCTTCGTCACCCCCTCCAGCGAGAAGCTCGTCGAAAACGAGCGCATGTTCTTCGGCAACAACCTCTGGGGCGTCTCGCTCGGCCTGCGCTTCTTCATCTGAGGCCGCGGCCCGGTTTTTCTTCAGGCGGCTCCACCCGGGGCCGCCTTTTTCATGTCCACCCAAGGCGTCGGTCCCTCCGGCGGGCGCCGTTTCACACGAGGAGACTCAACAATGTCCGGACCTTTGGAAGGCCTCGTCGTCATCGACATGACGCGCGTTCTGGCCGGCCCCTTCTGCACGATGATGCTCGCCGACATGGGCGCCGAGGTGATCAAGGTCGAGCGGCCTTCGACGGGCGACGACTCGCGCGCGTTCGGCCCCTTCGTGAAGGGCGAGAGCGCCTACTTCATGAGCGTCAACCGCGGCAAAAAGAGCGTCACCGTCGACCTCAAAGCGCCCGAGGGCAAAGCGCTCCTCCTCGACCTGGTGCGAAAGGCCGACGTGCTCGTCGAAAACTTCAAGCCCGGCGTGATGAAGAAGCTCGGCCTCGACTACGCCACCTTGCGCGAGGTCAACCCGCGCCTCGTCTACGCGGCCAGCACCGGCTTTGGACAGAGCGGCCCCTACAGCGCGCGCCCTGCCTACGACCTCGTCATCCAGGCCATGGGCGGCGTCATGAGCATCACCGGCCCTGACGCGGATCACCCGACCAAAGTCGGCAGCTCGGTCTCCGACATCTTCGCCGGCGTCTTCACCTGCATCGGCATCCTCGCCGCGCTCAACCACCGCCACCGCACCGGCCAGGGCCAGATGGTCGACGTGGCCATGCTCGACTGCATGGTCGCCATTCTCGAAAACGCCGTGGCCCGATACGCCGCCAGCGGCCAAAGCCCCGCGCCCATCGGCAACCGCCACCCCTCCATCGCCCCCTTCAGCACGCTCAAGGCGAGCGACGGCATGCTGGCCATCGCCTGCGGCAACGACGCCCTTTTCCAGCGCTTCTGCGACCTCATCGGCCAGGGCGATTTGCCCCAGGACGATCGCTTCGCCACCAACCGCGGCCGCGTCGATAACTGGGCCGCACTCGAACCCATGCTCAACGAGGCCATGTCCCAAAAGCCCAAGGCGCACTGGATGGAGGTCTTCGAAAAGGCGGCCATCCCCTGCGGACCGATTAACGACATCGCGGCGCTCGCGGCCGATCCCCAGGTCATCGCCCGCCAGATGCTCGTCGAAGTCGTCCACCCCATCGCTGGCGCGCTCGCCGTTCCCGGCGTGCCGATTAAGTTTTCGGGAAGCGAGGCCAAAGTGCGCGGTCCCGCGCCTGTGCTCGGCGCCAATAACGATGAAATTTTTGGCACCCGCCTCGGACTCGACGAAACCAGACGCGCCGAATTAAAAGAAAAAGGCGTCATCTGATTGTTTTGCGCCCCAGCGACTCCTTTGTTTTTTGTGCTTGAAGCGCACGGCAGTTCATTTCCTGCTGTGCGCTTTTTTGTTTTCTACGTTTCAGAACGCGCATTCAAAAAACGCGCTTCCACTCGGGTGCCGCGCAAAACAATGCGCTTCATCGCGCGCCAACCTCAAACCGCTTCAGCGCGGGGCAATTGTTGATTTTCGCGCTTCACCGCCCGGCAATTGTTCAATTCTCCACGAAATTCCTCCCAAAACACCCCCCAAACGGGCTCCCCCGAATGATTCGCTGATTTTAATTTGGCCAACGTG
>JAFVYB010000084.1 GCA_017500825.1 Myxococcaceae bacterium | reverse complement strand
GGAGCCCGTTTGGGGGGTGTTTTGGGAGGAAATTCGTGGAGAATTGAACAATTGCCGGGCGGTGAAGCGCGAAAATCAACAATTGCGCCGCGCTGAAGCGGTTTGAGGTTGGCGCGTGCTCAAGCGCATTGTTTTGCGCGGCGCCCGAGTGGAAGCGCGTTTTTTGAATGCGCGTTCTGAAACGTAGAAAACAAAAAAGCGCACAGCAGGAAATGAACTGCCGTGCGCTCAAGCACAAAAAAAACAAAGGTGTGCGCTGGGGCGCAAATGAAAACAATTCGGAAGAGTGTTTTTAAAGGTTGAAAATCAATCAAAACGCCTTAGAGGGCCGAGCGATCCGCGCGCTTTTTGATTCGCGTGCCTTTGGATCGGCGCGCCTTTGGGGCTGTGCCTTTCTCTCCCGCTTCTTTCCTTTGACACGCCATGTCCCTTCCTGTTGCCAGCAAAATTGAGAGCCTTGGGCTCTGCATCCCTGAGCGCCGCGTCACGACGGAGGAGGTGCTCGCCGCCTGCCGCCATCGCCCGCGCTGGGATTTGGAGCGCATTACCGGAATTCATGAGCGCCGCGTCGCCGCAGATGGCCAATACGCTCTGGATCTCGGTGTCGACGCCGCCCGCCAGGCACTCGCGATGTCGCGACATGAAGCCAAGGATATCGATCTCGTCATCTGCACGAGCATTTCGAAATACAACCGGCAGGACACGGTCGACTTTGAGCCTGCTTCCAGCGCGCTGCTCTGTCGGGAGCTGGGCATTTTGGGCGTGCGCAACTTTGATCTCGTCAATGCCTGTGCCGGGATGATTTCGGGCCTTTGTGTGGCGGACGCCTACATCCGGTCAGGGCGGGCGCGGCGCGCGCTCATTGTCAGTGGGGAATTCAACACGCCACTCGGTCAGACGGCGCAGCGCCAGATGCGGCACAGCTTTGATGGCCAGTTGGCGGCGCTGACTTTGGGCGACTGCGGGGCTGCCTACATCCTTGAAGGCAGCGATTCGGCGACGATTGGGTTTCATCACTTCGACATCGCCAGCGGCGTTCGCCACAACCATTTCTGCTGGTCGAAGCCCTCGCCGCGCGGGCCTGGCGGGATGCTCATCACCAAGGCGCGCGAGTTTCAGCGCACGGGCAACGCCCACTTCCCGCGTTACACCAAGCGGATTCTGGCGCGGACAGGGTGGACGCTCGACGATGTGGATGTAGGCGTTCCGCATCAGGTGTCGGTGCGCGCGATTAAGAATTCGAAGCGGGCGCTCGACCGTTTTTTTGGCTGCGATGTGGGGAGCACACGCTTTGCCTCAGTCGCGGATCGCTACGGCAACACCACGACGACGAGCCACGCGCTGGCGCTGCATGATCAAATGGTCGGCGGGCGGCTGAACGACGGGGCGCGGGTGCTCTTCATCAGCGGCGCCTCGGGCATCGTTATCTCGCACGCCACCTACACGATGGACGACTTGCCCTCTCGCTATCGGGCGTTTGTCGGCGGTCAGACGGGCGCGCCTGAGAGCCCGTGAGCGGGCCAGGGCGAGAATCGAACCAACACGTCCAACCTTTTCACACGCGGGACAACACATGCGGCGCAGTCGAATCGTCAGTGTCGGCGCGAGCCTGCCGGGCAAGCGTCTCTTTGGAAATGGATCGCTGGACCACGCCGTGCGCGCGGGGCGGATGGCGCTCGAAAAATCGAGTTACGCGCCGCGCGACGTGGAGCTGTTCATCAACGCCGGCGTTCACCGCGACGAGCACTACGCCGAGCCCGCGTTCGCCTGCTTCATTCAGGAAAAGCTGGGCATCAACGTCGAGTTTCAGGCGCGGCAGACGGCCTCGTTCGACCTCGTCAACGGCGCCTGCGGCGTGCTCAGCGCGCTCGATGTCGCCGACTGCATGATTCAGGCGGGGCAGGTGGAGGTGGCGATGATTGTCGCCAGCGAGTCCAACACCGATCGCGATCCGGTCCCGGAATACGTCACGCCCCGCAGCGGCGCGGCCATTCTCATCGACGCTTCTCCCGAGGCGCGCGTTGGCTTTGGCGGCTTTGCCTTTCAGAGCTTTCCGGAGCACGCCGGGCTCCTGGAGACGTTTGTCGACCTCTCGGTCAGGCGCGGGCGGCTGCATGTGCGGCGCGACGAGCGCTTCGAGACGGTGGCGCGGGAGGCGGTGGGGCCGGTTGTGGCCGGGTTGCTCGAACGGGAAGGCGTCAAGGCGGGCGACATCGATCTCGTGCTGCCGTCGCAGCTGTCGCCGGAGTTTGTCGGATCGCTGGGCGAGACCTTGGGCGTGGCGCAGGACCGCGTCGTGAACTTGACGGGCCGTTTCGCCGATCCGCATTCGCCGGCGCCCCTGCTCGCGCTCGACGAGGCGACGCGACAGGGACGGACAGGGGCGGGCACGCGGGCGCTTTTTGTGACGGTTGGCTCTGGGCTCACCGTGGGCGCGGCGCTCTACGCGTTTTGAGCTCGTGAGAGGCGGCTACCGAGCTCTCTGGAGAACGCGCCGTCACTTCTTGTCGAGCCACTTGAGCTCGCGTTGCGCCTCAAGAAGGGGATGGCCGCCATGGCGTCGTTCGCTCGACTTCGCCTCGCGCGCCGTCACTTCTTGTCGAGCCACTTGAGCTCGCGTTGCGCCTCAACGTGCTTGGGATTGATCTCCAGGGCTTTTTGGAAGCTCGCCCTGGCGCGGGCCGTGTCGCCGGTGAGCTTTTCGATGTGGCCGCGGAAGATGAACGCCTCGACGCAGCGCGGGTTGAGCTTGATCCCCTCTTCGATGGCGCGGATTGCCCGGGGTTTTTCGGCTGCCTTGTCCTGGGCGACGAGGAACGCGGTGAAGGCGCGGCAGGCGATGAACTCTCCCTCTTTGGGGCAGAGCGCGATCACCTCGTCCATCAGCGCCAGTGCGTCCTGATAGCGGCGGTTCCTCAGGAAGATGGCGACCTTGGCGTATTTCTCCTCGGCGGCCAGCACGTTGGCCACGTCGATCTTGGAGCTGCCGCCATTCTGGAGACCGTCGATGTATTCGGCGCGGCGCTTGGGGTTGTCGAGGACCGAGTAGGCCTCGTTCATGCGCGAGAAGATGGCGGCTTTGAGGCTGGCGACCTCGGGCGGGGCGCCGATGGCCGTGTCCGGGTGATACGTCTTGGCCAGCTTGAAAAAGGCCACCTTGAACGCCGAACCCTCGGCGGTTGGCGGGACGCCGAGCACTTCGAAGTGGTTTTTGGACTTCAGCTCTTCGAGGACCTGGCGCAGGGCGATGACCTCGGAGGTGGCGGGGGGCTCGAACGCGCTGTTCTGGCGCGGAATGGACGCGGAGCTGTTCTGGCGCGGAATGGACGCGGAGCTGTTCTGGCGTGGAATCGCGGTCGAGCTCGTGCTCTGCCTCGGGACAACCGGCGAACTGCTGGTGCGCGGAATCGAGCTGTTTTGGCGGGGAACGCTGGACGCGGCTGGGCTTTGAGGAATGGCGGTGGCGCTGTTCTGGCGCGGAATCGCGGTCGAGCTCGTGCTCTGCCTCGGGACAACCGGCGAACTGCTGGTGCGCGGAATCGAGCTGTTTTGGCGGGGAACGCTGGACGAGCTGCTGGTGCGCAATCTGGCGGCGGCCGCGAAGTGGCTGCGGAAGACCTCGTTGGCGGCCTCCTGGGCTTGGGCGCCGTCGCCGGCGAAGGCGATGATCTCGAAACAGGCCAGCTGGTAGGCGGTGCGCAGGAGCGGATGCGCCTCGGCTGGGCTCAGATTTTGGCAGAGCTCTGTGAGCGACTTGGTGCCGTCGAACTTCGCGGCGAGGTGGCGCTCGTGGGCGGTGAGGTTGAGCTGGGTGATGTCGACGTTGAGGATGCCGCCGCTCGGCATGACGGGCTTGTCGACGCGATACTCAAGTCCGGCGAGGACGCGGTCGTGGGGCAGGGCGCGGGCCACGTGGCAGAGGGGAGCCCAGCGTTCGCCGAGGGGGATCGTGTTCTTGGGGCGCGGCGCGTCGGGGTCGAACGAGAACGTTCCCTTGGTGAAGAGCACCGCCTTGTAGAGGAGCGACATGCGGTGCTTCGTCATCAGGTCGGAGGCGGCCGAAAGCGTGATCAGGTTGAGGGCGAAAAAGGCCTCGATGAGGTCGCCGCCGTGATCGCGGGCCAGCTGCAGCTGTTCGGCGCTGAGCAGGTGCTGGTTCACGGCAAAGGAGCCGATGTCCTCTTCCAGGCGCGGGCTGCGGACCGACTCGATGGTGCCTTTGCGGAAGTAGATGGCGTAGTTGAACTCCTCGTTCTGCAGGGTCAGCGTGCCCGTCACCGACTCGCTCACGGCGCGGTGGCAGAGGAGCAGAGGCTGCAGCGCGAAGCAGATCTCGCCCTTGAGCGGCAGGCGTCCGATCGCGTTTTGGGGATCGGCGCCGGGCGGCACGGACGTGGCGACGCGCATGTCTGGCCGGGAGTTCATCCTGGGCGTGACGGGGATGCCCGGTCGGGAGTTGGTCCTGGGGTTGGCGGGCATGTCGGGCCGCGAGGATGTCCTGGCGATGGGAGGGCGCAGGTTGAACGGCGTCCGCAGCCGCTCGGTGATGCGGGCGCTCGACGGGCCGCCGGTTCCGCTCCAGAGCGCCTGGGGGAAGGCGTCGCGCAGCTCGGGGAGGTGACCGGGCGCGTCGAAGTTGACGCCGTCGCGCGAGGCCATCAGCGCGCCTTTGAACAGGCCGTTTTCGAGGAAGAGCTCGATGCTGGCGCGTGTGAGTGGTCCGAAGACATCTCCGTGAGCGTCGCGGATCCAAAACTGGCGTGGTTTCAACTGCTGAACGTCCATGACTCCACCCTGGCGAAGGCGTGCGCCGATGCGGCGCGTCGCGGATTTGTGAGGGCTACCCCTCCCCCCCATCCAAAGGGGGCGCTACAGATGCGCGAAGGCGCGCGGCTCGCGCAATGTTTTCTTGAGCCGGTTGGCGTGTTTTTGCGGCGGCGGTCGGCCGGGGCGGGGCGCTTCCTCGCGGTCGGCGGGCGCGGTAAGGCGGCGCGCATGATCGACCTGCACACACACTCGAAGGTTTCCGACGGCCAGTATTCGCCGGCCGAGCTCGTCCAGATGGCCAAGGCCCAGGGGCTGACGGCGATGGCGCTGACCGATCACGACACGACGGGCGGTCTGGCCGAGGCGATGGAGGCGGCGCGGGCGCTGGATTTCGAGCTCGTCACGGGTGTCGAGATGTCGGCGTTTGTCGGAGAGCGCGAGATCCACCTGCTCGGTCACTTCATCGATCCCGGCGACACGGCGCTCCTGGGGTTTGTGCGGACGCTGCGGGAGAGGCGCATCGAACGCGTGCGGCGCATGATCGAGCGGCTCAACGCGGCTGGCGTCGCGCTGACCTTTGAGGAGGTCGCCGGTTTTTGCGAGGGCGACTCGATCGGTCGGACGCATCTGGCGCAGGCGCTTTGGAAGCGGGGCCACATCCAGAACTTCAAGGAGGCCTTCAGCCGCTTCATCGGCAAGGGCAGGCCCGGGTTTGTGGAGCGGACGCGCGTCTCTTCGGAGGAGGCGATCGCGCTGATTCATGGCGCGGGCGGAACTGTCACGCTGGCGCACGGCCTGGCTTACGGCGTCACCCACGAGGAGCTCGCCCAGCTCGCGGCGCAGGGACTCGACGGGCTGGAGGTGGCGCATCCTGATCACGACGCGGACATGAGGCGGACGATCGCGCGCTGGGCAGAAGAGTTCGACCTCGTGCCGACGGCGGGCAGCGACTTTCACGGCGAGCGCGTCATCCCCGAGAGGCGGTTGTGCGAGTGCGGCATGGCGCGGGCGGAGCTGGAAGCGCTCAGGCGTCGTCGTTCAGGCGCGCGCTGACTCTGTCGCGGACGCCCAAAAATGGAGTCGCCCCCTGCGGGCTGCTAAGGGGCCCGGCCGCCGAATGAAGGCGCCCTCGTCGCAAAGTGTCGCGCCGCTTTGGCCTTGGCCCCACGGTCGGCCCGCCAACCCTTGACCGGACCACAGGAGTTTGACCGCCATGACCGATCCCATCGTCGACTATCAGGTGCTCGTCCCCCTCAACCCCGGGACTGGATCGCGCGCTCTTCTCGCGCTCCGACGTTCGGGCGATCAGCGCACCCCCATCGTCCTGCTCCCCATCCCCACGGACGTGATCGACGACCCCGAGAGCATGAGTCGGCTGGAGAAGGAGACGGCCCGCGCCGCCATTCTCGAACACCCCGGCATTCTGCGCGTTTACGGACTGGTCGAGACCTCGATTGGCCTGTGTCGCGCCGCCGAATACGCCCACGGCGAGACGCTGCGCGCCATTCTCAACCGCGTCGGCCACATCCCGCCGGGCATCGCGGTGCGCCTGATGTGCGAGGTGGCCGCCGGTGTTCACTACGCGCACCTGGCCGGCAACGAAGACGGATCGCCGCTCGTCCATGGCGACCTGCGCCCCGAGACGATCATGCTCTCGCTCGACGGGACGGCCCGCGTCTCCGGCTATGGCGCGCTCACGGTGGCGCCGCGCGAGCCGACAGGGGGTCGGCGGGTGGTTGGACGGCGCAAATACGTGGCGCCGGAGCAGGTCCTGGGCGGTCGCTCGTCAATGGCGCCGACGACGGATGTCTTCCTCCTGGCCATCACGCTCTACGAGATGATCACCGGCGAGATTCCCTTCCAGGAGATGGACAACCCAGAGGACGCCGTCCTGGAAAAGCCGCTGCCGCTCGACCGGCCGGAGATCCCGGAGCCGCTGCGCGCGGTGATCGCCAAAGCCACGGCCAAGCGCAGCCGCGAGCGCTACGCCACCGCCATCGACCTGAGGCTGGCGCTGGAAGAGTCGATGGGCGAAGGGCTGGCCGGGGAAGAGGAGGCGCAGAACTGGATCGTCTCCCTGCTGGCCAACGATCAGCGCTACGCCGAGTTGTCGGCCGCCATCACACAGGCGCTGGAGGCCCCGGAGAGCGTGTCGGCTTATGTGCGCGTTCCGTCGATTCCGCCGCAGCCGATCGCTCCGAACGTCGCTTCTGCCGATCCAGTCCCCGCCGCGCAGCCAGTGGCCCAGACAGCGCAGCCATCAACGCCGCAACCAGAACCCGCCGCGCAGCCGGTCAGCCAGCCCGCGCCCGCGGTGAGCGCCCCGCCTCAGTCGGTCGCGCCGTCTTCGCCGCCGTCGCCTGTCGCGGTTGTCAGCGCGCCGCCATCGCCCGTTGTCGAGACGCCGCAGGCCCCGATTCACACGCCGACGCAGACGCCGGTCCAGTCTCCCGCGTCGGTTCCCGCCCAGGTTCAGTCGCAACCACCTGCCGCCGCCGCGCCCTCGCCCGAGGCCCTCGCCATTTCGCGCCTGCCGACCCAGCCGCCGATGTCCGCCGTAAGCGCGCCCATCTCTCAGGCGCCAATGCCCGCAGCCGCGCCGACGACTCTGACCCAGCAGTCCAGCGCCTCCCTGGCGTTGTTCGTCGTGGGGGGCGGCGCGCTCCTGGTGGCCCTGGTGATCCTCGCCGTCCTCCTCGCCTTCTATTTTGGCAGGCAGTCGAGCGGCGCGGAGATGGCCCAGGCGCCGGGGGTGGCCGCGGTGGCTGTGTCCGGATCGCAGGCGGGCGATTCTGCGGGAGCCGCTGGCGGCGATGGCGTGTCCGGGACGCACGAAGAAGACGCTCGTCAGGACGACCACGCGTTGGGCGAGGAAGCGTTCGACCTCCACGAGGAAGAGCTGGCCGCCGACTCGAAGAAGCCGCGCAAAAAGCGCCGACTCGCCAAGGGCAAAACCGCGCGCCGAGCCGCGGTTCAGGACCGTGCGCCCGCGCGCCAGAGCGCGTCTCAAGATCGAGCCGTCGCCACCGCCACAGCAGATCGCCAGAGCGCCGATGCGCAGCCTGTGACTGCCGTCGATTCGCCGCGCGATGAGCCACCCGTCGAAGCCAAGGCCATCAGCGCGCGCGCCAAGGCCACCCAGAATGACGAGGACGATCTCGAAGCCGAGCTGGAGGCCGCGCTCGTCTCAGGCTCGGCCATGGAGCGACAGCCAGTGAGCGAAGAGGGACGGCGCCGTTTGGAGCAGCGTCGGCACGAGATGATCGCCAAGTCGACAGAGGGCGGCGCGGACGCGCCCATGCTCAAACTCTTCACGATTCCCCCGGTCACGGCCCGCCTCAAAGGCGGCAAGACACTGGGTCGCACGCCGTTCACCATCCCCATGGACCCGGGCACCTACACGGTCGAGCTGGTCGACAAAGAGCAGCGCATCAACACCGAGCGCGTGATCGCCGTCGGTGGGCGCGGCGTTTCCAAGATCGACATCACCCTCGGCATCGGCGGCATCCACGTGACCGCGCCGGATGGCGCCTCGATCATCATCGACGGTCGCCGCTGGGGCGTGGCGCCGCTCACCAAGCAGATCGAGCTCTACGAGGGCCGCCACACGCTGCGCGTCAAGACGGACAGCGAGGACTGGGAGCGCACGTTCGACCTCAACGCCGACGACATGCTCAACTTCAACTTCGGATCGGGCGCGTATGTCCGCTGAGGCGACTCGGGCTGACAGCGCGCGGGGGGACGCATGAGTCGACAGGATGAACAGGGCGGACAGGGTGAGCACTCGGGCGAACAGCGCACGCCAAAACAGAGGCGCCGCGACCGCATCAAGGCCCGCGTCATCGCCAGCTTCCTCACGCTCGTCGGCCTCGCGGTCACGGTCCTGGAGCTCGGCAACATCCTCTGGCCCAGGGAGGATCTGCCGGGCGGCAGCGTCTTCTGGCTGATCGTCGGCCTGATGACGCTCATCCTCGGCGTGGTCGAGCTGATCCTCGGCCCGCGCCAGAGGGATCGCGAGCGCTGAAACCGCTGACCGCCTTCTGTCCGCGCCCGCCTAACGCCTGCGCCGCTTTTTGCCGGGGCGCTTTTTGGTCTTGGACTCGACCGCGGACGGCGACTCCAGCTGGATGTGAATGTTGTTCCTGGAGAGCTCCAGAAGGTCCCACTTGTCCCGGGCCGGAGACGAGCTGGCGCCGATGAACGTCAGCACCGGGACGCCGTCGCGCACCTCGCCGCGGAACGTCGAGTAGGTCTTCGTCTTGAGCGACTTGTTGATGCCCTCGTAGGCGAGCGCGTTTTCCTCGACGACATCGCTCTCGGCCATGAACGGCTTGCCGAACGACTCCATGCCGCCAAGCTCGAAGTGCCGGGTGAGCATGTGGCTGATGAACTCGTCGGTGAAGGTGTAGCGAATCTCGGGCGACAGGCGTTTGAGCGCGTCCTTTTTGCGGCCGATGGTGAACAGCGAGATGAACTCGCCGGCCAGCTGCTCGATGGCGCTCGTCGAGATGGGCGCGGGGGCGACCTGGCGCAGGAAGGTGCCGTTGCAGTCCTCCAGAGCCTTGGTCATGAAGTCGAAGTAGACCTCTTCGCGGTGGGAGACCGTGGTCGACCTGTTGTCCGGGCTGCCCACGCGATGTCTGAACGGCGAAGCCTCTCGCACCTTGGACTCGGTTGTCGCCAGCGCCACGCCCTCGAAGTGGGCCAGGAGCACAAAGCCGTTTTCCGAGACGAGGAAGTGGCCTTCGATGGCGCCCTTCTGTTGCAGGTAGGTCGTCGCCGTGTGCCGCTTGAGCAGATGGAAGAGGGGCAGATTGGGCGTCGCGATCCAGACCTCGTCGTCCGCGGGCCAGCGCGCCGTCAGATAGGCCACCCGCTGTTCGCGCACGCGCAGCCACGTCTCCAGCCGCACCTGCGCCGGGGGGCGCTTCTCCAGCACCTCCTTCGAGTCAAAGACGAGGTTGTAGTTCCAGGAGGCTTCGGCGCCGGGGCGGGGCGAGACGGGCAATTCGGGGAAGAAGTCGAGCATCAGCGCCTGGCTCATCGGCGGCGCGTTCTTGCGGTGCCTGTGGTTGAGCGCGTCGATCACGCGGTTCACGAAGATGGGCGAGCTCGCGCCACGGAACAGCGCCTGGCGATTTTTGAGGTCGAAGGCGCGCTCTTTCAGCTCCTGACCGGCGATGACGTGCATCTTGGTCGTGTGATCGGGCTCCTCCTCGAAGATCGTGAGCCACGCCGGGGTCAGGACAGCGCGCGACTGGTCGGACGACGTGGCGCCCTTTTTCCGGGCGGCGCTGGCTGGGCCGAGGACAAAGCGCAGGGACGAGGTCATGCGGTGCAGGCCGCCGAGATCGTTGGTCGTGCTCAGGCGCGCGTTTTGGACGTAGCCGACAGGGCACGCCTCCTGGACGCGGTAGGCCAGTTGGGGCAGCTCGATGTCGGCGCTCAGCGGTTCCCAGTCGAGGTCGCGCAACGCCTCGCGGACAGAGGGGGCGAAGGCGGCTTCGAAGGCCCTGCGGTCGGCGCGCGCCTGTTCTTCGGGCGAGAGCTTGGGGCGTTCGAGAGGGACTGGACCCTCGGGGATGACCGGCGCCGCGGGTGGCCGGGCGTCGAGCGCGGCGAGATCGCAGGCGGAAAAGAGGAGCGCCAGCGCGGCGCAGACAGGGGCGCAAAATCGTGTTCGACGTGACACGGGCAGGCCTTTCGCGAGGGGGGGGACTGATGCGGGGCGCGGGATGGGAGCGCTTAAGGGGGCGACCGGAACGGAATGGCGACGGCGCGATGGAGAGGGAGGCAACGCGGTTGGCCGGGGCGTATGGCGACGGCGATTTGGGCGGAGCAAGTGGAAAATCGCTCGTCGTCCCAGGACTCGGGGCGTTCGCGATCTCGACCATCTGAAGGCGCATTCAGGGCCCCGACATCCTGTCGCCGCTGACGGGACTGCCCGCTGCCGCTGTGCCTCGCGCCCTCGCCCTCCAGACAAAGATCGCCCGCCACGTCCGCGCCCCAGGCGCCGGGCGGCCACTCCCGCCCGACAAGCGTCAGCTTCTCTGTCGCGTCCGCGGGAACGCCGAGTTCGAGGCCCAAGCCGCCTGATCCCACCGCGCCTGCGTGCCCACCACCGACGCCTGCCCTGGCGCCCCTTGATTTCGCCGCCTCGGACTGTTGAAGGGCCCGCCCCTTGCCCCTTCATTCGAGAGAGGTCCCGCCCGCCATGTCCCTGCAAACGCCCCCCGACGCGCCGCGCTTCTGGCTCAGGCACCTCTTCGCCATCGCCTTTTGCCTCTGCCTCGCCGCCGCGCTCCTGCCGATCTGGATTGGCCCTTACCTCCCCGCCGTCGACTGGCCGCAGCACCTCTTCCTCATCAACATCCTCGGCGCGCTCGACGATCCGGCCTTCGCCTTCCGCGACCTCTTCGTCGAGGAACCGGGCTGGACCTACCTCGCCTTCTATTATTCGGTTCACTGGCTGGCCCGACTCGTCCCGCTCGAAGTCGCCTTCAAGATCTGGCTCTCGCTCCTGCTGACGGGCATCCCGCTCTCGCTCTGGTTCCTGTCGCGGTCGCTCAAGCGCAGTCGCTGGCTGTGCCTGCTCGCCTTCCCCCTGCTGTTCACCTACTCGTTCTATTGGGGGCTCTTCAGCTTCATGGCCACGCTGCCGTGGACCTTCCTCGCCATCGGTTTTTTTGTGCGCGTGCTCGACGGCGAATGGGGAACGAAGCGCTTTTGGCTGTGTGTCGCGGGATCGGCGACGAGCCTCGCGCTGGTCGAGCTGACCCACGCCGCGGCCATGGTCTTTCTGGCCCTGGCCCTGCCGGCGATGCTCCTGACGACGCCCTCGGATCGCCCGCGCCGTATCGCCGCTGTGCTCTCGGTCGTGCCCGGTGTGGCGCTCCTTTTGATGTGGCTCGTCACTGGACAGACGCGCCCGCCCGAAATCGGCGCCGGACCCTGGCAGGCAGCCGGACCACTTCTCGACCCGGCCAATTACGTCTTCGACCCCATCGCGCGCCGCCTGAGCGAATTGCCCGCGCGCCTGGCCGGAGGCTTTTGGGGTTATGCCGACCGCCCCGCGCTTTTTGGCTGGCTCGCCGTTATTGTTTTGGTGATTGGTTTGTCGATTTATCGCCGCCAGCGGCCGGATATGGCGATTATTGCCCGGCTGCGGCCTTTGATATTATTTTTAATCGCGTTTGGCTGTTATTTATTTTTGCCGATGGATGTGAAAGGTTATATGTATCAAATATACCCGCGCTATTGCCAGATCGCGGCGCTGTTATTAATTGTCGCGCTGCCATTTCCCCTGGGGCCGAGTTATAAAATATACGCCGTGGCGGCGACGGTTGTCGGAGTCTATTCTGGAATAAACCTCGCGGTTCAATTTTATCAATTCAACGACGAAGCGCGGGAATTTGATCGCGTTGTCGAAATGATTCCACCCAATTCGCGGATTATGCATTTGGTGGTGAACCCTAAAAGCAAGGTTTCGACGCACGCGGTTTATTTGCATTACGCGGCGTTAGCGGCCGCGCGCACTGGCGGCGTTCCCAGCTTTTCACTCGCCCGCCACAGCCCATTTCCCGTGCATTACCGCGCCGACAATCCCATTCCCACGCCGCGTTGGGAGTGGCGCCCGCAGGCGTTTGATTGGAAGCGCGAGGCCAGTTTTTACGATGTCTATCTGGTGCGCGGGATGAGCGCCGAAAAGCTCTTTGGACGCCATTTGAGGCGCGTCGAGGCGATCGGCGAGGCGGGCGACTGGAAGCTCTATCGGCGCAAGTGAGCGCGAGGCTCTCTCAGGCGCGGCGCAGGCGAAGCTCGCGGTAGATCTTGGAGATGGCGAATCGCAACAGCTCGGCGCGGTCTGTCTCGGAGGCGTTTTCGAAAGCCAGCGCTTCGAGCGCGGGGGCGATGCCGCCAGCGGCGAAGAGGGCCATGCGGTTGACCGTGTGACGGGCGCCTTCGCGGGCTTGCGCGAGTGTCTCGCCGCTCAGGTCGGGCAGGTGGTCGAGGAGGGTGGCGAGGCGATCGGCTGACTTGCCGGAGACGCGTTGCACCACGGCGCGCGTCTGTTCGGACATGCGGCCCTGGCGTTTGAAGGCGCGGCGAATGTCGGTGAGCGTCGATTCCAGTCGTTCGCGCGGCACGAGGATGAAGACGCCCAGCTCGGGGCGCAGTGTGGCCAGAGCGCGCCCGGCGAAGAAGCGCAGTTGTCCGCCCGAGAGGTGTTTTTTGAGCAGCGGTTTGCTGACGAGGAGCGCGGGCGGGGTCGAGCAGACGGGGTAGACGGGGAGCGCGCCTTCTTTGCTCAGCTGGATGTCGTCGACGCGCATTCCCAGGACGCGGACACTGCGCAGCAGGGCGTCGGCGAGCGACCAGGCGCCGTCTGTGCCGTCCATCGAGAAGGCGCCGCGCGGCTGGAAGCTTTCGAGCGGCCGGGCCGAGACCTCAACCAGCGCCGGGCCGATGAGGTGGCCGATCTCGTGCAGGTCGATCGTCAGTGCCGGGTGCCTGAGGTCGCAGCGGTCGCCGTCGCTCAGCGTGGAAGTTGGCGTGCCGCGTTCCTGGGGGCGGGCTTCGAGCGCGTCGGCCACATCCGCGATCAGGCGGGCGTGTTCGGGGCGGCCCTGGCGGTCGTAGGAGGCGGCGAGCGCGCGATAGGCGTCGGCGTCCAGGGGGCATTCCTCAACGCGGCGTTCGAGTCGGCGGCGTTCCTGCGCCTCGGTGCGCGAGAGCTTTTCCTGCTCGGCCTCCAAAAAATACGAGAGGAAGCGGCCCGGGACCGGCGTGACGGCGGCGGGCGGAGCTTCTTTGGGGGTGGGGCGCCGCAGGGGGCGCTGCATTGGCTTGGTCTGCTGCTCGTCGGCGGGGATGGCCTGGCCGGGGAGAGTGGGCGAGGCGTCGACGGCGCGCTGAAAGATCGCGTCTGGGGACGTGGCATCTGTCGAAGCTGTGGCCGCCGTTGAATCTGTCGCCGCAGTCGGAACGGATGGTGTCGCCGCAACCCGCGCGGGCGTCGCCGTTGCCGATGGCGCTGCCGCTTGGTCGCCACTCAGTCCGAGTGACCGGAGAACCGCCGCCGCTGCCTCGGGGCACCCCGCTGTCCTGGCCGTCGCTGTCAGCGCCAGGATGGCGCCGCTCATCTGTCGCGGGCGCGGGTCGAGTTGGCTCAGGCAGACGAGGGCGTCGCGTTGGGCGAGGAAGGTCGCTTTGGGCAAATGGAGCGCTTGATAGAGGGCGGCGGCCTTGGCGTGGCATTCGGCGGCGCGGAAGTGTTCGTTGCCCTGAGCCGCGAAAAGTCGCCCGAGCCACTGGCTGAAGCGCGCCGCGGCACGTCGATCGCCTGTTTTGCGCGCGCGTTCGATGCGCTGGATGAGGCCGTCGCGGACGCGGTCGGTGTCGCCTTCGCGCAGAGAGATGAAGAGCCGCCGTCGCTCCAGTCGCGCGTCCTGGGGGCTGCGCGCGCACGCCTCGTCAATCAACGCTCCGGCGCGGGCCAACTGCCGATCGCGGATGAGCAGGCGGGAGAGCAGAAGGCAGAGCGTCGAGAGGTCGCCAGCGCTGGCGTTCGCCCCCTCAAGGGCGATGGCCATGGCCTCGATCGCTTCGAGCTCCATCTGATGCGCCTGCGCCAGCGCGCTGAGCGTGAGGATCGTGACGCGGTCAAACACCCCCTGACTCACGGCATGGAGGAGCGCGTGCAGTGCCTGATGCGGTTCACCCGCCTCCAAAAGCCGCGCGATTTGGCGGTGGTTCGCGTCGAACTGGTCCCCGCCGTCTGGCGCGTCCGTCGAGTCCGCCGTTGTCCGCGCCGTGTCGCGCTCAGGCAGGCCCGCCTCTGTCCAGGCCTGGGTAACGACCGTCCGCGCCGCCGCCCGATCATCACCCGCGTCGCCTTCAACCTCTTTGACGTCGACTTCGACGAGCGCCCGCACCGAGGGCAGCGTGGGGCTGAACTCCGCGTCGTCCCAAATCCACGCCGCGTCCAAGTCCTCGATCTCGTCGTCCAGGAGAAAGTCGCCTTCCTCTGTCCCGCGCGCTGACGTGTCCTTCGAGAAGTCGCTCATCCTCGCATCTCCCGTCGCCCTCTCGTGGCGGCGTTTCCATGCTCCGCGCCCCAACCCAGTCCAACGCGGCGGCGCGCGCCTGTCGCGAAAGTCAGATCGCGTGTCCGGTGTCGGTCGTCCTCGGGCCAGCGCTCAGCGTGAGGCACAGGCCATCTTCGGCCAGCGACACGTGCCCGCCCTCGATGGTCGTGGCGGCCTGGCGCATCGACGCGCCCAGATGGCTGAGCAGAAGGTGCCGGGTGCGCAAGAGGTCGACTTTGGGCGCGAGCGCCTCCCAGGAGAGGTGCTGGGGGCTCGTTCCCGAGGCCTCGGTGCAGTCGCAGACAAAGAGGTCGGTGCCCTGCGCCAGCTCGATCAGGGCGTCGGTCCAGGCCGTGTCGCCGCTCAGCGCGACGCAGGCGTCGTCAAGCTCGAAGCGGTAGCCCAGGGGCGAATCGGTCGGCTGCATGTGCGCCATGGGAAAGGCCGTCACACGTCGACCCAAAATCTCGCGCGTCTGACCTGCGTCGAGCTCGATGAAATTCAGTTGGAATCGGCGGTTGGGGGATGCCTTGCCAAACGCGAGCTCGTGCCAGCGCTCCAAACGCGATCGCACCCCGATCGGCCCGCAGATGGTGAGCGGCCTCTCGCGGCGCGAGCTGTATTCCGCGTCGATGAGGAAGAGGTGGACGCCGCCGAAGTGATCGCCGTGCAGGTGGGTGATGAAGATGGCGTCGATGTCGTTGGGGGCGACGCGACGCGCCTTGAGTTGCATCAGGGCGGTCGGCCCGAAGTCGACGCACAGGGCGCCCAGAGCATCGCGCAACAGGTAGCAGGCGTTGCCGCGACCGGCGCTGTTGAAGGCGTCTCCACTTCCCAGAACGGTCAACTCGACAGGCACGGCGCACCTCCATCCATCGGAGCGTTGGGGCAAAGTCGCGCGAGAGGCGCGCGGCGAATCACAGATCGTCGATCGACAGCCGGACTTCCTGGTTGGGCTCGACAGTGACCTCGCGCGAGCGCCGGGGATCCTTGCCGTGGACGATTTGCATGGGGGTGTTGGCGTCGACGTTGCGGACACAGGGGAGGTGGCAGGTGCGGCCGTCGAGGAGGACAAAGCCAACGCCGTCGATAGCGAGCCGTCCCTTGCCGCCCACGACGGGCGCCGGTTCCGCCGCCTTTTGCTGCTGCGCGAAGTAGGCGATGCCACCGCCCACGCCGAGCGCCAGGACGATCAGCACCACGACGAGAGGCCATTTCTTGCGCTTGGAGAGGTCGGGCGGCTCCTCCAGGGCGAGCCTCTCTTCTTCTTCGATTTTGATCGCGACATCGCGCGAGGGGCGCCAGTCGAGCGGAACGTCATCGTCGTCTTCGTCGTCGTTCGCCTCGGCCGCTGATTCGATCTGGCTGCCGCTGATCCGGGACCTGCTCACGCTGGACATGGTCCGCCTGCCACTCACCGGGCGCGACGCGGGCCTGGCTTTGTCGACGCTGCTCTGCCGT
The DNA here is from genome assembly GCA_017500825.1 of Myxococcaceae bacterium. Taxonomy (GTDB): domain Bacteria; phylum Myxococcota; class Myxococcia; order Myxococcales; family UBA5297; genus UBA1203. The sequence continues at coordinate 9,641 of JAFVYB010000084.1, read as the reverse complement.
CTTCCGCTCTGCCGTCCGCGCGCGGGCAGCGCCTCCTCCTCCTCGCTCTTCCAGCGATCCGCCGACGGGCGCATCGCGTGCCTTCCATGGTGCGCCGGGGCGATCTCATCGTCATCGGGCATGGCGGGCGGGCGCGTTCGCGACGGCGATTGCGTGGCGCGGGCAGGCGAGGGCGATTTGGCGCGTCGCGACTCCCGGGAGGTCAGGGGGTGATCGAACTCGCCACTTCTGTGGCCACCTGGCGCGGCAGGCGCGGAGGCGTTCCTCGGCAGAAGGTCGTCCCAGCGATCCTCCGAATCCTCGTCGTCCTCGATGAGTTCCTCGTCCGCGTTCGGCAGCGGCGGCGGCACGCTCTTGGCGGCGGAGTTCCGGGCGGCGGGCGGCGCGCTCAGCGACCTGTGTCCGACAACACCTCCCTGGGCGTTGAAGACCGGCATCCCCATCATCGTCGCCGAGTCGTCGTCATCGTCATCGTCCAGCTCCAGCAGCTGCCTAGGCTTGGGCGGCGGTGGCGCTGCCAGCTCGGGAATGGGCGGCGGCAGGTATTGGCTGATGAAGTCCCGGACATCGGTGGGGTCGGCGATGGTGGCGAGCGCCTTTTCCAGCGCCTGCTTCATCTGCGTGCCGTCGCTGAAGCGCTTCTCGCGGTCCTTGGCCAGGGCGCGCTCGATCACGTCGGAGATGGCCTTGGGGTAACCCTTGACGGCCTTGGCTGGCGGCGGCGGGTTCCACGTCGTCAGGGCGCGGATGATCTCGATGACCTGCGGGCGATCGAAGGGCTTGGTGCCGGTGCTCATCTCGTAGAGCAGGACGCCCACCGAGAAGAGGTCGCTGCGGCCGTCGAGCTCCTGCAGCTGCAACTGCTCCGGCGACATGTAGCGGAATTTGCCCTTGACCACGCCGGCCTTGGTTCGTTCGAGCTGCGCGGTCGCCTTGGCCACACCGAAATCGACCAGCTTCACCACGCCCTGGCGCGTAATCATGACGTTGCCCGGTGTCACGTCGCGGTGAATCACGTTCAGGGGCTTCTTCGTCGACATGTCGATCGAGCGGTTGGCGAAGTGGAGCGCGTCGCACAGGTCGACACAGATGCGCGCCATCACGTCGGGAGGCAGCTTGCCGCCGCAGAGCTTGCCCAGGCGTTCGAGGTCGATGCCGTCGATGTATTCCATCGCCTGGTAGATGTGCGTCCCCTCCTGCCCCAGGTCGTAGATGCTGATGATGTTGGGGTGGATGAGCTGGGCCGCCACGCGCGCCTCGGTGAGGAACATCGCGAGGAACTGCTTATCCATCGCCATGTCCGGGAGGATGCGCTTGATGACGTAGAGCTTGGGCGATCCTGCCTGCCGCGCGAGGAAGAGCTCCGCCATGCCGCCGCGGGCCAGCTTCCTGAGCAGCGTGTATTTGCCGAATGCCTGAGGGAATTCTTGCGGTGCGGTTGCCATGGGAGCTCGGGGGACAGGGCCGGGGAAAGTTCGGGGCGGGCGCTGGGGACAGTTGGCGCCTGGCCTGGCTCAGACCTTGCGCAGGATGAGCGAGGTGTTCAGCCCGGCGAAGGCGAAGTTGTTGTTCATCACGATCGTTGGGGAGACCTGTCGCGGCGCGCCGATGATGTAGTCGAGAGGCGCACAGGCGGTGTCGAGCGATTCCAGGTTGTGGCTCGGCGCCAAAAAGCCGTCGCGCAGCATGGCCACGCAAAAGAGCGTCTCGATCGCGCCGCAGGCGCCCAGTGTGTGACCGGTGCAACCCTTGGTCGAGCTGACGGGAACGCGCGTGCCCAGGACCGTCTCGATGGCGCGGCTTTCCGTCACATCGCCCAGGGGCGTCGAGGTGGCGTGCGCGTTCACATATTCGATGGCCTCGGGGGCGATCCCGGCGTCTTCGAGAGAGAGGCGCATCACGCGCTGCATGCCGTCGAGCGCGGGCGCCGTCATGTGCGCGCCGTCGCAGTTGGTGCCGAAGCCGATGATCTCCGCGTAGATGTGGGCGCCGCGAGCCACCGCCTGGTCATACGATTCGAGAATCAGCGTGCCTGCGCCCTCGCCGGTGACCAGTCCGTCGCGATCCTTGTCGAAGGGCCGGGGCGCGCGCTCGGGCGTGTCGTTGAAGTGGTGCGAGGTGGCGAACATCACGTCGAAGATGACCGCGTTGGAGACGTGAATCTCTTCGGCGCCGCCCACGATCATCGTGTCCTGCAGCCCATAGCGGATGGCCTCGTAGCCGTAGCCGATGGCCTGGGACGACGAGACGCAGGCCGAACAGGTGGTGAGCACGCGCCCGTGAATCGCGAAGTAGCTGGCCAGGTTGGCCGGCGCGGTGTGGCTCATCAGCTTGAGGTAGCAATTGCTGGGGATGCCGATCGTCGTCTTCTCGTGCAGCAGCCGCTCGGAGAACTGCTGGAAGGCGGGCATCGAGCCAGAGGTGGAGCCATAGGCGAGGCCGGTGCGCGGGTTGGAGAGCTGCTCTGCCTGGAGTCCGGCGTCGTCGATCGCCTTCTGTGTGGCCCAGGTCGAGAGCAGGGCCACGCGGCCCATGGTGCGCGTCTTCTTTTTGGGCAGGCACGAGAGGTCGACCTCGCAGGGGGCGCCGAGGCGGGTGGAGAGGCCCGAGATGCCCTCCCAGTCGTCCATGAAGCGAACGCCGCTCTTGCCTGTCTGGAGCGCTGCCGAGACCTCGTCGAGGCTGTTGCCGATAGGGGATGCAAGTCCAATGCCTGTGATGACGACGCGTCGAAGTGTCATTGTGGGTTGTTCCGGCCGGGTTGAAGAAAAGTCGCTCCGACGCGAACCCACGGGGACTAACAGGAGAACACAGGAACCGAGGGCCCTGAGAACAGCTGCGGCGCGCCAGCAATCGCGTGCGCGCCGAGTCGGATTCGGACTCCCCGTGAGAGTGGGAAATCCCCTTGGATGCGCCAAAGCCGCGCCGCCCTACAACAGCCGAGAATGCGCTGTCCACAGGCCTTTTCCCGGTGTCGCCGAGGCGTTTTTCATTCGCGCAGCGCAGTCGAAAAGCCTCTCGAACGCCATGGCGCCCAATCAGTCCGACGCGCTCGCCATACCTTCCGCGCCCGGGGGCGTTTCACCCGCGTCAGGCCCGGCGATTTCCTGCGACAGCCGCGCGAGCTCTTCCTCCACGAGGGATGTGAATTCGTCGACCGTGCGCATTCCCACAAGCCGCCGCCCATTGAGAAACATCGTCGGCGTGGCGCGCACCCCGAGCTCAGCGGCCAACGCCTGATCGCGCGCGATTTCATCGAGTGGCGCCTGCGAGTCGAGGCAGGCGGTGAAGGCCTCCATATCGAGCCCTGTCGCCTCGGCGTGTTCGAGGAGCGCGGCGCTGTGAAGGCGGGCGTCCGGCGCCACGAGACGTTCCAGCATGGGCCAGAAGAGGCTCTGCGCGTCGGCGCACTCTGCGGCCACGGCCGCGCCCAGGGCGTATTCGTGGACCGAGCTGAGCGGATAGTGGCGAAACGCGATCGCGAGAACGTCCGGATAGCGTCCGAGCAGTGTCTGGGCGTTGCGCGCGGTGACGGCGCAGTAGGGGCACTCGATGTCGATGAACTCGACGAGCACCACCTTTGGGTCGCTGGCGCCTTTGAGCGGCGCTCCCCGCAAATCCACCTCGTAACGCGCGTCGTCATCCGATTTGGGCGTCTCGGCGCAGGCGGGCAGGCCAAGAGCCAAGGCGCACAAGAGGCCGAGGGGGATCGCGGCCAACTGTCGTCGTTTCGAAGCGGTCAACATCTCCCCTCCCCAAAGAAAAGGACCGGACAGGCTCGCCTGGCCCACCCGGTCCTCAATCCAGCGCATCCGCCGTTCGTCGCGGCGGCGCGCGTCCATCGTCCAACGTCAGCTCAGCGTCTCGACCTTGACCGTGTGGCGCTGGCCATTGACCGTCATCACGACGTCGACGCTCTTGCCGGTCGGTTTGAGCGTGGTCGAAGCGGTCTGGGCGGCGCTGGCGGCGGGCTTGGCCGTGGTCGGGTCCTTGGGGCCCTCGTGACGCGTCTTGAAGAACTTGGGCGCCACCTGCGGGAAGCAGGCGTAGGTCAGCACGTCCTCGTCGCTGCCGTTGAACCCTTCGAGCTTCATCGCTTCCGCCTTCAGGTCATCGAACTTCTCGTGGATGAGGTCGGCGGGGCGGCACTCGATCGGCTGCTTGCCGGCCTTCTCGGCGGCCATGGCCACCACCTCGGGCGCGGGCGCGGCGATGTTCTTGCCGTAGTAGCCGAGCACCATGTTCTGGAACTCACCGCTCATCTGCTTGTAGCGGCCCATGAGCACGTTGAGCACGGCCTGGGTGCCGACGATCTGGCTGGAAGGCGTGACGAGCGGCGGATACCCGGCGTCCTTGCGCACGCGCGGCACCTCGTCGAGCACCTCCTGCAAGCGATGACCGGCCTTCTGCTGTTTGAGCTGCGACTCCAGGTTCGAGAGCATGCCGCCCGGAATCTGGCTGACGAAGAGGTCGGTGTTGGCGCCCACGGTCTTGGTGAGGAACTCGCTGTATTTGGGCAGCACCTTCTTGAAGTGGTCGCGCGCGCGCAGAATCGGCCGCACGTCGAGCCCGGTCTCATAGCCGGTGCCCTCCAGCATCTCGTGGAAGCTCTCGGTGGGGTTGTGCCCGGTGCCGAGCGACAGGGCGCTGACCGAGGTGTCGACGCCGTCGCAGCCCGCCTCGATGGCCTTCATCAGGGAGACCATGGTCACGCCGGTCGTCGAGTGGGTGTGCAGGAAGACGGGGATCTTCACCTTGCCCTTGATCGCCTTGACCAGGTCGTAGGCGACCTGCGGCTTGATCAGCGCGGCCATGTCCTTGATGCAGATCGAATCGCAGCCAATGGCCTCGTATTGGGCGGCCAGGTCGGCGAAGGCCTCGACCGTGTGGACCGGGCTGACGGTGTAGCTGACAGCGCCCTGGGCGTGCTTGCCGGCCTTCTTCACCGCGGCGATGGCCCGCTCGACATTGCGCGGGTCGTTGAGCGCGTCGAACACGCGGAAGACATCGATTCCATTCTCAGCCGCCTTGGCGACGAAGCGATCGACGATCTCATCGCCATAGTGGCGGTAGCCGAGCAGGTTTTGTCCGCGCAGCAGCATTTGCAGCGGCGTCTTGGGCATCAGCTTCTTGAATTTGCGCAGGCGCTCCCACGGGTCCTCGTTGAGGAAGCGAATGCACGAATCAAACGTGGCGCCCCCCCAGCACTCCAGCGACCAATACCCGGCGCTGTCGAGATCGGCGCAGGCCGGGGCCATGTCGTCAAAAGTCATGCGGGTGGCCATCAGGCTCTGGTGGGCGTCTCGCAGAATGAGGTCGGTGACATTGATCTTCTTCATTCAAAATCCTTTCCGGCGGGTGAGGCGGGGCGCAAAGCGGGGCCCCGAAAAAGCGGCGGGCTTCTAGGACAAACCGTTTTGACAGGGCAAGGCATTCCAAAACGGGCGATACAGACCGAAAAATATATTATTGAACATTATGCGGATGAGCGTGGCGCCACTTTGTTTATCAATCCCTCGCCCACTGTTTTAATAAACCGTGTTTATTGTTCCAATGATTTTAATTTTGTCGTTTTAGATTATTTTTTTGGGCGACACTCAAATCGCTCTGTTTAAATTATTTTAATTCTATTTTTATCACTGTCTGAATTTTATCGCGGCCCTGTTTAATCTTGACAAGCGCGGTTCATTGCCTTCGGAACGCGCCCCCACTCATTCGGAAAGGCACTTCGCGAGACCATGGCCGGCACTTCCCACAGATTTTCCGCGCCCCAGCGCCATGCCCAGGGCCCCCAGCGCAAACCAGACTGGCTCAAGACACGGCTGCCCCAGGAAGGCCAATTCGACGAGGTGCGGGCGATTCTCGACAACGCCGGGCTCTCGACCGTCTGCCGCTCGGCGCGCTGTCCCAACCAGAGCGAGTGTTGGGGATGCCGCACAGCCACCTTCCTCCTCATGGGGAGCGTGTGCACGCGGGCCTGCCGCTTCTGCCATGTGACCACTGGCAAACCCGAGCCGCTCGCCGCCGACGAACCAGAGCGCCTGGCACGCGCGATTGCCCAACTCGACTTGCGCTACGCCGTTTTGACCTCGGTCGACCGCGACGATTTGCCCGACGGTGGCGCCGACCACTTTGCCCGCTGCGTCGAAGCCATTCGCCATGCCGCGCCCGAGGTGAAAATCGAGGTCCTGATCCCCGACTTTGGCGGCGATACGCGCGCGCTCGACCGAGTGGCAAAGGCCGCGCCTGACGTGATCGGCCACAATCTGGAGACCGTCGAACGCCTGACCCCCTTTGTCCGCGACGCCCGCGCCACCTACCGCCGCTCGCTCGATGTCCTGGCGCGCTTTCGCGCCCATCCCGCCATTCGCACCAAAAGCTCGCTGATGCTCGGCCTGGGCGAAACCGACGACGAAATCATCGCCTGCTTCGACGACCTGATCGCCGCCGGCGCCTCGATTCTCACCCTCGGCCAATACCTGCAGCCCTCGCCGTTTCACCTCAAAGTCGAGCGCTTTGTCTCGCCCGACACCTTCGCGCGCCTCAAAGAGATAGCCCTTTCCCGCGGCTTTGAGCGCGTCGCCGCCGGACCCATGGTGCGTTCGAGTTACCGCGCCGGCGCCCTCATCGATGAACCCGCTCCCCCAGGCGCGCCTGTCAACGGCACCCAAAACACAAACGATCGGCGCTGAATTGACGCGCTTGAGTAGCCCCGTCCCCCGCGAATCGCTCCAGCTCTCGCGTTGACAAACGCCGGAATGATTCAAACGAGGCCATTTTTGAGCCGCGCGATAATTCAACCGAAGTGATTCTGGAGAGCGAGATTGTTTGGGATGCGAAAAGACCTTCAAAAGCCGCGACTTTACAAATAATAGAGATTTGGGACACGACATTGACGCGCTCAAGACAATTTTTGAGCCGCGTGATAATTCAAACGAGGCGATTCTGGAGAACGAAATTGTTTTGAACGCGAAAAGAGCTTCCCAAACCGCGACTTTACAAACAATACACGTTTGGGACGCGACATTGACGCGCTCAAGACAATTTTTGCGCCGCGCGATAATTCAACCGAAGCGATTCTGGAGAGCGAGATTGTTTTGGACGCGAAAAAAATTCGACGCCGACGCGGTTTGTCGGACAAGTCGATTTTGCAAACGACACTGTTTCGCAAACGAATTGATTTTGAGGATGACGCGATGAAGCCATCGACCAGGCGCCCCTCACCTCTTGGCCCTCTTGGTGCCCTCGGATTCTTTGCGGGCCTCATCACCTTTGCCCTTGTCACCGCCATCGCCGCCGAAGCCGCGCGCATTGCCTGTCTCGATGGCCTGAGCGCTGTTCCGGGCGGCCTGTCGAGCATCGTCACAGGCGCGTGGGTGACCGACTGCCTGGTGCTGACGCTCTCGATTCTCTTTTTCTGGGCGCTGACAAATCGCCTGTCCGCCGGCCTCCTGCTGAGCGCCTCGCTGACAGGTGTCCTCCTCTTTGCCCACGTTCAAAAAACGCGCGCGATCGGCAAGCCGCTGGCCATGAGCGATCTCTCGCTGGTGAGCGACGTCCTGAGCGTCATAGGCGGCGTTCTGCGCGCCAACCTCGGCGCCTTTATCGGTCTCGGCGTCGGCCTCGTCGCCGCGCTCGCCATTTTCATCTTCCTCTTGCGGCGTTCCCCTCGCCTGCCCATCTCCCGCCCTGGCCGCGCCGCCCTGCTGGGTGTCGTCGTCGCTTTTTTTGCCTCGGGCATTCTTGAGCCGCCAAAGGACAATGACGCCGGGATTTTTTTTCGCGATGAAAGCGTCAATGGATTTTTGATGAATTTTATCAGAAGTCCGCGGGTTTCATTTGAAAAGCCGATTAATTACAATTCAAAGTCCATTACTTCGATTATTAATGAACATATGAAGGCAGCTGATATCGTTGAAGGTCCGACAAGTCCTGATGTTATTTTTTATCTCGGCGAATCCTTCATGGAACTAGATCGGCTCCATGCGGTCCGCTTCGATCGAGATGCGACGCCTAATTTTCATCGAGTTATCCAAAAAACGCTTTCCGGACGACTGATCAGCCCCGAGGCAGGCGGCGCCACGGCAAATGTCGAATTTGAAGTGCACACCGGCCTCCCCATCGCCGTCCTCCCTCCCAACGCCGTCCCCTACCACCACAATATTCATAAAAAAATCTGGGCAATGCCTGGTTTTTTTAAAAATCAGGGATATTGTTCGAAAGCCTTTCATAATTTCTACAAGAACACATATTCCTACGATGTAATTTATCCACATCTTGGGTTTGAATTTTTTTATTCATTAGAAGATTTACCAATAAAATTTGATACTTCAAACGGAAGAATTTTTTTTGACAAATACATTGGAAAAGAAACTTTGTTCGACGGCCCATTTCCCTCTGACGAGCCCTTGGCGCATCATTTAATCGAGCGATTGAACAGCGCTCAGACACCTGTCTTTTTGTTTGGCTTGGGCATGGTATCGCATGGCGGTTACGACGGCTGGCCCGAGGAACAAAAGACCGTGCGCATTGTCAGTGAGGGGCTTTCACCGTCGACCAAAGAAAGCCTGGAGCATTTGGCCAACGCGCTCAACCGCGCCGATATCGCCCTCGGCTATTTGATCCGCGCTGTTGAATCGCGCGCGCGTCCCACGGTGTTGTTTTTCATGGGCGATCATTTGCCCTATATTTCTGATTCGGTGCTGCGCGAAGGCGGTTTTGATTTTGGCGACAATGGCCAGCGCCGATACGAGGTGCCGTTTTTTGTCCTCGCCAATTTCCCCCTGCCCGAACTCGATATTCCCGACCGTATGAGCGCCTTTTATTTACCGAGCAAGATATTGCGCGCGGCAGGCATCGACGGCGGCCCCTATTTCCGCTTTCTCGAATCCAAACTCAACCAAATCACCGCCATGAACCACAACTTTTTACTCCTGCCCGACGGCCGTGAATTTACCGGCCCCCGCGATCCCAACCTTCCACCCGATGTCGCTCAAATGGTCCACCAAACCCTCGAAGATTTCTCTCTCCTCGCCTGGGATCGTCTCGAAGGCGAGGGGTATAGTTTTCGTTCGAAATAATTTTTGGATAATTCAAAAGAGAAAGGCACACCGCATGGAAGAAATTTCTCGGGAAGAATCAGTGAAACTGAAGGGGGTGGCCATGTATGGGCGTATTCATATGAAAAAATTTCAAAAATGGTTAGATGTCTTGGTGGAACGCGTCAGGGGATTTCCAAAAGTCGAATAACACCATTTTATTTTTTTGATCACAGACGGCGATTCATCGTCCCGAATGAACATTGGCAGGGCATTGTCTTGAATCGACAACGACACGTCAAAAACGACACGTCAAAGTCTTGAATTGACGTTGGCGTGTCGGCCGCCGACGTGCCCCGAACGACCGAATTTAGTTCGTTATTGTGCGAGAGTGAAAAACCCATGTTTTTCCCTCTAGCGCTCTCCCTTTTCCTTTCCCGCCCCTCAGACGAGCGGTATTTGCTCGATTTTATTTTTGGCTTTTTTACGGGAGCTCGGATTCGGGGCGGGACAAAAGGCCGCCGTCGCCCTAAGCACCTCAAATGACCGGTGATTGCATCGTTTTATTTTAATCGACTTTACGTTAGGTCAAATTCGGTGCAT